>JAFBAS010000094.1 GCA_019247605.1 Hyphomicrobiales bacterium
AGGAATTCGCTGATGCGGTTGTTGAGCACGCCCTTGCCGTCGATGACCTCATGCTTCTTGGCATTGAAGGCGGTGGCGTCGTCCTTGAAATGCTGGATCAAAGTGCCGGGCTCGGGCCCCTCGAAAAGGACTTTCGCCTTTCCTTCATAGATACGGCGGCGGCGATTCATCGGGACATACCGTGGTTTGAGATAATCCATGGAAAGGATGGGTCTCCTTTGTCGTGGCGCGCCGGCCCCTCCCCTCATATGGGCACGAGCGCACCGACTTGCATCGGCGCTGCGCCCCCGCAAGACTTGGAGCCGCCAACCTATCCGATCGGGGCGCATGGCACAATCATCCTGCCTGCTGCGTCTCGCATTGATCTCGGCTTCGCCGCGTGCGAGATGTCGCGCTCCGAGCCGGAGAGGACACGACTATGACCACCTTCGACAAGCGCGAGGAGGGCTTCGAGGCCAAGTTCGCTCATGACGAGGAGCTCCGGTTCCTGGCCGTGGCCCGCCGCAACAAGCTCCTCGGGGCCTGGGCCGCGAGCCTCCTGGACCTCGAGGGAGCGGAAGCACAGGCCTACACGTTGACTCTCATCGAGCCGGAGTATCTGGGCAAGAGCGATGAGCGTCTGATCCTCAAGGTGATTGCCGATCTCAAGGCAAAGGGCATCGAGCGCAGCGCGCCGGAAGCTGCCGCGAAATGCCAGGAGCTCCTGGCGAAAGCCGTGGCTGAGATCGAGGCGGGGCGGTAGCGCCGAGGCCGTCGGGCCTCCGCCAAGCTGAAGTTCAACTCAGAGAAAAGAAGCTGATCATGATTTCGAGCGCCTATCACGTCGCGGCAAAGATTTCCTCAGGCTCGCCCGTCCATGTGGCCTGGCTCGGCATTGCCGAGCCGGTGCTTGCCGACATCTTCGCGCGCGAGGGTTATGACGCCGTCGTCTTCGATGGCCAGCACGGCATGTTCGACGACAACGCCATGGCGCGCGGCTTCGCCGTGGTCTCCTCGATCGGCGTGCCGGTCATCGGGCGCATTCCGGTCGGCAATTTCGCGCTTGCGGCGCGCTTCCTCGATCTCGGCGCCACGGGCGTGATCGCGCCGATGATCAACTCGGTCGCCGATGCGAGACAATTTGTGAGCTTCACCAAATTCCCGCCGCTCGGCGAGCGCTCCTGGGGGCCGGCGCGTGCGCTTGCGCTCACCGGCCTCGCACCCCAGGATTATCTCAAGCAGGCGAACGACTTCTCTCTCGCGATCGCCATGATCGAGACGCGCGAAGCCATCGCGGCGGTCGACGACATTCTCGCCGTGCCGGGCATCGACGGCGTCTTCGTCGGCCCGTCGGATCTATCGATCACGTTGAGCAACGGCGCCGCTTACGATCCCTCGGGCGCGGAAGTCGACAACGCGTTCAAGCATGTGCTCTCGCGCGCCAAGGCGGCAGGCAAATTCTGCGGCGCCTTCGCTGTCTCGGCCGCGCGCGCCAACGAGCTCGCCAAGCAAGGCTTCCAGCTCATTACCGTCTCGAGCGATTTCGTCATCATTCGCGAGGCCGCAAGAACCGCTCTCGCAATCGCGCGGGGGAAGTGAGGGGCGATAAGCGGAAATGCTTGAGCAGCATACCGGTATTCGGTATACTCGTCCCGCATGATCCGCTCGTTCGGCGATGCATGGACCAAGGAATTGTTTAATGATGAAGTTGTCAAGCGTTTCCAAGGCATCGCACGGCCGGCCAAACGCAAACTCGAGGCCCTCAACGCGGCGCATCGATTGAACGACCTCGCGGTGCCACCATCAAATCGTCTGGAGAAATTACAAGGGCGATTAAAGGTTTTCCATTCGATACGCGTCAACGATCAGTGGCGGATCATTTTTAGATGGATTGAGGGCGAGCCACATGAGGTCCAACTCCTGGACTACCACCGATGAGCGACGAAGATGACAGGACAGGAATTCGCGGCGGTAACGCCAGGTGAGATGCTGAAGGAAGAGTTTTTGATCGAGTATGGCCTGTCGCAGAACAAGCTTGCAAAGGCCGTTGGAATCTCGCCCAATCGAATAGCTGAGATCGTCCACAACAGGCGGCGCATCACCGCGGACACGGCGCTTCGGCTTAGCCTGTTTTTCGGAAACAGCGCCGAGTTCTGGCTCAACCTTCAGACTCACTACGATTTAAAAATAGCTCGCCAAGAGCTCCCGCCGGAAGATGCAAAGCGAATCAAATCACGCCGCGCGGCATGAGCGGTCCCGCAGCGCCATCCGATAATGAGGCGCGACCGAAGGAAATTGCCCTCAAGTCCGGAATGTGAGCTTTTGCATTCAGATTGAAACAGCAGCATGCCGTGTTGGTCTTTGCCATTTTCCCGATTCCAAGCTCTGCGGAGATGACCGATGCCCGGCCGGTGGAAAGTCCTGGCGCTGCTTTTCGTGGTGAGAACCGCGATGGCGCTGCAGTTTCAGAGCGTCGCGGCCGTGGCGCCGATGCTTCGCCATGAGCTCGACATCGGCATCGCCGATATTGGTCTATTGATCGGTCTCTACCTTTCTCCCGGCATTGTCCTGGCCTTGCCCGGAGGCGCCATCGGCAAGCGCTACGGAGACAAGCTCGTCGTCGTGACAGGACTGGCCTTGATGACGGGCGGCGGGCTCATCATGGCTGTTTCGCACAGTTGGCACCTCGAGCTTCTGGGTCGGCTCCTCTCCGGAACCGGAGGCGTTCTTTTGAATGTGCTGATGTCGAAAATGGTGACGGATTGGTTCGCGGGCAAAGAGATTGCGACCGCGATGGCGATCTTCGTCAATTCCTGGCCGTTCGGCATCGCCATGGCGTTGCTTCTGTTGCCCCCTCTCGCAGCAATTGGCGGCGCATCCTCGGCGTTCTTGGTCACAAGCCTCCTCGCTGCAGCCGGAATGGCTGCCCTCGCCGGGCTTTATCGTGCACCACCAGCATCAAAGCTGGCGAGCCCAGCGAACCCGACCAAACCCAGCACTGGGACCTTGCTCGCGTTGATCACGGCAGGGTTGATCTGGGGGCTTTACAATGGCGCGATCGCCATGGTCTTCAGCTTCGGGCCTTCGATGCTCGTCGAGCGGGGCTGGTCCGTGCAGGCCGCGAGCTCGATGACGAGCCTCACGCTCTGGCTCGTGGCGGCCTCCGTTCCGCTTGGCGGCGTACTGGCAGATCGAACCGGTCGGCATCGGCTCGTTCTCGTCGGTGGATTGCTTTCGTTTGCCGCGTTGCTTTTCGTCGCGGCGCGCGTCGAGATGGTGGTGCCGGCTTTCGCATGCCTCGGGCTCGTATGCGGCATCTCCGCCGGACCGATCATGAGCTTGCCGAGCCGCGTGCTGCGGCCCGAGACGCGGGCTGTCGGCATGGGGGTGTTCTTCACACTTTTCTATCTGATCGCGATCCTCGGGCCCCTGATCGGCGGGCAGGCGGCCGCCCTCGCGGGCACAGCTCGCATCACATTCGACCTCGGCACTCTCATGCTGATCGCGTGTTGTCCGGCTTTATGGCTCTTCGACATGCTCGCGGGCCCCCACACCGTCTCGCAAACCGGTTCCGGAGCGCCATCGCGGGCGATTTCGTAATGGGCGACAACACGGGAGCCGGTAGTCACGCACATGTAGCGGGCGACTTGCAGATATTGGAGCGGGCGAGGAGAATCGAACTCCCGTATGCAGCTTGGGAAGCTGCCGTTCTGCCATTGAACTACGCCCGCTTGGGTCAAGGGCCCAAGGCAAGGCGCGACCTTAAAGGATCGGAGTGAGAGCGGCAACCGCCCGAAAGGACCAGCGGCCCTCATGAGTGTGTGCTTGCGGCCTCCAATTTCTGTTGCCGTTGGCCGAGCCAGAGAGCGTTGATGAACCACGCGGCCGCAACCGCGATCGCGGCCAGGGGGGCGGCCCATGAGCTCAAAGCCATCAGGAGTGGGGCCGACCAGGCGCCGATCTGATCGCCCACGCGATAAACGAAGGTGTCGATGAAACCCTTCGCCTTGTAGCGGTCCTCACGCGACACGACCGTGTAGATCACCTCGCGCACCGGGCGTGTGATGGCATAATCGGTCGCCCTTCTGATCACCTGGAAGAGAGCAACTATGCCGAGGCTCGGCGCGAAAGCGAGCCCGGCGAAACCCGCCATGGTCAAGACCGGCAAGAGCGCGAGCGCGAGCGACACGCCGAGAATGGTAACGACCCGGCCGGTGAGAAAAAGCTGAACGAAGAGGGCGAGCGAATTGACGCCAACATCAATCGACGCGAGAAACGCGGTCTGGGCGCCGGGCTCCTTGATGGCGAGGCTGACGATATCCTGCTGCTGAAAATACGCGAATGTCGAAGTGATGGAATATAGGAGTAGAAACGCGCCGACGCTCAGGAGATAAGGGGAGCCAAGGGCGTGCAGCATGCCCGCGAATACAGAACCGCCGACGGGCCGCTCATCGCCCTTTCGCTGATCATTTTGCGCCTTCTCATGCTCCCTCGGAGTTCGTTGCAAGCTCGGCGATAACTTGGCGAGACGCGAAACCGCGAAGACCGCGACCTCCAAAAGCAGGGCGGCGCCAATCAACAGGAAGATGGGCGAAACATAAAGCGCCAGCGTCGCGGTGATCGAGGCGCCGAAAAGCGCACCGAGAGTGGCTCCGGCCGCGATGAAACCGAAGAGGCGCTTGCCTTGCTCGGGGCTGAAGAGATCGACATTGAGCTGCCAGAACACCGACACTACAAAGAGATTGTAGACCGACACCCATATGAAGAAGACGCGGCCGACCCAGATCGTCTGCTCGGGGCTCGCTACGTGCAGAGCCACGGCGAACATCAAGATGTTCACCGCGAAGAAACGATAGGTGAGCGGGATGAAACGGCTGCGCGGCAGCTTCTTCACGAGCCAGGCGAAGGGAATATTCAAGAGCACCATGCCGGCGAGCGTGCCGGCAAAAAGCCAGGGTAGGTTTTTCACGCCGCCCGCGATCCCCATCTGGTCACGAATCGGTCGCATGATGTAGTACGACGAGAGCACCGCAAAGATGTAGAGCCAACACCACAGGACGGCCCGCACTTCATCCGGCCGCACCGCGACGACACGTTGCAACATCCGGTAACCGGCGCCGGTTTTTGCCGGCGCGACACTGAGGTCGATCGAGGTCATCCCGGACCTCTCTTGTCGCGGCTCAGCTGAGCTTTGCGGCAATTTCGCGAATCTCGGCCGGTGTATGCTCGCCGCCCAGCGGCGTTCCCGGAACGAGATATTTGCCTTTGTCGAGGCCGCCGACGAGCACCGGCTCGAAGCCGATCTCCTTGATCAGACGGCTCGCGAGCTCGATTGCCTTCTGATCATCGCCCGCCATCGGGATGGCGACGGGATCACCCGCGCGGTTCGCGTCCTTCGCCAGCGCCGCAAAATTGATCGCGTTGAAGGCGCGCACGAGATGCACGCCCGGTATGAGCTTCGCGGTGACGAGGCCGGCACCACCCTGCTGCTCGACGGATTTCACGAGGTCGTCGCCGTCGCGGCGCGCGATCGGGTTCGACACGTCGATGACGAGCTGCTTTCCGGCGAGCGCCTTTCCATGATCCTTGCCGATCTGCTCGATCGCCGCGTAAGGCACGACGAGGAAAACGACGTCGCCGAATTCGACTGCCTCGGCGACCGTACCGGCGCGTGCCATCGGTCCGGCGCTCGCGACCAGATCCTTGAGCTCCTCGGGCTTGCGCGACGAGAACATAACGGGGTGCCCGGCCTTGGCGAACAAGGTGCCGAGCGCGCCGCCCTCGCGACCGGCCCCGATCGTGGCGATCTTCATCTTCTCGCCCGCCATCGTCTGCCCCAAGGCCGCAAAAGGCGTCGCCGAGAACGCGCCGAGCGCTCCGCCGGCAAGCGCAAGCTGAAGAATTTCGCGACGGTCCCGCGCCAGCCAAAGGAAATTCGTCATAGGATTCGCGTCCTTGGATTGAGAGTCGCCGGCAGGCTAGATAGGGCGGCGACCCGCGCGGCTCAAATCACGATTCCGCAGGAGCCCCCACAAAATTGCAGCCGAGCCCTGCCTTGGGCACACAGAACGCTCAACCAATTCAATGAGCGTCTCACCGGTCCGCGGCACCGCGTCGCGGCAATGATCCTCGCGTCCTCGGCGCTGCGCCTATTTGGCCAGATGCTTGTCGAAGAAGCCGGCGATCTCCTCGAAGGCCTCCTTGGTCTCGGGTGCCGTGTCGTCGCGCAGATATTCGGCATGGGCTTGCGCCTCGAACACCTGCAAGAACGCATCCACTCGCGCGTTGCGGAGCTTGCGATGCACCCGCACGGTGTTGCTCAAGAGAAGATCGCGCGTGCCGCTCGTGAGGATGGTCGGCGGAAACCCGTGCATGTCGCCATTGACCGGAGAAAGCAACGGATCGGCGAGATCGTGCCCGTGCGCGTAAAAAGCTGCGGCGGCGTCACAAAAGCCGCTCGTCGAGACGAGCACGTTGTCCACCATCTCATTTGTATGGAACGTGTCGCCGGTCTTGGTCACATCCGACATCGGCGTGCCCGAGGCGATCGCGCCGGGAAGCGGCAAACCGAGCTCCTTGGCGCGGAGCGCCATCTCGAGCGTCAACGCGCCCCCCGCCGAAGTCCCGATGAAGCCGACCCGCTTCGGGTCGTTTGTCTTGAGGACGGCCTTCCACACCGTCATCGCGTCGTCGAGCGCGGCCGGAAAATAGGCCTCGGGCGGCATGCGGTAATCGACGGAGAGGACCTTGATGTGCCCGAAGCCCGCCATGAGGATGGCTTCGGCGGTCCCGGCCTCGCCGGGGCCGAAGACGTAGCAGCCGCCATGCACGTGAACGAGGAGGCGGTCGCGATTTTCGGGCGCCACGACGTCCGGCGTCACCCAGAAAGCCTTGACCCCGTCCATCACGGCGGGCTCGACCTTGACGTGAAGATGCTCGCGCCAGATGGGGACATTCTTCATCGTGGCGGCCGCGCCCGCGTCCGCGAGCGCCTTCCATTCCTCGCCGGTCTTGGGCAAGAGGTCCCAGTTCGCGCGCAACGGCCCGTTCACGATCCTTTGCATTTGCGGGCTGACCGTCGTGGGGACCGCAAGATTGCGCGCCGGAACCTGACGAGGGGCGGGCTCCGGAGTTTGCGCCAAGGCAGCGGGCGAGGCGAGCGCAAGGCCCGCCGCGGCGACGATGGCGGCAGCCGGCAAAGCTTGGGCGACGAAGATTGCCGCAAGACGGCGAAGGACGCGCATGAGCCACCTTTCGATTTCGTGCGCGGCAACTCAATACGTGCTCCGCATCACCCGCAACGCGAAAGGGCGGATTGTTTCTACTTCTCACGACATTGTGTCGCGGTGGACTGCCTAAAGGCGCGTGCGGCATTCCCCGACCACGAGCTCGACGTTCGTCACCGGTTCCCCGCCACCCGAATGGGCGCAGCGGATGGCGCGTGCGCCGAGCGAATCGAGCCCTATCGCGACGCGCACGTAGCGATCATCGGGGCAGACTCCATGCTCCGGATCGAAGCCGACCCAACCGAGACCCGGCACGAAACCCTCGGCCCAGCCATGCATCCCGTCGCGCCGCGTACCCGCCTCGTCCAGCCGGTAGCCCGCGACATAACGCGCCGGAATCTCGAGCGCACGCGCGCAGGCGATGAAGAGATGCGAGGACGCTTCCGCTCTCGTCTCCTTCCCGGCCTCACCTTGACCTTTCGACGACTCTTGTCGCTGTTGCGCGGGCGAAGGCCCGCCGAAAAGGGCTCGCAAAAGCGCGTGCAGACGGTCGAGCGCTTCTTTCTCCTGTGCGACCGAAGGGGCCCCTACCAAAGCCTCTCGCGCCCGACCTGCGGGAGTCAAAGGTGTCGAGCGCAGATAAAGCTCCGGCGGAAAACGCTCGACCGCGTTGTTCACCACGCCGCGCGTGTCGAACGTGTCGACCTCCCCCACCGCCGTGATCGCGACTTCATCGAGCGAGCCGTACGAGGTGAAGCCGTGCACGACATTGCCGAAGGCATCCTGCGACGGCTTGAGACGGCACTCGACATCGACGTCGATACGCCAATGCACCACGTGCTGCCCCTCGTGATTTCGCGGCGTGAGCCGCAAGCTCTGGATCATGGATTTCGCGGCGGGCGCAAAGCGCTGGAAGGTCGCATGGCGAATGCTCAAGCGCATGGCGCGTCGTCGGGTGCGGGGTTCACATCAGGTACTGCTCGGCGATCGCGGTGCCGAGGCGCGTGTTGTCTTGAATGAAGCCGGTGATGAATTCGTGCAGCCCACTTTGGAAAACATTCTCGATCTTCTCATTGCCGAGACGGCCCAGCATGGTGCGCGCCAGGCGTTGCGAGGCGCCTTGGCGGCCATGCGAGAGGCCGAGCGAGTCGAGATGGCGCACGATGTTCTCGTAGCAGGAGGTGAGCGAGCGCGGCATCTCCGGCCGCAAGATCAAGAGATCGGCGACGAGCCAGGGCTGAATGCCTTGCCGATACACCCAGTGATAGGAGGTATGGGCCGAGACGGCGCGCAGGATCGCGGTCCATTGAAAATAATCCAGCGAGCCGCCGACCTTCTCGCTCTCCGGCAAGAGCACGTGGTATTTCACGTCGAGAATACGCGCCGTGTTGTCGGCGCGCTCCACGTAGAGGCCGAGGCGCGAGAACCAGTAGGCGTCGTTGCGCAGCATCGTGCGGTTCGACGAGCCGTCGAAATGCAAGGATGTCTGTTTGACGAAGGTGAGAAAGCGGCCGAGCTCCTCGAGATCCATCACGCATGTCTTGTCCCGCTTTTCCTCGAAACGCTTGAGCTCGAGCCACGCGCTATTGATGCCCTCCCACATCTCCATGGTGAGCGCGGTGCGTACGGCGCGCGCATTGGTGCGCGCGAGATCGATGCAATTGCGGATCGAGGAGGGATTTTCGGCGTCGAAAACGAGGAACTCGACGACGTTGTTCTCGTCGATCGGCGCCTCCTTCTGCCGGTCAATGAAGAGGTCCGCGGCGCCCGCCGTATCGAGCGCGCTTTCCCATTCCGTAGCGGCTCCGCCATAGGCGCGCGGCAAGGCGGAAAGGCGCTGTGTCGCGTCGATGACACGGGCGATGTAGTCGGCACGCTCCAGATAGCGCGCAAGCCAGAAAAGATTGTCGGCGGCGCGCGAGAGCATCCCGGCCGCTCAGCTTGCCGGACCGGACACGCGCTCGCCACTGCCCGGAGGGACTCTTCGCGCTTGCCGCCGCGAGGCGTGATCGTTCAGCATCAAGCCCACCCCTTCACCCATCGATCACCCAAGTGTCCTTCGTGCCTCCGCCCTGGCTCGAATTCACGACGAGGGAACCCGGCTTCATGGCGACGCGAGTGAGGCCGCCCGGCACGACGCGCACGCCATCCGCCCCGGAAAGCACGAAGGGGCGAAAATCCACATGGCGCGCCGAGATGCCGCTCTCGGAAAAAGTGGGGCAAGTCGAAAGGGCGAGGGTCGGCTGGGCGACGAAATTGTCCGGGGCGGCGTTGAGCTTGGCGACGAAGCTCGCGATTTCGCCCTTCGAGGCGTGCGGCCCGACGAGCATGCCATAGCCTCCCGAGCCGTTCACCTCCTTGACCACGAGCTCACCCAGATGCTCGAGCACATAGGCGAGCGCATCGGGGTCGCGGCAGCGCCAGGTCGGCACGTTCTTCAAGATTGCTTCTTCGCCGAGGTAGAAGCGGATGATCTCCGGCAAATAAGTGTAGATCGCCTTGTCATCGCAAACTCCGGTGCCGACCGCGTTGGCGAGCGTAACATTGCCGGAAAGGTAGGCGCCGAAAAGGCCCGGCACGCCGAGCGCCGAATCGGGCCTGAATGCCAAAGGATCGAGAAAATCATCGTCGATACGCCGGTAGATGACATCGACCCGTTGCGGTCCCTCGGTGGTGCGCATGAAGACGATGTCGTCGCGCACGAAAAGATCGCGGCCTTCGACGAGCTCGACGCCGAGCTTGTCGGCGAGGAAGGAGTGCTCGTAATAGGCGGAGTTGAACTGGCCCGGCGTCAGCACCACGACGGTGGGATCGGCGCTCGCCGTGACCGGCGCCACCGAACGCAATGTGGCGAGCAGCGCGTCAGGATAGTTCTCCACGGGCGCCACGCGATGCGCGTGAAACAGCTCGGGAAAGAGACGCATCATCACTTCGCGGTTCTCCAGCATGTAGGAGACGCCCGAAGGGGTGCGAGCATTGTCCTCGAGCACGTAGAAGTCCTTGTCGTCGACGCGCACGATGTCGATGCCGGCGATGTGGACATAAACGCCGTGCGGCATCTTATGACCGACCATTTCGGGCCGATAGTGCGGGTTGCGGTAAACGAGATCGGAAGGCACCACGCCGGCCCGCAAGATGTCGCGCGGGCCATACACGTCGGCAAGGAACATATTCAATGCGTTGACGCGCTGCACCAGCCCTTTCTCGAGCCTCTGCCATTCTTCACGGGCGAAAATACGCGGCACGAGATCGAAGGGGATGAGCCGCTCCGTCGCGTCCTTGTCGCCATAAACCGCGAAGGTGATACCGATGCGCCGAAAGAGAAGCTCCGCCTGGCTGCGGCGGGAGGACAGAAGCTCGGACGGCGCGCCCTCGAGCCAGCGCCAAAGGCGTTGATAAACCGCCCGCGCTCCGCCGTCCGGCAATGTCATCTCGTCAAAGGCCGTCATCGAGCCTCCGGTGTTCGCACGCCTTATTCAGGCACATTCCGCCGGAAACGCAATGCCTTCGCTGGTCGCGGGCTCGGGCACGGTCTCCGTGATGGTCGAGCCGAAGCCCGCGACTGGCCGGCGCGCATGTCCGCGACACTAAGTGTCGAAGTCGAACTTCGGAACTGGCAATGGTGCAAAATTCTGCTAAGAGCGAATTAGACAATCGCGGGCGAAGACTGTTTCGCTGGTGAGAAACGCCGACGAGCTCCGCGCAAAGTTTCGATAGGTGAATTGATGAAAACGGGCCTGAACGCCATCCTTGCCGGCGCCCTTTGCCTGCTGCTGCCGAGCGCGTCATCGGCACAAGTGAAGCCGAAAACCCTTCCGAAGCCGGCAGCGGCCTCGACGCAAGCGCCGGCTCCCGCGGCGGAAGGCGCTACCGGCGTCGTGGCTCCTCAAACCTCGGGAGACGGCGTTTCCCAGCCCCCCGGCTCGGAATGGGTTTCCCGTTGTGCCAGCGAGGCGCGCCAAGGCGCGCTCGAATGCGTCGTCGAGCAGACCGCGGTGCTGCAGAAGACGGGCCAGCTCGTTGCGGCCGTGAGCATTCGGGTGCCCGCCGATACGCATCAGCCGAGCCTTGCGGTTCAAATTCCGGTTGGGCTCTTCCTTCCGGCCGGCGTCACCTTGCAGATCGACGACAAAAAGCCCCTGAACCTCACGCTGCAGACTTGTGATCTCAAGGGATGCTACGCGGCGATGCCGATCTCACCCGAGCTCCTCGCGGAGCTGAAAGCCGGCAAGAAGCTTGCCGTGAGCTTCCAGAACCTCACGAAGGAAAACATCAGCGTTCCCTTGCAACTCGCCAATTTCGAGCAGGTCTATCAGAAGATCCAGTGAACGCGTGAGCGCCAAGAAGTGACCTATGCTCAATTCGCACATCTTGCTTTCACGACCTCCCTTCTCGCTTCCTCCCTCCACCTTGTGCGAGTTTTGATCGCAAAAACCAACCAAGTTTTAATGAGATATCCATAGCCTCCCATCCACCCACAAATCACGATTGGTGCGATGCGGTTATCTTTTTGGGCCGACCGGCTCCAGCGACGAGAGGTGTTGCCGAAGGAAATCTATATTTCCCTTGTCGGCTCCCTTTACCAGGACGAAAGAACTCTCTTGTTCGGCTCGATCGGGGTGGCGGCGGCCGCTGTCATCACGGCGGTCTGGACCGACGAAGCCTGGCTCCTGCTGTGCGCCACCGCGATGCCCCTGATCGGTTACCTGCGCGTGCTCGATGTGCGCCGCTTCAATAAACGCCGCGAGAGCATCAAGACGGTCGAAGCCGCAAGAGTCTGGGAATTGCGTTATGTGGCCGGTGCCGCCGCGACGGTGCTGCTCATCGGCGCCTGGTGTTTTGCAACCTTCCTCGTCTCGCCAAACCCCTTCCTGCGCCTCTTGAGCTTCGCGGCGACCCTCGCTTATCTCACGGGCATCTCGGGACGGAACTTCTCGAGCCCGATGCTCGTGCATACGCAAATCATCGGTGCCGCGATTCCGCTTTCGCTCGCGATGATGGCGGCCGGAACCGCCTATTGGCTCATTCTCGCGGTCGTCATCGTTCCTCTTCTTTTGAGCATCAAATCGATCTCGGGGCGCCTGCGGCGCACGCTCTTCGACGCCTTGATCTCGGCGCGCGACGTGGCGCTCCTCGCCAATCGCTTCGATACCGCGCTCAACAACATGCCGCTCGGCCTCATGATGTTCGACGCGGATCACAGCCTCGTCGTGGCGAACAACCGCATTCACGGCCTGTTCGGAGCCTCGCCCGACACCTCGCGCCGGGGCGCCTCCGTCAAGGCGCTGCTCGACGAATCGGCGCGCGCCCAGCGCGTCGCCGAGGCGGACGTGCAAAGGCTCACGACAGGTTTCGAGGAAAGGCTTTCGCGACGCGTCGAGACGCCGCTCACGGCGACCACGGAAGACGGCCGCTCCCTGTCCTTCACCTTCGAGGCCATGAATGGCGGCGGTTCGGTGGTGCTTATCGAGGACGTCACGGAGCGGCGAGCGGCGGAAGCCGCAATCCGGCACCTTGCGCGATACGATCCGCTTACG
>JAFBAS010000033.1 GCA_019247605.1 Hyphomicrobiales bacterium
GAGGATGCGTTGATAGAACTCGAAGTGCCTCCCGCGGCAGGCCCGACCGAAATCTCAAAGATGACGTTCGATGCACAGGGCAGAATGCTGGTTGCCGAGCGGCCTGCGCCGATTGGCGCGTTCGACCTCGAGGCATTGTCCCCATCATCGATCGGTCGCGTACTGCGCTACGCGCTCATCGGCAAAGCAGCGGGCCGACGCGTCTGGCAGGAGCAGCCGGACGAGTATGCACTCGGCTTTCCGATCGACCTTCGCAATGGAAACGGTGGCGTCGAGATCGGCTACAACTATGATCGCAAGGGCGACATCATCGCCGGTTCATGCGGCGGCTTCGTGTGGATGTCCGGCGAGGATTTGCGCGAATCCGCCGACCCGAACCTTGCGAAGCGGCTCGCCCAATCGGGGCCTTTGCCGGTAAGTGGGCTGCAGGGCGTGGGCGCTTGGCAGGACCGGCCGCGCAACGTCCCTCCCGTCGATAGCTACTTCGTCAGTTATGCCGACGGGCCGGTTGACGCCAAAGCGCGCGGGCATATGGGCGATATCGCGATTCCGAGGTGCGAGGGGGGTTCGCAGACCGGCCTCGGAACGCCAACGACCGCTGCCGCAAACGCGCCGCCAACCGGCGCGCCACCGCCTGCGCCGGTCGCACCCCCGCTCCAGCCGCCCAATGGTCCGCCGCTTATCCCGCCCAAAGTGCGCCATCCGCCGCCGCCTCCGCCTGGGACGTGCCAGCCCAATGAGGTGCGCCGCATTCCGGTGGGAGGTTGCGAGCCAAGCTGCCCGCGGCCCGACGTTCAGATCGGGGGACGCTGCTGCCCGGTCGCTTCGCTCGCCGCCAACGCCGAATGTTCGAACTCGGTTTGCCCCACCGGGCAAACGCCGATCGGGCCAAGCCATTTCTGCTGCGATGCAAGCCACGTCTATACCGGCTCGGGCGGCGCGCCTGCCTGCTGCGCCGGCTTACTCGTCAACGGCCAGTGCGAGCCACCGAAACCGCCCCCTTGTCCGCCGGGTGGACCTGTGACCGCGCAATGCCCATGTCCCAGCGGCTACGTTAAGGCAGGGGCCTCGTGTTGCCTCGCAAACAACGTCACGTCCACAGGGGTGTGCTGCCCGCCCGGGCAGGCGCCGAGCCCCAACAAGGATGCATGCGTGCCGATCCTTCGAATTCCCATCGGCCAACTGTGCTGTGCGGCGGGCCGCATCCCGAGCGCAAGCGGGGTGTGTTGTCCGCCCGCGAACGTCACGACCGCCGGGGTGTGCTGCTCGCAGCCGCTCGACCCGTCCAATCGCACCGCGTGCCCAGCTCCAATCCAGAGCGTTCCCGCTTGCGCTGCGGGTTACGCCAAGATGCCCGACGGGAGCTGCTGCAAGCAGAGCTTCGTCAGCGCCGACGGGCGCTCATGCCTCGCGAGCCGCCAGCCCTGCGGTCCAGGCGAGTTCCGCAACGCGCAAGGAGGATGCGAGCGCCGCACCCCGCCCGTCGTGGTTCCCCAAACACCCGCTCCGCAACCACAATGCCCGGCCGGGGAAGTACTGACGCCCGCGGGGCGTTGCGCGCCGCCGAGCGCGCCAGCCTGTGCGCCCGGCGCAGTGCGCATGCGAAACGGCGGCTGTGCACCCCTACCCCCGCCGCGCTGCCCACGCGGGCAAGTGCGAGCCGCCGACGGCGCGTGTGTGCCGATCGCCGCACCGCCATGTCCTCCCGGCGCGACACGAGCCCCGAACGGCGTCTGCGTGCCGTTTGCGCATCCGCCCTGCCCGCCCGGATCGATGCGGAACCTACGGGGAATTTGCGTTCCAGGCCCCTGCCCGCGCGGCACGATCCGCAATCGCGCGGGCCTATGCGTGCCTTTCCCCGGTCCAAGCACATTTCCGCCTCCCCCGGGCGAATTCGGCCCGCCACGAGGTCCGGGATTGCCCGGCCTCGGTATTGGGCCAGGCGGCGGCCTGCCCCACCAGCGATAGGAGTCAACGATGCGGAACGCTTTGCTGCTCGTCCCCGCCTTCCTGTTCTCGATTCACGCGCCGCAGAACGCGTTCGCGCAAGAAAGCCGTGCCGGGATAGAGGCGATTGTCAGTGACTATCTTGCCGCCCATCCCGACGAGGTGGGCGCCATCGTCAAGGATTATTTCATCAAGCATCCCGAAGCGGTCGGACAGATTCTCGCCGAGCTGATGAAGCATCGCTCGAGCACACCGAGCGCGGCGAGCCTGGGCACCAAAACCGGAGCCGATCTCGCCGCAATTCGAGGCAACGCGGCCAAGCTTTTTGCCTCCCCGCATCAAGTCACCCTCGGCAACCCGCAGGGCGACGTCACGCTGGTCGAGTTCTTCGACTACAATTGCGGCTTCTGCAGGCATGCGCTCGCGGACACCCTCGCGCTCCTGCACGGCGACCCGCAGCTCAAGGTGGTCCTGAAGGAGTTTCCGATCCTCGGTCCGGGTTCGACACAAGCGGCGCGCGTCGCGATCGCAGCGCGCATGCAGGATTCCGCGAGATATCTTGCCTTCCATCAGGAGTTGCTCGGCTCGGCGGGGCCGGTGACCGAGGAGAAGGCACTTGATGCCGCCAAAGACCAGGGTTTCGATATGGCGCGGCTCGAAAGGGATATGACGAGTGACGAGGTCGCCGCCACGATTGCCGAGAGCATGAGGCTCGCTTCCGCCCTCGGCGTTTCGGGGACGCCGAGCTATGTGATCGGCAGTGGTGTGATCATGGGGGCTGTCGGCGCCGACGCGCTGAAGGCACGCATCAAATCTGAGCGAGGGACGGTGAGGTCAGTGCAATGATCCTTTGGGACACGCGCGCAAGCTCGTATGGCCTACTTCCTCCCCGCCGTTTTCGAGGTAGCTCGATATTTCCCTGATCGAATGACGAGAGATGCGGCATTTTTACTATGGCCGCGTTGCGGCCACCTCCAAGTTCCTCTTGCCGCTTTGAGGCTCTCCCCTCTGGTGGCAGGAGGTTCTTCTCTCGACCGGTCGTGCATGGACCGGTGCAAAAACTTCGCGACGGATCTGAGACTTCAACATATCGAGACTTCAATTGATCTAAATCATGAAGGAATGCGACCTGGCCGTTACGAACATCTCGGAAGCATGAATAGGTGAGGTGGCGATATGATCCGCAAACTTCTATCGATTGGAGCCTTGGCGCTCAGCCTATCGTTCATTGGACTTAGCGACGCGCAGGCACGAGGTTTCGGTGGCTTTCACGGCGGTTTCGGCGGGTTCCACGGCGGCAGCTTTCACGGATTCGGGGGCTGGCACGGTGGGTTCGGCGGCTGGCGCGGCGGCTATTGGCGTGGCGGCCATTGGGGCGGGCGCGGTTGGGGCTGGGGCTACGGCCTTGCCGCCGGCGCCTTGTTGGGGGCGCCCTACTATGGATATGGCTTTGGCTACCCCGATTACGATTACGGCGGATATTGCTACTATCAGCGCCAATGGGTCTGGAACGGGCATCGATATGGCTGGGCCGTGGTTCCGGTCTGCCAATAACGATCGACCCGCTCCGCGTGCAATAGATCAAATCTGGTCCGGCTGAACGCCCGGCGACAACGTTGCTGCGGTCGATGCGCGGCTTCGATGTAAGCTGTGAAGCGGCGTTCCACCTGGCCCTCGCCTCAACGTGCTGCTTGGGCACTTAGGACACGCTGCTCGGAGCGCGAACTCCAGGTGGGTGCGGTAGCGTCGGCCGCTAGCGAATGAGGATTCTCGTGTGCCCGCGGCCTTCAGTTCCGATCAAGTGGAAGAGCAGGCTCGCATGAGCCGGCGCGAGTCTCACGCAGCCATGCGAGACGGCTCGTCCCAGGCCTGCGACCGCGTAAGTGCCATGGATCGCATATCCTCCGGCAAAGAAGATCGAATGCGGCATGGCCGAAGAACAACCCATATGCCGGCGCGACTAGCCTCGTAAAACCTCGCCCTGCCATATCGGGTTGCGCTTGGTCCTGACTTGATAGCATAGGACCAAGTTAAACCCCGTGCGCAAACCCTGGAGAACCGTGCGAACTCTTGAGACGAGCGGGTTTTCGTGCCGGGCGCGGGCAAACAGCCCGAAGCCGCGGTTCTGTGGGAGGTGTTCCTTGACGCAGGCCCTACTTTGACTGCGCCACGCAGTGTTTTCGGTATCGATGTCGGCGGAACCTTCACCGATTTCGTCGCCTACGATCCGAATACGCGCAAGATCGCGGTTTGGAAGGAATTATCGACGCCAGCCGATCCGGTGTCCGGTATCATCGAGGGACTTGCCGGCCACGAACATGCGGTGGCCAATCTGCGCATCGGCACGACAGTCGCGACCAATGCAGTGTTAGAGCGCACCGGCGCCATCGTCGCCTACATCACGACTAAGGGCTTTCGCGACATTCCGTTCATTCAGCGCGGCAATCGCAAGGCTCATTACGACATGAGCTGGGTCAAACCGAAGCCGTTGATCAAGCGTCGGCACTGCTTTGAGCTCAACGAGCGCATCGATGCTCACGGCAACGTCGTGACGCCCCTCGAAGAGGGGGAGGTAATCCGCGTCGCGAAACAGATTGCGGCGATCCCGGAAATCGAAGCCATCGCCATCTGTCTCCTCTTCTCCTACCTCAATCCTGCCCATGAGTTGCGCGCGCGCGAAATTCTCGCGCGCGAGCTTCCGAACAAGCCATTGTCGATTTCATACGTCGTACTGCCGAAGTGGAAGGAATACGAGCGCGCCTCCACCACCATCGCGGATGCCTATCTCAAGCCGGTGATCAGCCGACAACTAAGAGCCATGCAGGGAAGGCTGAAAGACGCGAAAGTGACTGCGCCGGCGGCGATCATCAAGTCGAACGGTGGCGAGATGACGCTAGAGGCTGCCGCCGAGGCGCCAGTTCAGATGCTTCTTTCGGGTCCGACGGGCGGCGTGATCGCCAGCCGCTTCGTCGCTGAGACGCTCCGTATCGATCGTCTCGTCACCATCGACATGGGTGGCACTTCAACGGACGTCTCCACCGTGATCGGCCGAAAGGAGAGCTTCACCACCGCCTTCGAAATCGAATGGGGAGTGCCGATCCAGGTTCCCATGATCGATATCCGCACCATCGGCGCGGGCGGGGGCTCGATCGCCTGGATCGACAAGGGCGGCATGCTTCAGGTTGGGCCGCGCAGCGCCGGCGCAAATCCCGGCCCTGCCTGTTACGGCCGCGGCGGCAGTGAAGCGACCGTGACGGATGCCAATGTTCTGCTGGGGCAAATCAACCCTGAATATTTTCTCGGCGGCCGCATGAAGCTCGACACGGACGCCGCGCGCAAGGCGGTTGGCAAAATCGCACTCGCCCTCGGGCAATCGATCGAACACACCGCCCTTGCGATCGCCCGGATCGTCAACAACAACATGGTCGGCGCGCTGCGCTCGGTGCTCATCGAGCGTGGCCTCGACCCGAGGGATTTCACTTTATGCGCTTTTGGCGGCGCGACGCCGCTTCATGCAAGTGCCCTCATTCGCGAGATGGGAATTCCGCGCGCCATCGTGCCTGTCCACCCTGCCCAGTTCTCGGCATACGGCTTCATCATGACCAATCCGAGGGTCGACCGACAGCGCACCGCACAGCTCGTCTCGACGCGCTTCGATGCGGAACGGGCCAATCGGATCCTGAACGAGCTTGAAAGCGAAAGCGTCGCCGACCTCGAGGACCAGGGTTACAATAGCGACATCGAGGTCCACCGTGCTCTCGAGATGCGATATCTCGGACAAAATTACGAGCTGGAATTGCCGCTGAGCTTCGAGCGCTTCACCGCGGCGACGACGGCCAAGCTTTGGAGTTCATTCCACGAAACCCACAAGGCTCGCTTCGGCTTTGCCACGCCAGGGGAGATCATCGAGATCGTCAATTTCACCGTGACCGCCGTGGCACGCACGCCAAAGCCCGAACTCATTGAAATCGCTGACGGCGAGGCGGCCCCAAAACCTAAGGGATGGCGCTCGGTCTGGTTTATCGGCGGTCCACAGACGACCCCGGTCTTCGCGCGCGCGGCGCTGCGTGCCGGACACACAGTGCTGGGGCCCGCACTCATAGAAGAAGAAGCTTCGGTCACGGTGCTCGAGCCGGGACATCGGATGAAAACGCACCACCATGGACACCTTTTGATCGACGCCAGGGAATGACTTCATGCGCTTCTCGGAAAACGGCTTTTACATCGAAAAATATGTGAAATGCGCAAATTGCGGGATGCTGGTTTATGAGAAGGGAATCGAGAAGGAGCTCTCGGGCAGGACCCATCTTTATTGCTCGCAGTGGTGCGTCGAATGGGCTCGGCTGCGCGCCGCTCACGACGGCTATTTCCAATTGCCTATCGTGCAACCGAAATTGCCGAGCGAAGCCGCAATGGGGCCGAAGCCGCCGCGCACATCCCCACCGGACATGGTGATGATGAACATCCTCGATTCCACCATGGTCTCTATTTGCCGGGAGATGGGCATCCTGTTGATGAAGACTTCCTATTCGACGATCTTCAATGAGGGCCTCGATTTCACCTGCGCCTTGGCTGATGCGAAGGGCGACATGATCGCGTGCGCGGAATTCTGTCCCACGATGATCGGTGGCATGCCGCTCCTCATCAAGACGTGTGCGCAGGAAATTCCCTTCGATACGCTCCAAGAAGGCGACATCGTCCTGCACAACGACCCTTATCGAGGCGGGCTGCATTGCCCCGAACACACTTTCTTCAAGCCCTTCTTTGTGGACGACGAGCTCATCGGATTTGCCGTTTGCATCGGGCACATCGCCGAGATCGGCGGGACCGTGCCTGGCGCGTTTTGCGGCGAAGCGACGGAGATCTTCCACGAAGGCTTGAGGGTTCCGCCGGTGAAGATCCAGAAGGCCGGAGAGGACGTCGAGGACGTCTGGAAATTGCTTCTCGCCAATTGCCGCACGCCGCGCCAGAACTATGGTGATCTGCGCGCGATGATCGGCAGCGTCAATCTCGGCGTGACGCGCATCAGCGAGATCGTGAGCAAATACGGCAAGGCGGTGTTCGTCCAGACCTGCGAAGATCTGATGGACTATGCGGAGCGCCGAATGCGTGCCGAGCTTTCCGCTTTCACCGACGGCAAATACGGTTTCTCGGATGTCGTGGAGAACGATGGGATCGAGCGTAAGCCGTACACGGTCGCGATCGACATGTATGTGCAGGGAGACGAGGTCGTCGCCGATTACGACCGCAGCTCGCCGCAGGCAAAAGGTCCGATCAACGCAACGCTCGGCGTCGCCACGGGCGCCGTGTACAACGGCCTCTTGCACATCACCGACCCTTCCATCCCGAAGAATTCGGGCGCCTTCCGGCCCATCCGCGTCGTCTCTCCACCTGGCCGCGTCACCAATGTGGATTATCCGGGCCCTCTCGTCGCCGGCAACACGGAAACCCACCCGCGCCTTGCCAATATCACGATCGGTGCGATGGGTGCCTGTGTTCCCGAGCGGGTGATGGCATCGGAAAGCTGCACCGGAACGAACTTCGTGTTCGGCGGCAATCACCCCGAATTCAACGAATACTTCGCGTGTTACGACATCATGTCCGGCGGCTGGGGTGGACGCCACGGGCATGACGGCAATGACTGCGTCATCGCGATCAACGGCAATTGTCGCTTCAATCCGACAGAAGTCTTCGAGACCCGGTTCCCATTCCGCGTGGAAGACTGTGAAATGATCCAGGACTCCGGCGGGGCCGGCCGATGGCGCGGCGGCCTTGGCTACAAGCGCACCTTGCTCGCCACCACTGTCCCCATCACCGGGAGCCAATGCAGCGATCGCCACGAAGTCAAGCCATGGGCCATCTTTGGCGGCGAGCCGGGCGGCAACGGGAGCACGCTCATTCGCAAAGCGGGTTCCACTCAGTGGAAGACGGTGCGCGAGCTTTACGGGAAGGTCTCGTCGAGCAAATTCGCCAACATCACCATTGAACCCGGTGACCGGATCAGGCTCGCGACGCCAGGCGGTGGCGGTTACGGCGACCCGGCGGCCCGCGATCCGAGCGTCGTGGCGGAAGACGTGAGGGAAGGTTATGTCTCGAGCACCGCCGCCAAACGATATTACGGCTTCAACGCCGAGGATCCAGATCGGCCCGATACGAGCGCAATGTCGATGGACTCGACGAGACCGGCGTGACAAACCCGTCACAGAGTCGCGACCGATACCGATCTCTGGCTCCCGAAGAGACGATCACGCGCGTGAAGGCGTTTGCGGCGGATTTCGGCATTACGCGTATCGCAAATCTTACGGGCTTGGACCGCACCGGCATTCAAGTCGTCATGGTCTGCCGCCCCAATGCCCGGTCGAGTGCTGTTTTCAACGGCAAAGGCATCGACCTCGCTTCGGCAAAAGCTTCCGCGCTGATGGAAGCTGCGGAAACCTGGCATGCCGAAAACATTCGCCTGCCGCTCGAATTCGCGAGCTTTGCCGATCTCTGCAAAAGGGTGGCCCTTATCGATTTGGATGGATTGCCCCGTGCGCCGCCCGGAACGGCGTTCGACCCGCATCTCCCTCTCCTTTGGGTCGAGGGGCGAAATTTGATGAACGGAAGCGCGGTTTGGCTGCCTTACGAAATCGTGCATGCCGATTCGCGGCTGCGCGGCCCGCCGATGACAGGTTGCTTTTCAATGAGCACGAACGGCCTCGCATCGGGCAATGACTTTCTCGAGGCGGTGAGCCACGCGATTTGCGAAATCATCGAGCGGGACGCGACGACGCTCTGGCACCGAAGCCCGCGCGTCGAACAGCAGCAAAGGCGCATCGACCTCGCCTCGATCGACGACCCGCAATCCCTCTCCATCCTCGATCTCCTGGCCCAGGCGCGGCTCGATGTCGGCGTGTGGGACATCACGACCGATGTCGGGGTTTGCGCGTCCCAATGTTTGATCACCGATCGCACCGGGCTTGCCAAGCATATCGGCGTCGGTGCGGCCTGCCACCCCTCCCGAGCTGTCGCGCTGCGGGGCGCCCTGCTGGAAGCCGCGCAGGTCCGCACGACCTACATCATCGGTTCGCGCGAAGACATCGAGCCGCTCGACTACGATCCGGAAGTTCTAGACAGGCGCAACGCTGAAGCGCTGGCGTTGATGGGGCCGAGCCACCACGATCGAAGCTTCCGGTCCTCCCCGAATGAGAGTTGCGAGACGCCTTCCGAGGCGGTGGCCTTTCTTCTCGATCGGCTTCGCTCGGCCGGCATCGATCAGGCGATTGCGGTCGATCTGACGCAACCCGAGTTCTCCATCCCGGTTGTGCGCATGGTCGTGCCGGGGCTCGAAGGCTCAGATCACCACCATTCCCAGTATTGGCCGGGACCGCGGGCGCGTGCCTGCCAGGCTCGGCGCTCATGACCTCCGTCATTTTTGTGGGCCCGACGCTCGCCCCCAAGGAGGTAGGCGCTCTCGGAGAGTTTCAATGCCTTCCTCCCGTCTCACAGGGCGACGTGTATCGCGCCGCTCGCAAGCGCCCGCGCGCGATCGGCATCGTCGACGGCTACTTTTCCGGAGCTCCCTCGGTCTGGCACAAGGAAATCCTTTGGGCGATCTCCGAGGGCGTACCGGTTTTCGGAAGTGCGAGCATGGGCGCCTTGCGCGCCGCGGAACTCCACAGCTTCGGCATGCGCGGGATGGGTCGGATTTTCGAGGCCTTTAGGGACGGGGCACTCGAGGACGATGACGAAGTGGCGGTCCTGCATGGTCCAGCCGAGATCGGTCACCTTCCTGCGTCGGAGGCCATGGTCAATATTCGCGCGACGCTCGCATTTGCCGAGACAAATGGCGTGCTCGGGGAAAGGTCGCGTTGCGCGCTCGAAAATTGCGCGAAATCGCTCTTCTTCGGCGACCGCAACTGGTCGCTTTTGCTCGACATGGCGGGTTCGCGAGGTGTCCCCGAGACGGAGGTCCGCGCCTTGCGAGAGTGGTTGCCGGCCGGGCGCGTGGATCAAAAGCGTGCGGACGCCTTGTCGATGCTCCATGCCATGAAGGAAACCCCCGCGCACGATGAGCCCGCACCCCCCTCCTTTCATTTCGAATGGACGTATTTGTGGGATGTCTTCGTGGCGCGCGCCGAAGAACAGGCTGAGGCTACAACCGGGCCGGCAAAGCTCATTCTGGATGAATTGAGAATGGAGGGGCCCGAGGCTTACGGACGGGTGGAAGCCCGCGCGCTCTTGCGAAGGATTGCGGCCGAAGGCGCCCCACGCATCCCCGAACTGGAGCGTGAGCAAACGCGAGCGGCGCTCTCGAATATTCGCGTGAGGCTCGGCCTTTATACAAGGACCGATCTCGACCGGTGGATGTCGGCGCAGGATCTCGATCCGCTCTCTATGGAGAGGCTGGTCGAAAGTGAGGCGCGCCTCGAAATTCTTCGCCAGCGCTTCTCAGCATCGATCGAAGCCGCGCTTCTCGACGAATTGCGGATGACCGGCGCCTATTCTCGACTCGCGGAGCGAGCCGCGAGGAAGGATGTCATCGTCACAAAGCAACAGTCTGGCGCCGCATTGACGCCGCTGATGAGCACGACCTTGCGGCTCTGGTATTTCGAAAAACGGCTTGGCTTGCCGATGCCCGACGACATTGCCGGTTTCATCAGTCGAATTGGCTTTGAGAACATATCCTCTTTCGACAACGCCCTTTATCGAGAGTGGTTGTATTTGAGCAATTGCACGAATTCGCCTTGACTACAGTAACCAAATAGTTTCTGCTCCATTTTGGAGGGTGTTATGGACCGGCAATGCTGCGCGGGCGGCGTCAGGTTCAGGCTATTCCCAAAGCCGCCCTACGCGCATCCCGAATGGCCTCCTGAGACGATCAGCGTTTCCAACCCTCCAGGCTCGATTGGGCCGGGGCCTTCCGATGATCGGATGCGCCTCATCAACCCGGTGGACAAACGTCGCCCATACGGCGTCAATCCCGGCCCGCTTGGAACGCCCTATCTCCATCTTCCGCCGTTCGAAGGGCCGGTCTATTCTCCGGTGTGTCCGGACGAAGAGGGCCATTTCGATCGCGTGCCCGAGGGCACGCCGCAATTCGAGGAAGCGCATGTCTTCGGCACGGTCCGTTTCGTGCTCGACATCTGGGAGCGGTATTTCGGCCACACGATCCCTTGGCATTTCGCGCGCGATTACCGGCAGCTCGAGATCGTCATTCTCCCCGCGCTCCACAACGCGTATGCCGGTTACGGCTTCATGGAAATCGGTTCGCATCCGCAGGAAGACGGCGGCTTCGTTCCTTACGCGCTCAATTTCGATGTGATGGCTCATGAGCTCGGCCATCTCATCATCTATTCGACAATCGGCGTGCCGTCCCCTTCCGCCCAGCGCGGCGAATATTACGGATTCCAGGAATCGGCCGCCGACACGACAGCCCTGATCGCGGCGCTGCATTTCGACACCCTCATCACGCATCTCCTCGAAGAGACGCATGGCAATCTTTACGTCTTCAATGAGCTCGACCGTTTCGCCGAGCTCTCACCGCATGATCAGATCAGGCTTGCGAGCAACGACACCAAGCTTTCTGAATTCGAGGCAGGCTGGGACGACGAGCACACGCTCTCGCAGCCGCTCACAGGCGCGATCTTCGACGTCGCGGTCGACATCTATCAGGAAATGCTCGTGGAGCGCGGATTGATCTCGCGAGACGTGGCGGAGGCGACGCGGCCGGTGCGCGAGGAGCCGGAGCGCGCCACGGTGATCCAGCCTTTTTTCGATGCCGTGTTCGCCAGCAATTATGAAGGCTTGCGCGCCGCCGCCACCGATGCGCGCGACTATGTGGGCTACGCGCTCGCGGAAACATGGAAACGGCTCCAGGCGGACAATTTCTCTTATCTCGAGGTGGCGGAGGCGCTCATTGCCACGGACGACATGATGAGCGGAGGCCGCTATCGACGAGCCATGGTCGAGAGCTTCGCTTGGCGCGAGATCGGCAGCGCGACCGTGGGTCCGCGCCTGCGGCCGCCCGGCCCGCAAAGCCACACCCATTCGCGCCGCACGATCACACCTGACCTCAAGGAGATGTTGCCGAGGATGACCTACCGCGAACGGGCGATCGCGGCGGGACTTATGAAATAGTTCGCTCAGCGTCGACAAGGGGAGGCTTATATGTCAGAGACGTTGCTGACACCTTCAAGCATAAAGCTGTATGGGAGGATTTTAAGTAACCTATCGTACAAAGATGATACTCCGGTCCTAGGATGTAACAATTTTCTTCATCAGCAGCTAGCAGCCGACTGTCTCTGGCAAATAGGAACGGGAACAACAGCGGCGGCTGGAGCAGGTGGAGCAGGATTTAACCCTACCGTAACAAATGTTTCCTCAGTGGCGGGGTTAGAGAATGGTATGACTGTGAGCGGAAAAACAACCGGGGGAAATGACGTTTTTGCCAAAGACACTAAGATAGTGAACTTTCCTCCTCCTCCGCCTCCTCCTGGCTCTCCTCCCCCTCCTCCCTCCTTCGATGTGAGTCCAAATCCTATTGCTGCTGCTTCAGGTTTTACCATTTATGCGAAGTACCTTATACATTTTGCAAGAATATATGCTTTTAGCTTCGAAGGTACTGTGTATAGCTTACCTAGACCGTCTATTTTTCTCGTGCACGGCCCCGGGTTACCAATAGTCTTGCCTTTAAACGCAGCGATGACAACCATCGAGAGCGCAGGAGTGGCTGCAAGAGAATGGGAATTCTCCTCTGGTGATGATTTGCGTTTGTGGGAATACGAGAAAGGCGATTTCTCGCTTCGGCTCGACACTGAGGCCGGAACCTTCGAGCAGATTCTTCTCGCCGCGGCGATCCGCGGAGCAGATATGGGCGATCGCAGTGGCGCAAATCTTGGCATCCGAAGCGGCGCCAATCTCAGCGGCGCCAATGTGAGCGGCGCAAATGTCAGCGGCGCGAATGTGAGCGGGGCCAATGTGAGCGGCGCGAACCTGCGCAACCGCTAAGGAGGATGGCGCGACCAGGCCGGCCCAACCATATTTCCCGCCGGCCACCTCCAGCGCCCCCGCCTCACCCGCGCGGGGGGCGCCAGATCATCTGGCGAGTTGCGGCGTTCCGGCCCTTCTGCCGGAAGCCGAGGCGCAGATATAAAAACCGCGCCTGATTTCCGTGCATCACGTCGAGCGTCACGAACTTGCCGAGCGCGTCGGCGCGCGAAAGCAGCTCGGTGACGAGATGCGTGCCGATCCCCAAC
>JAFBAS010000072.1 GCA_019247605.1 Hyphomicrobiales bacterium
CGCGCCCGTTCCCGAAAGCGCCGCCGCTTTCTCGTTGAAGAGCTCGGGATAGATGCGCTTCAGATTGCCGATCTTCGGGAGGTCGTTGATCACGATGTAGAGCGAGTTCGGGTGGCGGATGAGGTAATCCTGATGCTCGGCTTCCGCAGGGTAGAAGCCGGAGAGCGGCTCGATGCGCGTCACGATGGGTTGGTCGAAAACATGCGCCGCCTCTAGCTGCGCAACGTAGGCGCGCGCGATGCGCGCCTGTTCCGGATCGGCGAAGAAGATTTCGGAGCGGTAGCTCGTCCCGACGTCCGGGCCCTGGCGGTTGAGCTCGGTCGGGTCATGCGCAACCGAGAAGAACACCTGGAGAAGCTGCCCATAAGAGAGCTCGCTCGGGTCGAAGGTGATCTCGACGCTCTCGGCGTGGCCTGTCCTCTCGGTGCTCACCTGATCATAGGTCGCGGTCGCCTTCTCGCCACCCGAATATCCCGCGACCACCTTGCGCACGCCCTTGAGATGCTCGAACACGCCCTGCTGGCCCCAGAAGCACCCGCCAGCGAGCACGGCAGTCTCGAGTCCCGTTTTCGGGGCCGAGGCGTCGAGCGCCGGCTTCGGCAAAGCCCTCGGTGCCTCCTCGGCGCGCGCGGTCCCTGTAGCCATGGTGACGAAAAGCGACCAAAAAGCGAGCTGCAACCAAAGCCTTGCCGCAGGTGCCATGTTCGGCTCCAATCCAAACGGGTCCGGCGAAGATCTAATGTGCGGTCCGCGTCCGATCAATCGTCCCGCTCAGCGAAGCGCCAAAGACGCTGATCACGTTAATGCGAGCCTGCCGCGCCGATTTCTGAACGCAAACAGCGACGGGAAGTCACCTCTCAGAGCGGGTCGGCGGCACCCTCGAGCTTGCCCCTTCCGCATCGTCCCCAATGATAGGGCTTGTCGGCGCAATAGCCGAGCTTGCTCAAGAGGTCGGTCACCTTCTGGCTCGCGTTGCACGCCTCGTCCGAGCGGGGATCGTCGGAGCGGGTGCCCTGGCAAATCTCCAGAACATCCATCTGAATGCCGATCAAATCCTGGATCGGAACGGATGGGGTGCGCGCTTGCGCTCCCGTGCCGGCAAGGGCAAGGCCGGCGGCGATCAAAATGCGTCTCATCATCCGCCTCCGTTGTCGATGCTTTTCCGCTCCGGAAGCCGCGCGGTTTCGCTGCCTTTGCACAGAGTTCAGGATCACGAGGGGAGCCCATCGGCAGGCCGTGAGAAACCCTCGCTCCGAAAGGCGAAACGATCCTTCGTGATCTCGCGAGCGAACGAGTATAGGAGAAATGCGGGGCTGATGGATAGGGAGGAAGCCATGCGACGCTTCCGTCTTGCCGCCTCCATTCTCATCGCGACCCTCCTCGTCTCGCGCAACGCCGAAGCTTTCTCCGTGAGCTTTCGCTGGTGTGGCGCTTCGCCCGAATTCCAGTTGCGAGACGTGCCGAAAGGAACCGCGACGCTCGATTTCCACATGCAGGATCTCATGGTGCCGACCTACCCGCATGGGGGCGGGAAGGTCCCCTATCGCGGCGAGGCGAGTATCCCTTGCGGTACCTTGCAAGGCTCTTATCGGGGCCCTTCCCCGCCACCGCCGCAAATTCACACTTATCGCTGGACCGTGAAGGCGCTCGACGCCTCGGGCAAGCCGCTCGCGACTGCGGCTAGCGAGCAGAAATTTCCGCAATGAGCCGTTGCGAACGCAGTCGTTTCGCCTTCGAGGTTGCCGAGGCGATCGCCTTTCCGCTTCTTCTCGTGTCCGCCTTGGCCGCACTCGCACCCGCTTCGTCGCCGCGCGCGAAAGCCGCGAGTGACGACCTTCCCGCACAGTGCGCGCGCCTCGGCACCGACGATACCGTGCGCGATTACCAGCCTTCGCTCAGAGCCGGCACGGTAAAAGCCTTCCGCGCCATGTTTCCCGGCGCCAAGGCGGACCCTGACGACGCGATGCTCGAGGCGCAAGCCAAATTCCGCTGCATGAACGGGAGGCTTCACGTCTGCTTCATTGGTGCCAATCTCCCTTGCGGCAAGCTCGACACCTCACGACAAAACGAGGGCGCCGACGCCTTTTGCCGGACGGAGCCTGAAGCCGATTTCGTGCCGATGGCCGCGGTCGGACACGCCTCGATCTATGTTTATCGCTGTCACGAAGGAAAAGCGGAAGTTCTACGGGCGACTTACGAGCTCGACGAGCGCGGCTTCGCCAAGACGCTTTGGATGGCGCTGCCCGAGGGAAGTTGAGGGGGCCTCAGATAAGGCCACACCGGTGTCATCCCCGGACGAGCGGCTGACGAGCGGCCGAAGGCCGCGAGGGGAAGGGGAACCATGAGCCACAGCGTTTGTATCCATGAGTGGGCCCCCTTCCCGAAGCTCGCTGATGCGAGCTTCGCCGGGGGTGACACGCGGCGGAGCCTCGCCGGAGGGCCTCAGATAAGACCACACTGGTGTCATCCCCGGACGAGCGGCCGAAGGCCGCGAGGGGAAGGGGAACCATGAGCCACAGCGTTTGTGTCCATGAGTGGGCCCCCTTCCCGAAGCCCGCTGACGCGAGCTTCGCCGGGGGTGACACGCGGCGGAGCCTCGCCGGAGGCCCTCAGATACCGAGATATGCCGTTTGCACGTCCTTGTTGCCGGCAAGCTCGGCGCTTTGTCCCTGCATGATGACCCTGCCGCTTTCGAGCACATAGGCGCGCTCGACGAGGGTCAAGGCGCGGCTCACATTCTGCTCGACCAGAAGGATGGCGGTCCCGAGCTTGTGGATTTCCTGGATCTTCTCGAAAGTGACGTCGGTCATCACGGGTGCAAGGCCGAGCGAGGGTTCGTCGAGCATGAGAAGGCGCGGCTTCAGCATGAGGCCGCGCCCAACGGCAAGCATCTGCTGCTCGCCCCCGCTCATCGTGCCGGCAAGCTGGCCCCGCCGCTCGGCCAAGCGCGGAAAGATGGCGTAGACGAGGGCGAGCGAGCGGGCGCGCTCCGCCTTCGCGCGCGGCGCGTAAGAGCCGATTTCGAGGTTCTCCTGCACGCTCATTTCGGGGAAGACCTGGCGGCCTTCCGGTACATGGGCGATGCCGAGCTCGGTGATCTTGTGCGGCGGCAAGGCCGCAAGTTTCGCGCCATCGAAGGTGATCGTCCCGGATGTGAGGCGCACGAGGCCCGAAATGGCGCGCAAGGTGGTGCTCTTGCCCGCGCCGTTCGCGCCGAGAAGCCCGACCGCTTCCCCTTCTCCGACCGTGATGCTGACGTTTCCGAGCGCCGGCACGGAGCCGTAGCTCGCGCTCACCTGCGAGAGCTCGAGCAGCATCACCGGGCCTCCGATGCGGACGCGTGCGCGTAGCCAGAACCGAGATAGGCGCGAATGACTTGCGGATTTTCGACGATCTCGCGCGGCGAGCCTTCGGCGATCTTCTGCCCGTGATCGAGCACGACGATGTGGCGGGCGACCGCCATGATGGCGCGCATCACATGCTCGACGATCACGATGGTGAGGCCGCGCTGCGAAAGCTTGCCGACGAGCGCCACGGCCTGGTCGATTTCGGCGGGGTTGAGCCCCGCCATCACCTCGTCCAGAAGAAGAAGGCGCGGCTCTGTCGCCAGCGCACGCGCCATCTCGAGCCGCCGCTGGTCGATCGTCGTGAGATCGCGTGCCGGCCTTCCCTCCTTCGCCGAGAGGCCAACGAATTCGATGGCTTCGCGCGCCTTCTCGCGAGCGACCTCGATCCGCTTGTCGCGCAAAAACGCGCCGGTCATCACATTGGCGAGCACGGTCATCGCGCCGAAAGGTTTCGCCACCTGAAACGTTCGTGCGAGCCCATGTGCGCAAATGTCGTGCGGGCGAAGCCCGACGATCTCGCGACCGAAGGCCGTGATCGAACCCGTGTCGGGACGGAAAAATCCGGTGATCAGGTTGAAGCTCGTCGTCTTTCCGGCGCCATTCGGCCCGATGAGCGCAAGCGTCTCGTTTTCGCGAACCGAGAAGCTCACCTCCTGCACGGCGCGCAGGCCCCCGAAGCGCTTGCTGAGATCGCGGATGACGAGGGCTTCGCCCATCACGCCGCCTCTGGCTTGGGCGCCGGCTCGGCGCGCAGATGCTTTGCGTGAAGCTCGCTGAGGAAGCCCATGATCCCTGTCGGCCGCCACAAGATCACCGCCATGAGGATCAGGCTGTAGACCGTCAACTGGATGCCCCCGATTCGGCTGCCGAGCCAGCTTTGCAGCAAGGCCGAGGTCGTCTCGAGGAGCACGGTGCCGATCACGGGTCCCCAAAGCGTGCCGATCCCGCCGACGATCGAGACGAGCGCCGCCTCGATCGAGATCGAGAAGTTGAAGGCGGTCGCCGGGTCGATGAAGTAGATGTACTGAATGTAGAAGGTGCCCGCGAGCGCGGTGAGGAAGGCGCTGATCATGTAGATGTCGCGCTTCATGCGCGGCGCGTCGACGCCGATGGCCTCGGCCGCATCCTCGTTCTCGCCGATGGCGACGAGGTAGTAGCCGATGAAGGAACGTTCGATGAGGAAAGTGATCGCCAGCCCAAGGGCCAACAAGCCGAGCGCCACATAGTAATAGGCGGATTTTGCCTCGAACTGCATCATCAGCGGCGCGTTGCCGAGGTTCGGGATGGTGGTTCCTTCCGCGCCCCAGGCGAAATCCCGAAACTTCAGGAAGACGAGCATCAGCACTTGCGCGGTCGCGATCGTCGCAATGGTGAAATAAGGCCCGCGCAGGCGAAAGCAGAGCCAGCCGATCGGCAGGCTCGCGAGCGCCGCGACGATGCCGCCTGCCACCATGCCGATCCAAGGCGAGATGTCGAAATCGACCTGCAAGATCGTCGAAGTGTAAGCACCGAGCCCGAAATAGGCGACATGACCCAAGGAGAGCTGCTTGGCGTAGCCGCCCATGAGGTTCCAGGCGGTGCCGATGAAGGCGAAGAGCAAGATGCGGATGAAAATGTCGAGAACGAAGGTGCTCTTCAACAGGAGCGGCAATGCCAGGAGAAGGACAGCGCCAAGACAAAGCGCGAGCGCGGCGAAACTTTTCCCTTTCATCGCGCCCGGCCTCCGGCAAGTCCGCTCGGCCGCAGCGCGAGCGTGAGGAGGAGCATGAGGAAGACGACGATGAGCCCTGAATCGGCGCCGATAAATTGGATGCCGAGCGATTCGGCGACACCCATCATCAAGCTTGCGACGAGCGCGCCCAGGATATTGCCGAGGGTGCCGAGCACCACGGCAACGAACGCCATGAGCACGAAGACTTGGCCCACGAGCGGATAGGCCGGGTAGAAGGGCATGAGCAGCGAGCCCGCGGCGCCCGCGAGCGCGAGCGCCACGCCGAGCGCCACGCAAAACACGCGGTTCGGGTTGATGCCCATGAGCTGGGCCACTTCCCGATTTTGCGCCGCGGCCCGCATCGCCTTGCCGAGATCGGTCGTGTGCAGGAACGCCCAAAGCGCCGCGCTCAGCACCATGGCGAGCGCGAAGGCAAAGAGCTTGGCGAGCGGGATATAGAGCCCGCCGAGATGAAGCGCTTCGTCCGAATACCAGGTGTGAACGGTGCGGTAATTCGCGCTGAAGAGCATGAGAGCGAGATTAACGAGCAGGAGCGAGAGCGCGAAGGTGAGGAAAATCTGCGGCATGTCGTTTTGCCCGAGCACCCTCCTGATGAGGAAATGCTGGATCAAAACCCCCACACTGAAGAGAACGGGCATGGTGATCACGAGCGAGACGACCGGGTCGACGGCAAATTGCGTCGCGAGGAAGAAGCTGAGATACATGCCGATCATCACGAATTCGCCCTGGGCGAAGTTGACGATTTTCACGACGCCGAAGATCAGCGTCACGCCGATGCTGACGAGCGCGTAGATGCCGCCGATCAGCAGGCCGTTGATGACGGCCTGGGCGAGGGTTTCGAGCATCGGATTTCGGGTTTTCGAGTTTCTTTTAAGTCTTGATCAGCGGAGCGCGCGCGTCCGCCTGCGGGAACACGCTTGCGAGGTCACCATTCTGCCATTGCACGCCGACCGGGTGGGCATGGATATTCTTGCCGTCGGGGCCGAACTTCACCTTACCGCCCGGACACATCGCCGCATACCCGCTCGAGAGGTCGAGCGCCGCGATGGCGTCACGCACCTTTTGCGGATCGGTCGAGGCTGCGTTCTCCAGAGCTTGCGCGATCATGAAGGTTTGCGCCACGAGGCCCCCCGCATATTCGAAGAGAAACTCGCCCGTGCGCTTTTTGTATTCGGCGTTCACCTTTTGCGCATCCTCATTCATGTCGTGATTCCAATGCGCCACGCCCTGCAAGCCTTCGGCGAGCTTGCCGACATTCTTGTAGAAATCGGGAATGACGAAGCCGCCCGAGCCTCCATTGATCGCGATGTTGAGGCCGACTTGCTTCACCGTGCGCACGATGAGAATGAGGTCGTTGAGGTAGGAGACGGAGAAGAGCGCGTTGGCGCCCGACGCCTTCACCTTGTTGATGAGCGGGCTCGCATCGGTGAAGCCTGCCGAATAGGGCTCGAACAAGACGACCTCGACGCCCTGGGTCGGCGCGAGCTCGCGCAAGCCGTTCGATGTCGAGGTGCCGAAGGCGGTGTTCTCGAAGATCACCGCCACTTTCGGCTTGTCGTCCACGAGTTTCGCCATCTGCAATTGTGCCTCGGCGAATTGGGAAGCGCGCGCAAAAGGCGTGAAGGTGAAGTGGCGCCCCTTGTTGAGCTGATCCGAGCTCGAGCCCGTGAGAAGGGGCACCTTGGCGCGCTCGGCCACCTCGCTCGCGATGAGGGTCAAGGCGCTCGCGAAACAGCCGTGGATGGCGGAGAGCTTGTTGTCGGAGATGAGGCGGTCGGTCTCGGTGCGCGTGACCGTCGTGTCGCTTTGCACGTCCGAGACGATGAGATTGAGCTTCGCGCCCCCGAGCGCTTTGATGCCGCCTGCGTCATTCACCATCTCCACGGCGAGCTTGGCCGCGTTCACGCAGCCGACGCCGATCTGGGCGAGGTTTCCGGTCACCGGGTAAAGCCCGCCGATATTCACGGGATCTGCCGCGTAGCCGCGCATCGGGTAGGCGCCGAAGGCGCCGACGGCGAGCGCCGCCCCCGCGGATTTGACGAGGAATTCCCGACGTGTCTTGCGCTTCGACTTTTGATCGCGGGTGTTTTTCATCGTTCACCTCCCTGAGCTGGATGCCGCGCGGACGCGGGACGCCCAGCAATATTTTGCGCTCCGCCCTGGCATTCTCGAGCTTTGCTCGAGCAAGCTTAGCGCTGGATTTTCCCCGCGGCGAGGGGCGTGAAATTGTATACAAGATTATAATCAAAGTTGCAAACTTTTGGGCGTTCAATTATTCAAGTGCTCACGAGAGCGTGATGCCCGTTCGAAGGATATCGGAGAGGAGCTGGTCGAAAACCAATGAACGCTCGCGGCCCGCTACGAGGCAAACCGGCGACACTTGCCGCGTCCGCGCCGCTCAAGCGCACGCCCGGCAAGCCGCCGAAGCGCGGCACGCGTGGCCCCGCCATCGCCGAGCTCATCTCGACGAGCCTCGAGGAAGACATCGTGCTCGGGCGGCGCCACCCCCGCGAGCGCCTCATCGAGCAGGAGCTTTGTGACGCTTTCCATACGCACCGTGCCGATGTCCGCCTCGCCCTTTTCGAGCTGGAGAAGAAGGGCATCATCCAGCGCATACCGAACCGCGGCGCCATCGTGCGCGATCTCACGCCGAGAGAGGTGACCGAGATCTATGCCGTGCGCGCGGAACTCGAGGTCATGGCGGTTCGTATCATGCCGTTACCGGTTGATCGCCGCGAGATCGAGAGGCTCGAGCAGATGCAAAAGGCCCACAGCGCCGCGATCGACAGGGGTGATCTTTTGACCGTCTTCTACCGTAACCTCAATTTCCACCGTAGCCTCTACGCCTTGTGCGGCAATGCCTGCCTAATCGAGACGATCGAACAACTGGCGCAGAAAGTCTACGGCATCAGGTCCTATGCAAATGCTCATCCCGGCGCGCTCGATCGCGCGCGCCGCGATCATCTCGCCATGATCAAGGCCTTGCGCAACGCCGACCGCGAGGAGCTCATCGCGCTCACAAGGCGCCATCTCGAGCCTTCGCCGCAAGCCTATATCCGCGCTTATCAGCGCCGCTTCGGCGATGTAGAATCGGTCGAGGTCGAGGGGCTCAAGCGATAGCGATGAAGCCCGTTCCTTTTCTTTAGGGTTTGATGGAAATGGTCATCCGGTTCCTCGAAAGCCTTGCCAATGTCGCCAAGGCTGCTGCTTTCTCCTGCCATCTGAGCTATTTCGTTTAAATGCTCCATACCGGATTGTTCACACGCGCTAAGCGCGATCTGCCGGGCGGATCGACTTAATCGCAGCAGTGCAAACGCGCGCGGTCAGATGCGAGGAGAACATGAACAAAATGGATTATCGCCGCCCGTCGGGCATGTTTGGCCTGATGGTGATTGCGCTGCTTGCGAGCCTCGTTGCCGCGACTGCTGCGAGTTCACGCCCTACAAAAGCCGCGACTTTCACCTGTCCTTTCCTGAGAACGGACTTCTGACCATCACCGTTCCGGCCAATCGCAAGTCGCTGCCGGAGATCGATTTCGACTATGACGCCACGGTGACCAAGTTCAGCTTCAGAGATGGAAATCTCTTTCTCGTGGCTGTGGAGGACCCCTCGCGCATTCGCGTCATCGTCTCGGCGCAGCTCAACAAAAACAGCGGCAGCTACGACGGACAAATCTTTACGGACACCGGCGGCAATCAGCCCATGGAGGACAACGGCCCTGTGCATTGCACAGTTGCTCCAAGGTAGTGGACTGGATCGCCTTTATATGACGCTTCGCACATCCGTCTTGGAGAAATCGTTGCCGACGTACAGGAGGCCGCACGCGTATTCCTGGGCAAGGACATAGGCAAAGCAGTCTCCAAAGTTGAGGCCCGCCGGATGGATTCCTTTACCCCACTTTTGATAGGCGTCGCCTACGCGTCGCGCGGAAGCTGCTGTCACTGCAATTGGGTCCATTCCAAGTCCCTCGATAAGCTCTCTCATCTCCTCTCGCCGCTTTTGCCGCTGAGCGACAATAAGGCATTCCGCTAGAGTTGCCGCCGAGATTTTGATCTCCTGCTCGGCCACAAGCGTAGCCGCGCAAGCTTGTGCCTTCGCTTCGTCAAGAACGATGGCCATGAGCGCCGAAGTGTCGACCGCAATCATGCTCGACCGCGATCACTTTGACAGGTAGTTGGGGTAGTCACTTGGGAAGGCCATACTTGTCGTATAGAAAGTCTTGGCTGCGAGCGGCGTTGGGGCCGCGTTTTGCCTTCCTTGCGCCTGAGGCACGGATAGCTTCGAGGAGCGCTCGCTTTTCCTGGGCGCTAGGGCGCGCCTTCACAGGCACAAGTCGGACGGCCGCTTGACCGTGGCGAGTAAGGACAACGTCATCGCCTTCCTCTGCGCGGCGTACCAACTCCGTCAGCTGTGCCTTGGCGTCCGTAACCGAAACAAGCATTGATAGAACCTCCTGAGACGCAGCAGGAAATATAGTCCAAAAGATAGTCCATTTCAATGCGAAAGGCCGACGCAGTTTTCGTCCCCACAAAACTCATTCCGTTAGAGTGCCTCTGGCGAGCCTAACGTCCGGCTGCTAAGCTCGCCCTTAACATGGGGTGGCATCAGACGGGATTTTTCATGAAACGTCGTACTTTCCTCAAGGCGCTGGGCGCCATGGGCGCGGTCGCGCCGCTCGCCGCTCCTCATATTGCGAGGTCGCAGGGCACCAGCGTCCTCAAATTCGTGCCGCAGGCCGATCTCGGCGTGCTCGATTCCGTTTTCACCACCGCCTATGTCACGCGCAATCACGCCTTTCTCGTCTTCGACACGCTTTACGGGATGACCGAAGCTTTCGAGCCTCAACCGCAGATGGTCGAGGGCCACAGCATCGAGAATGACGGCAAGCTTTGGACGCTCAAGCTCCGCGAGGGCCTCAAATTCCATGACGGCCAGCCGGTGCTCGCGCGCGACGCAGTCGCGAGCATCAAGCGCTGGGGGCAGCGCGACGCGCTCGGCGGCTCGCTCCTTGCAGCGACCGATGAGCTTTCGGCGGCATCCGACCGCGAAATTCGCTTTCGCCTCAAGAAGCCCTTCCCGCTTCTGCCGCTCGCGCTCGGTCGGGGAAGCAACACCATGGCGCCGATCATGCCCGAGCGGCTCGCCATGACTGCGCCGACGCAGCAAGTGACCGAGATGGTCGGCAGCGGACCCTACCGCTTCCTGAGCGGCGAGCGCGTTCCGGGCTCGCTTGCCGCCTATCAGCGCTTCGAGGGCTACTTGCCGCGTCCCAGCGGAACCCCGAGCTTCACCGCGGGCCCGAAGATCGCCAATGTCGAGCGTATCGAGTGGCACGTGATCCCCGATGCAGCGACTGCGGCCGCCGCCCTTCAGGCGGGCGAGGTCGATTGGTGGGAGCAGCCGACCGCCGATCTTCTGCCGCTCCTGAAGCGCAACGGCGCGATCAAGACCGAGATCATCGATCGCGCCGGGAATATCGGGCTGATGCGCTTGAACTGCCTCTACCCGCCCTTCGACAATCCAGCCGTGAAGCACGCCCTTCTCGGCGCCCTCAATCAGGCGGATTTCATGGCCGCGGCGGCCGGCACCGACCCGCAGATGTGGCGCGACAAGGCCGGCGTCTTCACGCCGTCTTCCCCGCTCGCAACCGATGTCGGGATCGACATCCTGCCGACGAAGCCCGACTACGACAAGGTGAAGCGCGATCTCGCCGCGGCGGGCTACAAGGGCGAGAAGGTGGTGTTTCTCGCCGCCACCGATTTTCCCGTCATCACGGCCATGTGCGAGGTCTCGGGCGACATGTTCCGCAAGGCCGGCATCAACCTCGACTATCAGGCGGTCGACTGGGGTACGGTGACGCAAAGGCGCAACAGCCAGGAGCTGCCCGAGCATGGCGGCTGGAACGCTCATTGCACCTATTCGGCGGGTTTCGACCTTCTCTCGCCCGGTGCCAATCTTTCGCTCAACGCCATCGGGCGCCCGGGCTTTGTCGGATGGCCGACGAACGCAAGGCTCACCGCGCTTCGCAACCAATGGCTCGATGCCGGCGACCTCTCCGAGCAGCAGCGCATCTGCCGGGAAATCCAGACGGAATTCTGGAACGACCCGCCCTATTTCCCGTTGGGTCAGTTCTTCCAGGCGACGGCGTATCGCAACACGGTCAGCGGCATACCGCGCGGCTCCTTCAGCCTCTTCTGGAACCTTCGCAAGGCTTAAGCCCGAACACGCGGCTTCGACGTCATGATCCCGGCGGGCGGGACCGGACGTGTCGAAGTCAAGAAGGCCGGCAGCTTTCCCTACACCTGCCGCTTTCACCCGAACATGAAGGGCGAATTGCACGTCATGTGAGGTGGGGCACCATCGTGTCACCCCCTTCCCGATGCTCGCATTCGCTAGCTTTGGGGCCAGGAAGCAGTGTGGCTCATGATTTCCCTTCCCCTCGCACTCCTTCGGAGCGCTCGGCCGGGAATGACAAGTGCGGTTGCGCCTCCCGATGGCCCATCGGGTAAGCGCCGACATCCTCACGGAAGGGCTGCACCAGCATGCGGTCGAGCCGCAATTCACGCGGATCGCGGAATTGCTCGATCCCGATCGTCATCTTCTCGTGGCCTTCCTCGGGCTCGGCTCGATAAGTTCCGAACCAGCGATCCCACCACGGAAGGTTGAAGCCGAAATTGCTGTTCGTCTCGCGCGGGATGGCCGAATGGTGCACGCGATGCATCTCGGGCGTGACGATGATCCAACGCATCACCCGGTCGAGCGCCGCGGGCAGGCGTACATTGGCGTGGTTGAACATCGAGGTCGCGTTGAGCAGCACCTCGAAGAGCAGGACCGCGAGCGCCGGCGCGCCGAGCGCGGCAACGACGCCGAGCTTGATCAGCATCGACAAGAGAATCTCGAAGGGGTGGAAGCGCACCCCGGTCGTCACGTCGAATTCGAGATCGGCATGATGCATGCGATGCACCCGCCAGAGCACCGGCACCGCGTGAAAGAGCACGTGCTGCAGATAGATCGCGAGATCGAGAAGGATCACCGACGCGACGGTCGCGACGAGATAGGGCACGGGGAGCGCGTTGAAGAGGCCAAAGCCATGAGCGCCGGCGACGAGCGCCATCCCCACGGCCGCGGTCGGAAAGACGATGCGAAGGATGAGCGTGTCCAGCACGACCACACCGAGATTGCCCGGCCAGCGCCGCACCCGCCCGACGCTCTGGTGGCGTCGCGGCGCCAGCAGCTCCCACACGGCCATGGCGACGAGAACGCCCACGAAGGCGCCAAGCCGGATGAAGGGCTCATGCGCGAGAAAGCTCGGAGGAACCATGGGCTATCTACGCCATGACCGGGGGCAGAGTGAAGGGCGGGCAGGTTGAGAGAGAATGGCGGAACACAACCGATGCTCCCTCACCAATCATCATTAACTATTCGCTACTTTCAACGTGCTGTTTACGTTGCATTTGCATAAAGTCGTGCACGGTGGGTCACGAATACGTGAGAAGTCCAATTAGACTCGTGCCACTAACGCTCAATTATGTTAGCTCGATACATGCGGCTCTTGGTCGACCCTTATCGACAATTGGGGCAAAAAAGCACCGGTGCGGAGCTTTCCGAAGCACCGGCAAAAACGAGGAAAACAGGTTGAGGCTCGCGACGACAAAAGGGCTTTTTGCCCATTGGGACTATTTGCGCGGCGAGAGGGCAGCCCCGACGCGCGGCGATATCGATCCCGCCCATCTGCGCCACATCCTCTGCGATGTGTTCATGCTCGATGCGCAGCCTTGGCAAGAAGGGCGCATTCGGCTCGCGGGGACGCGGATTTGCGAGCTCTTCGGTCGCGAGCTCAAGGGCCAGCGCCTAGCGGAGCTGTGGTTCGAGGGTGAGCGCGAAGAGGTCACGCGCCTTGTCGGCGCCGTGACGGGCGGCATGCATGGCCTCGTCGCGAGCACGACTGGCGAGACGAGTGCGGGACGCGAGCTCGAGCTCGAGATGCTGCTCTTGCCTGTGCGGCCGAACGCGAGCTCTCCTTGCGGCGCGATCGGCTCCATTGCGACGCAGACCCTTCCTGCCTGGTTTGGTCGGGATGCGATCACGGCGTTGAGCACAAGGAGCATCCGCATGATCGAGCATGGGGCGCGGTCTCGGGCGTCCTTCGGGCGAATTTCCTCCTCGGCCGCCCCCTTGCGGACGCGCCAGCATCTCATCGTCATCCCGGGCGGAAGGAGCGCCTGAGCCTTCACGGCCGGCGCGCCCCTCGTTCCGGGGATACCGCGGAGCGGCTGGAGCCCGCAAATTCAGGCCGCTGACAGCTCCCGTGCTGCGAGGGGCTCGCGATAGATGCCGGTCCAGGCAATACCGTCCGCGCCAATGCGGCCGCGATACATGCCGGCGCAATTGAAGGGCAATGCCACCTCGCCTGCCGCATCGATGGCGACCAGCCCGCCGGAGCCGCCCTGGATACCAAGCTCGGCCACCACCGCTTCGGCGGCTTTCGCGAGGGATTGCTTGCCGAGACGCATCCGCGCGGCGATCTCGTGGGCGGCGGCGTAACGGATGAACACCTCGCCATGCCCGGTTGCTGAGATGGCGCAACTCTCATCAGCCCAGGTGCCTGCCCCGAAGACAGGGCAGTCCCCGACCCGTCCGGGGAGCTTTCCCGTCATGCCGCCCGTTGAGGTCGCCGCTGCGAGATTGCCAGCGGCATCGCAAGCGACAGCACCCACGGTTCCGTGCCTAGCCGCATCATCGCGCGTGTCCTCGCGTTTCAAGCGCCGCCGCTCGAGCTCCGCTTGCAATGCCGCGAAACGCTCTGGCGTGTCGAAATAAGCGCTCTCCTCGAACGCGAGCCCTTGCCCTCGGCAAAACGCCATGGCTCCTTGCCCGATGAGAAGCACATTTTCCGATTTCTCCATCACGGCGCGCGCGGCGAGCACGGGGTTTCGCGGGCCACAGATGCCGGCAACCGCACCGGCCTTTCGTGAGGCGCCGTCCATCACGGCCGCATCCATCTCATGCGTGCTGGAGGAGGTGTAGACGGAGCCGCGCCCGGCGTTGAAATGGGGATCATCCTCGAGCGCGATCACGGCCTGCGTCACCGCTTCAAGCGCGGGGCCTCCCTTCTCGAGCACGCGGCAGCCGCTGAGCAGCGCGCGGCTCAGCCCCGCGCGGAACCCGGCCTCGGCTTCGCCCGTCATCGCCTCGCGCGGGCGCGTCCCCGCGCCGCCATGGATCGCCAGTGAAAACCTCATGACCAGACCCTCTTGCGTGCTCGAACGGTGCTCGTCGGCGCAGCGCGGCCGACATCGTGGCGCGCCGAGTTGGTGGGAAAACGTGTTGGACGGTCCGCGCGCGCCAATGATATCGCCCGCCGGAAGGGCGAACGGCCTTTTGGCGCGACGGGTTGATGCGGCAGGGCTCCGTCGCGACAGCGCTTCTTAGGCATTAAAGCTTTTGGCAGGACAGGCTCTCCAAGGTGCCCTATTGATGCCCTCCCTCGTCGGTAGAATGCAAGTGGTGCCGTTCTGTCTCGAGCTCGCGCCGGGCGCGGTTTCGCTCTTGTGGCGCCCTTCGTGCTGCCCCTTCCCGCTTGGGATTTCCACAAGGGAAAAAATCGCGCCATGCTCGATCTTGAGCCGAATCGCGAGTGGTGATGCATGAGCCTCATGGAAAAACGATTTCCGCTTTTTGCCGAATTTTTTGCCGATCGGCGGCTCGCCCTCATGCTCGCGCTCGGCTTCAGCTCGGGTTTGCCGTTTCTCCTCATCTTCTCGACGCAATCGGCGTGGCTGCGCGAAGCCGGCATCTCCCGCACCGAGATCGGTCTCCTGAGCTATGTGGCGCTCGCCTACACTCTCAAGTTCCTCTGGGCGCCGATCATCGACGCCATCGATATCCCCGGATTGGCCAGGCTCCTCGGCCGCCGCCGCGCCTGGATGATCCTCGCCCAGATCGGCGTGGCGATCGGCCTTGCGGGCCTCGCCTTCGGCGACCCCGCCCATGCGCTCGCCTGGACGGTGGGCAGCGCCTTTCTCGTCGCGTTCATGGCAGCGACGCAAGATGTCGTGGTCGACGGCTGGCGCATCGATGCGGCGCCGAGCGAGCGCCAGGGAATGATGTCCGCGACCTATCAGCTCGGTTATCGTCTCGCCCTTCTTTGCGCCGGCGCGGGCGCGCTCTACATCGCCGATTTCGTGAGCTGGAAAGCCGCTTACCTCACCATGTCGGCCCTCATGGCGCCCGGCATCGGCGCTTGCCTTCTCGCGGGAAAGCCGCCGCAAGACGAAACGCGCGCTGGCCCGCCGGCGACATCTGTCCCTTTCGCCTTCCCCCCACTCGCATCGTCCTTCGTCGAGCCGCTTGCGGATCTCATCCGGCGCAAGGGGCCGGTGCTCATCATCATCCTCGCGCTCGTCGCGCTTTACCGACTTCCTGATTTCGTTTCCGGCGTTATGGCGAACCCGCTCTATATCGATCTCGGCTTTTCCAAATCCGACATCGCGACGGTGTCGAAACTCTATGGCGTCTGGGTCGGCATCGCCGGTGCGTTTGCGGGAGGCTTCGCCGTCTCGCGTTTCGGGCTCATGCCGAGCTTGCTCTGCGGCGGGATCGCCGCTTCGGCCTCCCATCTCATGCTGGCTCTGCTCGCCCAAAGCGGGCCGAGGATCGAGCTTTTGACGCTCGCGATCAGCGTCGAGAATTTCGCCTCCGGCTTCGCGGGGACCGCGCTCATTGCCTATATGTCGTCCCTCACCTCGCCTGCCTTTGCCGCGACGCAATATGCGCTTTTGTCCTCGCTTTACGCGTTGCCCGGAAAGCTCGTCGGCGGATTGTCGGGATTCATGGTCGACAGTTTCGGATATCCCGCCTTTTTCGCCACGACATCTCTCATCGGCATTCCGGTCGCGGTGCTGTGCCTCATCGTCTGGCGGAGCTCGGCGGCGCCGAAACAGGATGATGCTGGCGCGGCGCTGGCACAGCAGCAAAAAAGTGCGGTTCGCCTTTGAGGCGACGCAAGTTCGGCGCCGCGCTGATTTGGACGCCGAGCTGACTGGGACGCCGAGCCGAGTTGGGCGCAGATCTTGGCCGGAGGCTTCTCCGCTACGTTCCCGCCACGCTCACTTCAGCCACCTGCGCGATTCCAGCCACGCCCCAAGTCACCGAGCCCGACGCATCCGTCCTTGGTCACCACCACGGTATCCTCGAGCTTGACGAAACCGCGCTTGGGATGAGCCATCGTAGTCTCGATCGAGATCACCATATCGGCCTCGAGCGGTCGCGCTTCGTCGTAAGCGGGATAAGGCACGGGTCCCTTGCTCGTGAGCCGTGGAGCCTCGTGGCTCACGAGGCCCATGCCATGAGCGACGAATTCGAGATAGCCGCGATGGGGCGAGGCATCGACGAGCTCGTGCGCCGCACTGAAGATATCCCCCCCCGCGGCGCCTTGCCGGATCGGGCGACGCGCCCGCTGTTGAATTTCATCGATGATGCCCAAAAGTTCGACGAGCTCCGCATCCGGTTCGCCCAATATCCCCATGCGGCAAAGATCGCCGATATAGCCGTGGTAATTCCCGCCTGAATCGAGCGAGATGATGTCGCCGGCTTCGAGCCGTTGATCGGACGGAGCGCGGTTGAGGCTCGTACCGGCGGTGATCAGGCAATATTCGAAGGTGAGATCGCGCCCGACCTCCTCCTTGCGCAGTCGATCGACCAGATCACGCTTCGTCATCCCCGGCGCCGTGCGTTCGAATACGGCAAGCATCGAGGCGACGACGCGCTCCGACGCTTCGCGCAGCTTCGCAATCTCACCTTGCGTCTTGCGCGCACGCAGTCGCTCGAGCGGAAGCAGAGCGTCGACGATCTCGCAGTTGCCAAGGCCGTCCTGGAGGCTCTTGGCGCTGTCCCAGGGCAGGAAAGGCGCCTCGACGCCCACTTTGGCGATCGGCCCGCCGAGACCTTTGATGTGCTCGATCGCCTTGCGGATGGCGCTCGCGCTGTCCCCCGCCGTCGTCTCGACCCTGCGGGGCCAGAAGCGCCCGAGCTGTTTTTCGTAGCTTTCGAGCCTGTAACCGACATAGGCGGTGTTCTCAGGCTTTCCCTTTTGATAGACGAGCACCGGCAAATACCGGCTCACCCCGATCGCATCCATGTAATCGAAAAAGAAGAAGCGGTAGCCACCGAGAAGGTATTGCACATTGTGCTTCGACGTCGCCAGGAGGACGTCGATGCCTTGCTCGTCGAGAAGCGCATCGAGCCGCTTCGTGTCGAAGGGGGGAACCTTCGTCTCGGCAGGCACAGCCTCGTGAGCCCCGGTTTCCTGCTGACGCGGTGCAAGCATGGTCATCTCCTCCGCTGCGGCTTCGCCACTGCTTCGATCGCGCCCCTCTTGCGCCCCATATTCGGGCGAGCGGCGCGATTGCGCAAAGGTTTTTTCCCGCCTTCGGCGAGGGCCACCGCTGAAATGACGTTGGCCGATCACGCTTCCATCGATGCCACCATCCTCGCGCGCATCGCAGCATCCGGAAAACTTCCGAAGCCGGCAGCCGCGTTCTCGTGCATATGCTCGGGCTTTCCCGTACCCGGAATGACGCACGTCACCGCGGGGTTCCCGAGCACGTATTTCAAGAGGAACTGTCCCCAGCTCGTGCAGCCGATCTCGCCGGCGAAGGACGGCAATGGCCGGCCGCGCAATCGCTGCAAAAGACCGCCGCCACCGAAGGGCCGGTTGACGAGCACGGCGATGCCGCGCTCTGCCGCGAGCGGCAAAAGCCGCTCTTCGGCGGCCCGATCGTCGAGCGCGTAATTGAGCTGCACGAAGTCGAGCTTTTCGGAGCGCATGATCGACTCGAGCTCGCCATAAGCGCTCGATTCGTAGTGGCTGACGCCGAGATAGCGGATGCGCTTCTCGCGCTTCCATTCCCTGAGCGTCGCAAGATGGACACGCCAATCGACGAGGTTGTGAACCTGCATCAGGTCGAGGCGTGAAACGCGCAAGAGCTTCATGGATTGACGCATCTGCGCGATGCCGGCATCTCGTCCACGGGTCCAGACCTTGGTCGCGATGAAAGGCTTCTCGCGCGGCGTCTTCATCTGGGCGAGAAGATCGCCGGTGACGCCTTCAGCCGCGCCATACATCGGCGAGGAATCGATCACCGACCCGCCGCTTTCGAAGAGTGTGCTCAACACGGCCGCGAGCGGAGCCCGCTCTTCGGCGCTTTCCCCGACATCGAAGCCTTGCCAGGTTCCCAAGCCGATGAGGGGCAGTTCTTCCCCGGAAGAGGGAATTTTGCGGCGCTGCATCTTGTCTTCCCCCGTGGGTTTTTCCTGTCGCTGCGCGCTGGCGCGGCCGATCAAGGCTGCAGCGCACAGATTACCCGCTGCGAGCCGCATGAACGCCTTGCGCGTCACTCCAACCGCGTTTGCCGCGCCGCGTATTTTGGCCCGCGCATTCTTTTCGTCCATGGGCAAAAATCCTAGTCGGTCCAAACTTCGACACCCGAGCCAACATAGCCCGCCGAGGCGCGCATCATTCTTCACGGTTTCGATATCTTTGACCCGCTCGGCTTCCCAATTTCCCGAAGGGGCGCTGCGCGCATTTTCGGCGCGCTCGCGTCCCGCGAAGCTTCGCGGCGGGCGCCCGTGACGCTCCGATCGCCGACACGCTTCACCACCGCCCGAAAGAGAGACGCATAAAGCTTTGCGGCGGTGCCCCACCCTACCCTGCTTCTCATCGCGTTTTGCTGAAGGCGGCGCCAGCTCTTCTTGTCTTGCCACAGCACGAGCGCGCGCTCGAGCGTGCGACGGAACGCTGCTTCGCGCACCGGGGTGAACTGAAATCCCGTGGCGACACCGGCCGAAAGACCCGCTTCGTTGGCGTCAATTACGGTGTCCGCGAGCCCCCCGACGCGCGAGACGATCGGAAGGGTGCCATAGCGAAGCGCGGCGAGCTGGGTGAGGCCGCAAGGCTCGAAGCGCGACGGCATGAGAAGTGCGTCGCTTCCCGCCTGGATCATATGCGCGAGCGCCTCGTCATACCCGGTGAAAAGCGCGACCTCGCCTCGATACCGCGAGGCGGCTTCCCGGAGCCTCGCTTCGAGCCTTTGATCGCCAGCCCCGAGCAGCGCGAATTGCGCCCCGCGTTCCACGAGATCCGGCAGCACGGAAGCGATGAGGTCAATGCCCTTCTGCTCGGTCAAGCGGCTGATAACGCCGAAGATAGGCACGTCCGGCCGCGCCTCGAGGCCTAGCTTCTCGCGCAAAGCGGCTTTATTGGCGGCCTTGAGATCGAGCTCGTCCACACCGAAGCACGCCGCGATATGCGGGTCCTTGCGCGGCGACCACACATTGGTGTCGATCCCGTTGCAGATTCCGCTCAGGACGCGCGCTCGCGCACGAAGAAGCCCGTCAAGCCCCATGCCCTCTTCCGGCGTGCAAATCTCGGCCGCGTAAGTCGGCGAGACGGTAGTGATGGCGTCGGCGAAAAAGAGCCCGGCCTTTAGAAAACCGATGCGGCCGTGAAACTCCACCCCTTCCATCGTCCTGATCTCTGGCGGCAAATCGAGCGCCTCGGCAAGCATGCTCGGAAACAGCCCTTGAAAGGCGAGGTTATGGACGGTGATCACGGTCGGCGGCCCGCCCCGCAGATAAGCCGGCGTCAAGCCCGCTTGCCAATCGTGAGCGTGCACGAGCGCCGGCTGATATCCGGGAACCAACCCGCTACCGATTTCGGCCGCCACCTTCGCGAGGGCGCCGAAACGAAGCGCATTGTCCTTCCAATCGCCCCCCTGCTCGTCGACATAAGGGTTGCCTTTGCGCCGGTAAAGATGCGGCGCGTCGATGACGAAGAGCTCGAGCTTGCCGGCCCGCGCCTCGAGCAGTCGCGCTTTGCCGCCGTGGAGAGCCTCGTACTCGTGAAGAGGGCGCGCTTTCTCGAGCGCGCCGAGCACGGCGGGATATCCGGGCACCAGCGAGCGCACGCGCACGCCTTGGCGCGCAAGCGCGAGCGGCAGGGCGCCAGCGACGTCAGCCAGCCCCCCTGTCTTGATCAGCGGGTAAATCTCGGAAGTGACCGCGAGAACCTTCATCGGCGCCGGCAAGGAAACGGAATTTGTCAGCGGTTCGTCAGACGGTCGATCATCGGTTGGGTAACGAGGCAAATCCCTCTCTCGGTGCGGCGAAAGCGTCGCGCGTCGGTATCTGGATCATCACCGACGACGAGGCCTTCAGGGATGGAGACGCCGCGATCCACGACCACGTTCTTCAGCCGGGCTTGGGCGCCGATCTTCACATGGGGCAGGACGACGGAGTTCTCGATTTCAGCGCGGCGCTGGATGCGCACGCTGGTGAAAAGAAGCGAACGGCGCACTTGCGCGCCCGAGACGATGCAGCCGCCAGCCACCAGGGAATTTTCGGCAAGGCCCCGCTCACCGGCTTCCGCGCCGACGAATTTCGCGGGCGGCGTGACCTCCGCGAAGGTCCAGATCGGCCAATCGCGGTCATACAGGTTGAGCGACGGCAAGGCGTCGGTGAGATCGATGTTCGCCTGCCAATAGGCATCCACGGTTCCCACATCGCGCCAATAAGCTTCGGCCTGCGCACTGCCGCGCACGCAAGAGCGAGTGAAGCGGTGCGCGAACGCGTTTCCCTGCCGCACGAGATAAGGGATCAGATCCTTGCCGAAATCCCGGCTCGACCCTTGATGGGCCGCATCGCGCCGCAACTGGTCGAAGAGGAACCGCGTCTCGAACACGTAGATTCCCATGCTGGCGAGCGCCTTGTCAGGGTCGTCGGGCATGCCGGGCGGGTCCGCCGGCTTTTCGAGGAAGGAGAGGACCCGGTCGTTCTCGTCGACGGCCATCACGCCGAAGCCCGTGGCCTCGAGGCGCGGCACCTCGATGCAGCCCACCGTCACATCGGCGCCGGAGTGCACATGCTCCTGGAGCATCAGCTCGTAATCCATTTTGTAGATGTGATCGCCCGCGAGAATGACGATGTATTGCGGGTGGTGGCTCCTGATGATGTCTATGTTCTGGTAGACCGCATCTGCCGTGCCGGCATACCACATATCCTCGCTCACGCGCTGGCTCGCCGGGAGAATGTCGAAGCTCTCGTTGCGCTCCGGCCGCAGGAAATTCCAACCCCGCTGCAAATGCCGGATCAGGCTGTGGGCCTTGTACTGGGTGGCGACCGCAATCTTGCGAATGCCTGAATTCAGGGCATTCGAAATGGCGAAGTCGACGATGCGCGAATTGCAACCGAAGAACACGGCAGGCTTGGCACGCTTGTCGGTGAGCTCGTGGAGGCGAGTACCGCGCCCTCCCGCCAGCACGTAGGCCATCGCCGAACGGGCAACCGGAGCCGAAGGAGCCTGCGGGCCGGCCATGCGCATTTCTCCTTCTTGGGCTTCGGGGCCTCGGCACGGCTAGCGGTCGAGGTCCGGTGACAAGGAGCGCTTCGTCTCGCTGCATACTAGGCGGGGCGGCGCTCATGTACGATGGCGTCGCGATCAACACGGAAGTGAGGAGCAAACGTCCTTGCAATCTGGAGGTTTCATCAATCGGCAGCCCCACGGACGAACCATCATGACCGCCCCCTCGCCTCACTCGAACCATTTCGCGTAGATCGCCTCATAGGCTCCGGCTTCCATCGATTGATGCAGCCATTGATCGACGAAGGCTTTCAGCGCCGGGTCTCGCTGCACCCAATAGGCCTTCTCCGCGAAGTCGAAGGGTTGATCTGGATGGAGCGCGCACAACACCCCTTGATGGAGTTTCTGCTGGTAGCGCGTCTCGGAAGCATCGGTGATCATCACATCGGCCTTTCCGGCCGCGAGCTCGTCGAAGATCTTCGTGTTGTCGGGGAAAACGACGATCTCGGCCGTCTTGAAATTCGCGCGATCGAATTTCTCGTTCGTGCCGCCCGGATTGGTGATCACCTTGACGCCCGCCTTGTCGATCTCCGCGAGCGTCGCGAACTTGTCCTTGTCGGCACAGCGCGCGATCGGCGTCTTTCCTTCGTGCATATAGGGGATCGAGAACAGCCCCTTCTTCTGCCGGTCGAAGGTTACCGAGACGCCGCCCATGGCGACATCGAAGGCGCCGGCTTCGAAATCCTTCATCAGATTGGGCCAGGCGGTCGGCACTACTTCGAGCTTCACCCCGAGCGCCGAGGCAAGGCTCTGCGCCTGATCGATGTCAAACCCCGAGAAGGCGCCGGTCGCCGGGTCCTTGATGGTGAAGGGCTTGTAATCGCCAGTCGAGCCGACCTTGAGCACGCCCGCGGCGAGGATGGCATCGAGCCTCGAGGCGGGCGCGGCTTGCTGGGCACCCGCAAGAGGCGAAGAGCCGAGAAGAAGTGCAACTGACAAAGTGATCGCACGGAACATGAACGCATCCATCCTGGCTGTTGTGGTCTCGAGCCATGTCAGCATTTCCGCAAGCGCGCCGCAACCGCCGTTCACCCTTGCGTGCGCCAAAGTCCCCCGACCGTCAGGAGAATCACCGGCCGCGAGGCAACGCAAAGGATTCGAGGGCTGGGCGCCTCGACGCGGGTTGAGCCCCTCAGCGGGCAACGTAAATCGTTTGCAATTCCCGGCGCCGCCTTACGCTCTCGTCTCGTCGAAGCGCAACAAGCGCCCCGCATTGGCGAGCACGGCGAAAGTGCCGAGATTGTGGAGCACGGCGGCGATGAGCGCCCCGTTTGGGCCGAGCATGCCTGTGGCGGCGGCGAGAATGACCGCGAGCGTCCAGCCGAGGCCGAGCGCCACGTTCGCAGCGAGCGTCGAGCGGCAGCGTCGGCTGAGCCGGATGCAGGTCGGCACGCGCCGCAGATCATCGGCGACAAGCACGATGTCGGCGGAAGCCGCCGCGATATCGCTGCCGCGCGCGCCGAGCGCCATGCCGACGGCTCCGGCCTTGAGCGCAAGCGAATCGTTGATGCCGTCTCCGATCACCAAGGGGCGGTTGCCCGCCGAAACCTCGGCGAGAACGCGGTCGAGCTTGTCCTGCGGAAGCGCCTGCGCCTCGACATCGGCGATGCCGATGAGCGCGGCGATGCGCCGCGCCACCGGTTCGCGGTCCCCGGTGAGCAAGAGCTGGCGAGGAAGGCCGAGCGCCTTGAGCTCGGCACTCGCGGCTGCCGCTTCGGGGCGCGGCTCATCGGCAAGGAGGATCCAGCCGAGGAAGCGCCCGGCCGTCGCGACGCCGACGACCGGCCCGTCATGCGCAGGGGGCGCGCTCGCCGCGATGGCGAGCTGCGAGAAAAGCGCCGCCCTGCCGAGAGCGACCTCGACGCCGTCCTCGCGTCCAGTCACGCCGAGCCCGTGCAGCTCGCGAAGCTCGGTGACGGGGCGGCGCTCGCTCGAGGGCACCGCGCCCGCGAGCGCGCGGCTCACAGGATGCGTGCTCGCCGCTCCCAATCCCGCGGCGACCGCGAGAAGCTCGTCTTTCGGTGCACCCGGTGCGACCTCGGTGCCCACGATGTGGAGCTTGCCTTGCGTCAGCGTGCCGGTCTTGTCGAAGATCACCGAGGTGACATCGGCAAGCTGCTCGAGAAAACCCACCCCTTTGATCAGGATGCCATGTCGCGCCGCTACCGCCACGGCCGCCACGGCCGTCGCCGGCGCCGCGAGCACGAGCGCGCAAGGGCAGGAGGCGACGAGAACCGCGAGCATGGCGTCCGTGTTGCCGCTCGCGAACCAGGTTCCCGCCGCGAGGAGAAGCACGAAGAGGATGTAGCGCCCCGCATATCGTTCGAGAAGCCGCGTCACCGGGGGCTTCGAGCGCTCGGCGGTTTGCATGAGCGCCACGACGCGCCCAAGCGTCGTCTCCTCGCCCGTGCGCGTCACCTCGACGACAAGGCGGCCTTGCAGGTTGATGCTGCCCGCAAAAACGGTGCCGCCGGCCTCCGCCTCGACCGGGACGGACTCGCCCGTGATCGAAGCGAGATCGAGAGAGGATGTCCCCTCGCGCACGACCCCATCCGTCGGGACGCGGTCGCCGGGCAAAAGCTCGAACCGATCGCCGGGGCGAAGCGCCTCGGCCGCGACTTCCTCGAGCGTGCCATCCTGTGCGAGGCGACGAGCCCCCACTTCGGTCAAGCGGTTGAGCGAGCGGATCGCTTCTTGTGATCCGATGACGCTTCGCTCCTCGAGAACGTGACCGATGATCATCACGATCGGCAAGATCGCGGCGGTCATCAGCTCTCCGGTGGCCCAGGCCGCCGCGAGCGCCATGGCGATGAGCTGGTCCGTCACGCCATGCAGGCTCGGATGGCGCAGGCTGTGCCAGGCAGCGCCGAGCACCGGGACGGCGACGAGCGCCGCCGCCAAGCCCGCGACGAGGTTCGCGAGCGCGCTCTCGTCGGTGAAGATCGCGTCCCACAAGATCGCAATGATGAGGAGGCCGCCGGCAAAAAGGGCGAGCGTGAGCCGCATGCCGAGGGACCAGCGCTCGGCGCGGCTCAGAAAACCCTCCGCGACGACGCTTTCCGGCATGGTTGCGAGAGTGGAGACGCTCATGGCACGCCCCCCGGGATCACGAGACGCGTCGGATTTCGTGGATCGACAGCGGTCACCTGGCCGACCTTCTTCAAGATGGACCCAATTCGCTCGTTGAAGACTTGCGTGAGCAAGGCTTCCCGCGAGGACGTTTTCATCTCCTCGGCGAGCGCGGAGACTTCCGCCGTCTGGCTCGTCGCCTGGCTCAGGCGCTCGGCGGCGGCCGCATTCGCGCTCACGATGACGCGGTCATGGTTCTGCCTCGCGTCCTGCGCCTTGCGCTCGGCGAGCGTGCGGGCTTCCGCGATGCGCTGATCGGCCCCTTGGATCGAGGTGAGCACATCCTCATAAGCGCGCTCCGCGCGCGAGCGCAGCGCCGCGGAAAGATCGACGCGGCTGATTTCGATGCCGAGGCCCGCCCGGCGATGGGCAAGCTCTGTGAGCCTGCGGTTCATCGCGGCCATGAGGTCGAGATGGAGCTCTTGGCGCTTTCTCGCCGCGAGGCTTGCTTCATCGGCGGGCCGCTCCGGGCGGGCCACGAGCACGTCGTCGAGCTCGCGCGAAGCGAGAAGCGCGAGCGCCGACGATTCATAGATTCGATAGAGCGCCTGCTCGACATGGGCCGCGGAGAGCACGAACGCCTCGGGATCGGTGATTTGATAAAAGATATGCGCATCGAGATGCACGACCGCGGAATCGCCCGTGAGGAAGAAGTCGCCGTTGGCACGTGCCGCGGCGTCGTTCCTGAGCCCGAGATAGTTGTTCTCGGGCGGGCGCGGGTCGTTGGCGCTGCCAAGTCTGATCTGCGTATCGCGAGCCGGGATGATCACCACCTGCTCGATCGGATGCGGCCAGGCGATCAGCAAGCCGGCATCGCGCACGCGATTGAACTCGCCGAAGCGCAGCACGACGGCGCGGCTTTGCGCCGGCACCTGACGGATGTTGCCCACCGCCCAAAGGGCGGCGAGAACCAGCATGCCGAGAAATCCAAGACGGAAGACGATCTGCAAGGATTGCGCCCAGGCGCCTCGAGGCTCGGCAACCTTGCGCTCGGCCAAGTTGGACTCGGCCAAGTTGGACTCGGCCGAGTTGGACAGGCCCAAGCCGGGCTCGTGCGCCGCGAGCACCGTAGGCTCGTTATCTCGAGAGGCGTTTATTGATGTCATTGCGGTGGCGCCGGATTGAGCGACCAACCTTGCGTCTGCGGGCCATCGATGAGCACGCGGAAGGGCGCCGCATCGGTGCGCAAGAAAATGCGCGTGTTGGGATTGGAGATGCGATCCAGCGTGTCGAGGGAACGCAGGAGCGTGTAAAGCTTCGGATCGGTGTTGAAGGCCTGGCTGTAGATGCCCGCCGCCGCTTCCCGCGACTTCGCCTCGATGCTTGCCGCTTCGGCGGTGGCGTTGGCAACGAGGATGCGTGCATCGCGTTCAGCGTCCGAGGTGATCTCGGCCGCCTTGCGCTGGCCCTCCGCCATTTGCGCGGCTGCCGCCGTCATGCGCTCGGCGGCCATGCGCGAGACCGTGGCGTCGAGGGGACGCACTGGGAGCGTGAGCCGTTCGATGCCGAGCTGCTGCACGCTGATGCCGTAGGTATCGAGGAGCTGCTTGTCGAGCTGCGCGGCAAGCCGCGTCTCGAGAGCGGCGATCTCGACGCGCGACGGATCGGTGTTCACGAGGCTCGCGAGCTCGAAGCTCGAGACGGTGGTCTCGAGCGCCGAGCCGAGGAAGGTCCGGATCTGGCTTGCCGCCTCGTTCGGCTGATTGCGCACGGCGCGCAGATATTGGCGCACATGGTCGGGGTCCGCCGCTACGCGCCAGGCTACATAGGCCTCGACGAGGATGCGCAAACCATCCTTCGTGCCCACGTCTTGGAGCCCGCTCGAGGTCGTCTTGAGGCGCAAATCGACCGGCAGGACGGTCTCGAATGGTGGCGGCAGCTTCCACCTCAAGCCCGGCTCGATGAGCACGCGCACTGGATCGCCGAAGCGGCTGACAACGAGGGCGTCACCCGCTGTCACCAGAACCGAGGATGCGGCAACAAGCGCCGCGAACCCGACGACACCGGCGATTGCGAAACGGGCAATGGAAGCCAAGGGCTTCGATCGGCCGCTCTCATCGTCGTGGTGGTGATGGCGGTGGCCATGCCCATGATCATGGTGATGGGTCATTTGTTCGGCTCCTTGTCGCCGATATCCTCGTCCGGCCCCGAAGGCACGAGCGTGCGGAAATTTCGAAGGTCGATCACGGTCTCCCCGCTCGTGCCCGCAATACGGTGATCGAGAAGCGTGATCGGCGCGGAGGCAAAGTCGCGCGTGATCGCGGAAAGATAGCGCTCGAAGAGATAGGGCGACCCGGCAGCGAGGAAGGCTTTTTCATCGGTCGCAAAGCGCAACGCGTCAGATTGCGCGAGGCTCACGCGCTCGAAAGCGCCAGCCTTCGCGCTCGCAAGCTTCTCGGTCGCGCTGCGCGTGGCTTCGCTCAGGGCCGCGATGGCCCGTCGCGTCGCCTCCGAGATCATGGCCTGCGACCTTACCCGCGCCGCTTGCACCTCGTGATAGCTGTCGGCGGCCTTCGCCGGCGGATGGATCGCCTCGATGACGACCGCGACGAGCTCAATTCCCGTGTTCGCCTCGCCGAGCGCCGTCTGAAGCTCGCGCCGCAGCTCTTCGGCGACGCCCTCGCGCTTCTCGCCCAAGGCACCAAGAAGGGTGCGCGTCGAGAAATAGCGGGCAAGAAGCCGGCCGGCAAAGGCGCGAAGGAAGTTTTGCGGGTCTCTGATGCGATAGGCGCTCGCCAATGCCGCCTCATCGGTGAGCCCGACACGCCAGATGAGCGCGACGTCGACATTGACCACCTGGAACGCCGAACGCCCCGAAGCATCGCTGGCGATGAGATAGCTCGTCTCCGTCGGATGGCTCTGATCCCAAAGCCTGTCGGCGCTCGCCGGCGGCGCTTCCTCCGCGCCGACGACCTCGGGCGCGGGCATTGCCCCTTCTCCTTCCGGGATGCCGAGCGAGAGCGCGTGAATCTCGCCGAAATCGATGTGCCGCACGTCCCCGAGGGGCCAAGGCAAGCCCAAGTGGAGACCCGGTTGCAACACTGCGACCGGACGACCGAGCCGCTCATAAATCCCGCGTTGGCCGCCCGCGAGAATCGTCACGCCGGAAAGGCCCCAGGCGAACAGGAGCAGGAGCAGCACGACGGGAAGAAGAGCCGAACGGAGGAAGCGCAGCGCCCAGCTCCGGGACAAGTCGATGCCGATCTGCTCTTCCAGGGATTGGCGCCAGGAGGTTTGCGAAACGAGCTCCGGCGTCAATACCGTCGCAACCGTGCTCGAGAGGAAGCCCGCCCGTTGCATCGGCTCGCGTGCAGGCTGAAAGAAGACCGCGATCGTCCGTGCACCGATCTCGAGCGCGACGACGAGGAGCAGAAACCGCAAGACCGGCTCGAGGAGGCGAACGAAGCCGAACCCGTAGCCTTCGATGAGGGCGACGAGCGCTTCGATCGCAAAGGTGCAAAGGGAGAGGCGCAACAGCCGCTGCAGCGCCTGGGCCTCCGCGACTGTTGCGCCCATCGGACCCGCGAAGGCGCGCTCGGCAAGAAGCAGCGGAAAGGCGCCGATGATGAGAATCGCCCCGCGCATGAAGAGGTATCGGCTCGGAAGCTCGACTTCGACGGGCTGAGGCCAGCGCCAGGTCAACAGCACGATCGCAACTCCCACCCCGCCAAGCATCACGAACGCTTCCGGGATGCCCGCAAGGGTCGCGCGAAGATCGGCGCGTGCGGGCAGGCGCCGTGCCATCCGGGCGAGCGGGGCTAAGAGCCGGTTCCGCCCGAGTCCGCGCCGGGCGGGTTTCTCCTCGAAATCGGCCTGGGGTGAGCCTATTCGCGTGCGTGTGGCCGCGACGCGCGCGAAGGCTATCAGCGCCGCGGCAAGAAAGGCCCCCGACACAAGGGCAAGCGAGGCGCCGACGAGCCGCAGGAAGACCTCGTCATAGCCATATCGCGCGAGGAAACCGCCAAAGAGGCGCAACATATGCGCAAGCGGGGCAAGACAGACGAGAAGGCTCGAAATGCCGATGAGGAGAAGAAGGCGCGGGGTGCGCGCAATATCGGCCGGCATCGCCTCACTGGGCTGATCCGCCGATTGCAATGGGGTCCATCGGTCAAGCAAACGGCCACCTCACCTTATCCACCCCCGCAAGTTTAGCGCGGATGCGGGGCGGAAATTAGCAAAGCGGCGCGCCAAGCGCCATGCGGCCCTTGCCTCCCTCGTCATTGCCGGGCGTTCGGCCAGCCACCCGTGCCCTTCTGGCCCACTCGGAAAGGAAGGCGTGGGTGCGCGCACCAAGTGCGCGCATGACGAAGTGGGACCGCTTCTCCGTCATGCCCGGCCTTGGGTGGGGCATCCACGCCTTTCTGGCCCCTCGCGGAAAGCAAATGCGCGAGGTGCGCGCATGACGAAGTGGGACCATCAAAAGCTTTTCGAGAGCCCGGCGAGAATCGTGCGCCTTTGGCCGAATTGCGGCGCCGCGACGCCGATTCCGGTGCCGTTGCGCAGCTCATATTTTCGGTCCGTTAGATTGATGATGTCGAGGCGCGCCGTCATCTTGCCCAGCGCCGGCGTGTCGAAATCGTGCTTGATGCCGGTGTTCACCTGCACGTAATTCGGCTGGCGCTCGGTATTCGCGAAGCCGGAGCGGAGCCCCGAGCCCGAAATGAGATCGGCAGTGAGCAAGGTGTCGCCCCACCGGTAGGACGCGCCGCCAGAGATCGTGAAGCGCTGGTCGTGATCGAGGTAGACCCAATGCGACGCGATGAAGGCGAGCTCATCGGCGCCGAAGAAGAATTGGCTCGAGACGATGTTCTTTCCTTGCGCGCGCGAATAGGCGAAGTTGCCATAAAGCGAGAGGTTGCCGAGCTGGTAGGAGGCTGTGATCTCCGTCCCATAAACCTTGCCGTGCTGGTAATTGAAAGGCGCGAACACGACCGCTTGGCCAAATTGCCCTTCATCGATGAGATCGTTGGCGTGCTTATAATAAGCGTCGAAGCCAACCGTGAGATCGTTGCCGAATTTCTGAACGACGCCCGCGTCGAAATAATGAGCGCGCTCGGGTTTCACGGGGGAATCCGTGGCCACCGCGGGAGCGCCTGTCGTGCCAGCGAATTTCGACACCGTCTCGGGCGCGATGAGCTCCAAGGGCGGCGGGGTAAAATAGCGCGCATAGCCAAGGTGCACCGTCGTGCCGTCGAGCGGCTTGTACACGAGATTGACACGTGGCGAGAGTTGGTTCCGGTCGATGAACTGATAGCTCTCGTCGAAGCGCGCGCCGTAATTGAGCGTCAGCTTGTTGGTGATCTTCCACTCGTCCTGAGCGTAGACGCCGATGAGGTAGCCGAGCTTCCTGCTGTTGTCGGAAATGGCAAAAGGCGCATCGATCGGGTTACCATCGGAATCGAGCGGCAGAACGGTCGCCAAATTGCTCGTGCGCGCGCGTTCCGCATCGGCGAAGACGCCCGCTCGAAATGTGTGCGCGGGATTTATCTGGTAGCTCATATCGCCCTGAAGGCCGTTCGCAAAGTTCTCATGGCGAACATTCGATGCGATCCCGTTGAAAAGCACATCGCCGACCGGATCGGGAAAGAAATGCGTGAGAGTGTAGCGATTGAATAGCGCGATCTGCATGTTCAGATCGCCGAGCGATTTTTGCAGTGACAGGATATTGAAATTGGCCTCCTCGAGCTGCTGCTCGCGCAATCCCGCCGAGTTGAAATCCGAGAGCCCAAAGGCGGTGAAAGATGGGATCTGCCCTGGATTATCGGGAAATCGGAACCGGCTCACCGCCGAGCCCGAGATGAAGCTCAGCCGCGTGTTCTCGTCAATGATGCCGGAAAGATAGAGGAAGCCCCTTCCCTGCTCGCTGAAATCCTTCACCGGGTTGAACGAATGGGTCGGGTTTTCAATCCCGATATTGTTCTGCAGATAGCTTCCCGCAACGAAGTAGTCGACCTTCCCGGTCGATCCGCCATAGGTGAAGCTCGGCAAGAAAGTCTGGCGCTGGCCACCGTAAAGCGAGATCTCGCCGCCAGGCTCGAGCGTCCCGCTCCTCGTTTCGATATTGACCACGCCGGCCGTGCGATAGCCGTATTCCGCAGGGAGCGCCCCGGTGATGAGAGCGATGCTTCGCGCAAAGCGGGTGTCGAACAATTGCGAGAAGCCGCTGATCGTCTCCGGAACGATGATCCCGTTGATCCGATACTGAAGGTTCGCGTGGTCGCCGCGCACATGCAATTGGCCAAAGGAATCCTGGGCTACGCCCGGCGCTTGCAGCAAGGTGGTGCTGAGCGAAGCGTTGGCGCCGAGGGGCTGCGTCTCGATCGCTTCTCGGCTGATCTCATAATTGGAGGCGCCGACTGCGGTGTTGATCTGGTCGCGTGCGACATCGAGCCTTGCGGCCGTGACGGTGATGTCCAACTCCTCACCTCCACCCGCCTGCGGGGTGACGCCCCTTCTGGGTTCGGTTTGTGTCGCGTTCAGGTTCGCAGCCGCCCCTTTGCGGCCGGCCTCTCTCGGCGCATCCGTGCTCTGAGCAGGGTTCGCGGAGGTGGCGCTCGTTTGCGCCAGCACAAGAGACGAAGAACACGAAAGGGCAAGCGTCAGCGCAAGGCCGATGCTGGCGGACTGGGCTCGACGAGGGAGGCGAGATGGGAAAAGCACGAGAAAGCTCCGTATATGTTACAACGTAACAATACGAGGCTCTAAGAATAATGCAATAACGTTTCATTTGCCGCGGCTCGGTGCCGCGAGGGCGTGGCCGAAAGACACGCTACGGCCGACCTGGCTCAGCTCCCGCCCGCGCCGGCATAGCGCCGCGCGTGCCGCGGATGGACTTCCCGCCGAAGATCGTCTTGATGGAGGAGGCTCGCAGGCGATGTGAGGGAGCGATGGGCATGAACGCCGATGTCTACGAACGTTTGTCCGTCGCCAAACGGGTGAATGGCGCAGGTCTGCTCACGCGCCTCGGCGGCAGCCTCATGGACAGTGAGACGCTCGATGCCATGCGCGAGGCCGCCGGCGCCTTCGTCGACATCGCCGAGCTGCAAACGCGCGCCGGGGCGACGATCGCACGCCATACGGGAACGCAAGCCGCGATCGTGACCGGGGGTGCAGCCGCGGCGCTCACGCTCGCGACCGCCGCGGCGATCGCGCGCACGGACGTGGCGCTCATGGAGCGCTTGCCGGATACCGAGGGGATGGCGAATGAGGTGATCATCCATCGCGCGCATCGCACGGGGTATGATCACGCGATCCGAGCGGCGGGCGCGCGGCTGAACGAGATCGGGCTCAACGATCGTGGCGTTGGCGCCGGCGTGCGCGACCTCGAAGCCTGGGAGATCGAAGCCGCCATCGGGCCGAAGACAGCCGCGATCGCCTATACGGCGACAGAGGAGCTCAGGCCCTCCCTCAAGCGCGTCGTCGCGGTGGCGGAACGGTTCAAGCTCCCGGTCATCGTCGATGCCGCGGCCCAATTGCCGCCCAAGGAGAATCTTCGCCGCTTCAGCGAGGAAGGCGCGTCTCTCGTCGCCTTCAGCGGCGGCAAGGCCATCAGGGGTCCGCAGGGTACCGGCATCTTGTGCGGGCGCGAGGACCTCGTCGCCTCGGCTCTTATCCAGATGCTCGACCTCGACATCCTCCCTGAGACCTGGGCGCCCCCAGAGGGTTTGCTGGCGCGCCATTTCAGTGACCGTTTCCCCCATCACGGCCTCGGGCGCGGCTTCAAGGTCGACAAGGAATCCATTGTCGGGCTGGTCGTGGCGCTCGAGCGATTCGTCGCTTGCGACATCGAGGCCGGGCGGGCGAGCCGCCGCAAGCTTCTCGCGAACATCGCAGCCGGCGCGCGTGAGCTCGCGCATTCGCGGCTGCTTGCGATCGAGGAGGCGCACGGGAAATATCCGACGCTCGGCATCGACATCGACGCTGCTGCGCTCGGCCTCGACGTGTACGCGGTGAGCCGTGCCTTGCAGCGCCATGACCCGCCGGTGCATTTGAGCGAGCGCCGGGCCTGGCAAAGCGTACTCGTCATCGACTCGGCGGGGCTGCGCGAAGGCGATGACGAGATCGTCGTGGCGGCCCTGCGAAGGGTGTTGCGGTGACCACGAAGGAGAAGACCTGATGTCCGTCGAGCTCTTCGACCTCTCCAAGCGCACGGCCCTCGTCACCGGCTCCTCGCGCGGGCTTGGCCGCGCCATGGCGGAAGGCCTTGCGGCTGCGGGCGCCGCCGTTGTGCTGCACGGCCAGGACGCAGACCGCCTCGCTGCGGCGACCGAAGCCTTTCGGAAAGCGGGATATGAGGCACGCAGCGTCCGGTTCGACCTCACGGACGAGCGCGCCATCATCGACGCCTTTGCTCGCCTCGACGCCGAGAACGTCGCGCTCGACATTCTGGTGAACAATGCGGGCATGCAGCTGCGCAAACCCATGCTCGAGCTTTCGACGCAAGAGTGGCGCAAGGTGATCGACGCCAACCTCACGGGTGCCTTCATCGTTGCGCGCGAGGCGGCAAGGCGCATGGTGCCGCGCGGTCGCGGCAAGATCGTCAATATCGGCTCGCTCACGAGCGAGGTGGCTCGCGCCACCATCGCGCCCTACACGGTCTCGAAAGGCGGCATCAAGCTCCTCACGCGCGCCATGGCGGCCGAGTGGGCCGCGCACGGCATTCAGGCGAATGCGATCGGGCCCGGCTACATGCTCACCGACATGAACAAGGCGCTCATCGAGGACGAGAAGTTCGACGCCTGGGTGAAGGCGCGCACGCCGGCGAAGCGCTGGGGACGCCCCGAGGAGCTCGTCGGAGCCGTGATCTTCCTCGCTTCACGAGCCTCGGACTACGTGAATGGTCAGATGATCTATGTCGATGGAGGGACGCTTGCGGTTTTGTGATGCTCGCCGCATGCCTCGACTCGAGGCGGGCGTGCCATGAGCTCGCAAGACCTCCCCTATCGCATGAACGTCGGTATCGCGCTCTTCGACATGCGAGGGCGCGTGCTGATCGCACATCGTTTGCGCAATGACGGACCGGAGATCATCCTCCCGGGCCATGAATGGCAGATGCCGCAAGGCGGCGTCGATCCGAATGAAGACGCGCTCGCGGCCGCGCGACGCGAGCTCTGGGAGGAGACCTCGGTCACGCGCTCCGAGCCTCTCGGTCAAACGCGCGAATGGATGGCTTATGACTTCCCGCCTTATGAGGGACCGTGGCATCGCCTTTGCGCTTTTCGCGGCCAGCGCCAGCGCTGGTACGCGTTTCGGTTCACCGGCGATGAGAGTGAGATCGACGTGACGCGCGGCGAAGGCGGCGCCGATCCCGAATTCTCACATTGGCGCTGGGAGCGGCTCGACCGCGTCGCGGCGCTCGTCGTGCCTTTCAAGCGCGAGATCTACGAGCGTGTGACGCTCGAGTTTCGAGCCTTTGCCGAGCCGGCGAAGGCGGGTGAGACAGATGGTTGCTAGCGACAGCTTTGCCGATTTCCTGCGCGACCAGCTCTCGCGGCTCGGTCATGTGACGCTGCGGCGCATGTTCGGCAAGACCGGCGTCTTCTGCGACGGCGTCATGCTCGGCATGGTGAGCGACAACGTGCTCTATTTCCGTGTGGATGACGCGAATCGGTCGGCCTTCGCAGAAGCCAAGGCATTTCCGCCGCTCAATTATCAGAAGCAAGGCGACACCATCGATCTCTCCTTCTGGCGCGCTCCGGAGCGCCTGTTCGACGAGCCAGAAGAGCTTATGAGCTGGGCGCAAGCCGCGCTTGCGGCAGCGCAACGTGTCGCAAAGAAGAGAGAAGGAACGGCGGGCAAAGGTCGACGACAGAAATAACGGACCCGGCGCGTTGCTCACTCGAAAGGCATCGACCAGGTGCGCACATTGGTGAAGCTCTTCATCGCCTCGACCACGCCTTCCTTGTAGCCGAGCCCTGAATCCTTGATGCCGCCGAAAGGCGACATCTCGATGCGATAGCCGGGCACTTCCCAGATGTTGACCGTGCCGACCTCGAGCTCCTGAATGAAGCGCGTGATGTAATCCATGCGGTTCGTGCACACGCCCGAGGAGAGGCCATAAGCGGTCGAGTTCGAGATCCGGATCACCTCGTCGATCGCGTTCGGCACACGGATGATCGGGATCACGGGTCCGAAGGTTTCCTGATGCACGAGCTCGCAATCATGAGGCACGCGGTCGACGACGGTCGGGGGGAAGAGCGCGCCGTCGCGCGGCGCCCCGTGAAGGAGCTCCGCGCCTTTCGCGACCGCGTCCGCGACGCGCCGCTCGAAGAGCTTCGCCGCCGCCTCGTTGATCACGGTGCCGATATCGACCGACGGGTCCATCGGGTCCCCGCATTTCAGCTTCTTGGCCTTGGCGAGGACGAGCTTCACGAAATCGTCGGCGATGCTCTCCACCACGAGAATGCGCTTCACGGCCGTGCAGCGCTGGCCTGAATTCTTCGTCGCGCCTTGCACCGCGAGCTCGGCCGCCCTTTCGAGATCGGCATCTTCCATCACCATCAACGGATCGTTGCCGCCGAGCTCGAGCACGAGACGCCGGTAACCCGCTTTCTCGGCAATGTATTTGCCGACGCGCACCGATCCGGTGAAGGTGATGAGGTCGCAATCCTCATCCGTGATCATCGCATCGCCCATGGTGCGCGGATTGCCGGTGACCACCGAAAGCATTTGCGGCGGCAAGCCGGCCTCGTAGAGCACGTCGGCGAGCGCCAGCGCCGTCAACGGCGTGAGCTCCGTCGGCTTGAGCACCACGCGGTTATTGGTGGCAATCGCGGGGGCGAGCTTGTGGCTCACCATGTTGAGCGGATGATTGAAAGGCGTGATCGCCGAGATGACACCCAGAAGCGGCAGGCGTGTCGTGAAGATTTTGCGGTTCTTGCCGTTCGGGCTGATGTCGCAAGAATAGATCTCGCCGTCATCCTTGATGGTGAGCTGCGCCGCGAAGGACCAGACGTCATAGGCGCGGCTTGCCTCATAAAGCGAATCCTTCCAGCACAAGCCGGACTCGGTGGTGATCAGTCGCGCGAACTCCTCCTTCCGGTCGCGCAAGATCTCGGCCGTGGTCTGGAGAATGCGCTGACGCTCGTAGCGCGTGAGCTTGGGCCGATGGGCTTTCCCCTCGGCAAACGCAGCGCGCACATGCTCGGGCCTGCCCGCCGGAACGCTGCCGATCACCTTTCCGGTGTACGGGTTGAAGACATCGATGCTTTCTTCCGTCGAGACGAGCTTCCCCCCGATCCGCATGCTTTCCTTGCGAACGGCAGGCTTTGCTTCGATGTTCATCCCTTCACCTTTCGGGCCTGCGGGTGCGAACGTCCCGCACCATGGGCCCCCCTACGACACGGCATGATTGAGCGCGACAGCAAAGACATCATAGTTGTGGAGTTGGCGGCCCTCGGGCCAATCGATTTTGTGATTGACGATCATCGGCACCGTTTGTTCGGTGAGCCCGCCATGCGAGCGCAAAGGCTCGGTCAGGGCCGAAAGATCGTGGCGAGAGGCGCTCGTCCCTAGCACCTTGCGGCGCGCCGAGAGCACCACGAGATCGCCGATCCGGTCCGGCGGCAGCTCGAAGCGAGAAGCCGCGTCCGCGTTCGACAAAACGAGCGCGATGCCCTCGATGGCAGCGAGGCGCTTCGCCAGCGCCTCGCGGTCCGCGCCTTGCGGCAAATAGATGGTCGCGAAGGAGCCGAGCGCCCCGTGATGCACCACATAAGGGTCCGTGATCGGCAAGATGACGCGCGCCTTTCCGGCGCCGACCCAATGGTCGAACAGGTCTTGAAGATAGATCACATCGGGTGAAAGGTCGGGCTCGTGCTTGTCGTTCATGCCGTGATCGGCGGTGAGCGCAAGCACGCAGTTCCGCGCGTCTATCAGCCCGACATAGCGGTCGAGCATGGCGTAGAATTCGTTGGCGATCTTCGATCCGGGCGCCGCCTTGTGCTGCACATAATCGGTCGTGGACAGATACATGAGGTCGGGCCTGAAACCCTCGAGGAGCTTGGCGCCGGCCGCGAGCACGAACTCCGAAAGATCGGCCGAGTAAACGTCCGGCACGGGCTTGCCCACGAACTGCGTCACCTTTGCAATGCCGTTCTCGGCAAGCGTCGCCTTGTCCGCCTTCTCGGAAGAAAAGGCGATCGCACGGCCGCTCAAGAAATCGAGCCCGTTGCCGAGGAGCGTGCGCAACTTGTCCTTCGCTGTGACCACGGCCACCTTGGCGCCCGCGTCGTGGAAAGCCTGCATGATGGTCGGCGCGCGCATGAAACGCGCCTCGTTCATCATCACTTCCTCGCCGCTCGCGCGGTCATAGAAGTAGTTTCCCGCGATGCCGTGCACTTGCGGAGGCCTGCCCGTGATGATCGAAATGTTGTTGGGGTTGGTGAAGCTTGGAATGACGGAATTGGCGAGGAGATGCGTCCGCGTCTTCATGAGCCGGTCGAGATTGGGCGCAAGCCCCGCCTCGATCGCGCGCTCGATATAGCCGGGCTCGGAGCCGTCGATGCACACGACGACCGTGGGCTGACGCGGGAAGTGATATTCGCGGCCGTTCACAGTGACGGTTGGCGTACGCCGTTGCTCGTTCATGGTTCCCTCGCTGGCGAAGCGGTTGTCGGCCCGAGAAAAAGGGCTCTCAGGTCAAGCGGCTTTCGCGGCAGGATCGCTCACACCCATTTCGTCGAGCACCTCACGCACGGCGGCTAGCGCACCGCGCATCTCCTTCTCGCCGATGCGTCCGATGCAGCCGATGCGAAACGAATCCGCGACCGTGAGCTTTCCCGGGTAGATCACATAACCGCGCTCTTTCAGCCCATCGTAGAAGCGCTGGAAAACGAAACGCGGATGCGTCGGCATGTAAAAGGTGACGATGATCGGGGCCTGCAGATGATCGGGAAGCAAGGTGCGAAAGCCGAGCGCGCGCATGCCTGAAATAAGGATGCGGCAATTCTCGCGATAACGCCCGCCCCGCCCTTCCACGCCGCCTTCCCCCGCGAATTCCCGCAACGCCTGATGGAACGCGACGATCACGTGGATGGGGGGCGTAAAGCGATATTGCCCGGTCTTCTCGAGAGAAGCCCATTGGTCGTGAAGGTCAAGAACGAGCGTCGTCGCCTGACCCTTGGTCGCGATGAGCGCCTCTTTTCGGCAAATGACGAAACCCAGGCCGGGCACGCCCTCGATGCACTTGTTCGAGGAAGCCGCGACCGCGTCCACATGCGCTCTTTGCACGTCGAGCGGAAGCGCCCCGAAGGCGCTCATCGAATCGAGGAGGAAGCTCTTCGCGTATTTTTCGGCGAGCGCGCCGATCTCGTCGATGGGATTGAGGATGCCGGAGGTCGTCTCGCAATGAACCGCGAAGATGTGCGTGATCGAGGGCGTGCGCCTCAAAAGGCGCTCCACCTCCTCCAGATCGGGCAAAGTGTCCTCCGGCGTCTCATGCACGAGCGTGCGCCGCCCCGCGATGTCGAGAATGCGCTTTGCCCGATGTCCATAGGCGCCGTTGATCAGGAGAAGCACCCTCCCCTTCGGCGGCACGAAGGTCGTCAGCATGGCCTCGACCGCGAAAGTGCCGGAACCTTGCATCGGCACGGTCACGTACTCGCCGCCCCCTTTCACGATCTCGGGAAGGCGCTGCAGCACCGCCTTGTTGATCGCGCCGAAGCTCGCATCGCGAGAGCCCCAATCGTGCACCATCGCGGCTTTGACGCTACGCGACGTGGTGAGCGGGCCGGGCGTCAGGAGGAAAGGGTCGCCCGTTTCCGACGTGGCTTTGTGAGCAGGTTTCGAGACTGCGGTTTCCCTCATCGATCGCCTCTCCGCATGGACCGATTTCGAGGATGGCGCCCATCGTCGAAATCGAGCCCGCATCGCCAAGCTGTGGCCCGACCTTCGCGGGAAAAGGGACCTCAGGGCCGACCACCGGCAGGAACCATCCTCGCGGGCCTCGCTTCCTGGCTTCTAGTCGCCCTCACAAAATCCGTCAAGTTACCACATTATGCAACTTTCATGGGTATGCTGGTGACGGTACCGTCAGAACATGCGAAGGCAAAAAAGGCCGCCGAGAATGAGTGCGCCGGAGGCGGCTCGCACGCGCGTCATCGGCTCCTTCAGGAAAATCACCGCGATCAGACCGCCGAAGAGCACGCTCGTCTCGCGAATCGCGGCGACGAGCGCGATGGGAGCAACCGTCATGGCCCAGATGGCGATCCAGTAAGCGGCGAGCGACATTGCGCCGCCCGCGAAGCCGGGAAGCAGAAAACCGAACGCCGGGCGCACGCCTTTCAGGCCTTTCCAAAAAAGACAAATGATGAGCATCGGGTAGGCATCGACGGCGAAAAGCGCCGCCGCATAGGCGTTCGGATCTTCGGCCGCGCGCGCTCCGCTGCCGTCGACGATCGTGTAGGCGCTGATGGTGACGGCGGTGAGAAGTGCGCAGCTCACCGCGACCTTACTCGGCGCCACGAGATGGCGGTGGCCGCGCAGCGAGATCAGAAGGACGCCTGCGCCGAGCAGAACGATGCCGAGCCCATTTCCGACACTCAGCGGATCATGCACGAAAAGGAGCGAGGCGATCGCCGTCATCAAAGGCGCGGCGCCACGCGCGATGGGGTAGATCTGCCCCATGTCGGCGCGCCGATACGCTTCCGCGAGGAAGAGGTAATAGCCGAGATGGATCACGACCGAGGCGATGATCCAGGGCCACGCGGCAGCTTTGGGAAGTCCGGTGATCAACAACGCCGGGAGCGCGATCACGCCACAGGTGAAGCAGATGAGCGTCATCGCGAGGAAAGGATCGAGCCTGATCTTGATCAGCGCATTCCAGCCGGCATGAAGCGCGGCGGCGGTCAAAACCGCAAGGAAGACGGGAAGAGAGAGGTGCATCGGCTTCGCCCGAGGGTCACGCCTTCGCCTGGATCACAGGCCAGCGACGAGCCGCAAAGGCTTGCGCGATCCTTTTGGGCGGCGGCTTGTCGACGATCAGCGCCGCGATCTGAGAGCCGATGGCCATCTTCACGGGCGTTCGCCGCTCGAACTTGCTGTGATCGACGAGGAGGAAGACCTTCTTGCCGGCCTTCATCATTCGATGCCGCTGCTCGCTCGCGAGGCGCGAATAGTCGGTGAGCTCTCCTTCGGCCGAAATGCCGCCCACACCTATGAAGGCGAGATCGACACGAAAATGCTCGAGCGCGGCAAGCGTATCGATGCCGAAGGCAGCTTCATCGTTCGGGTCGATCTCGCCGCCGAGCATCGTCACCTTCACGCCAGAGGAACGACACAAGAGGAGCGCGATCGGCAAGCTGTTGGTGAGCACGGTGATGTCCTTGCGCTCGACAAGCGCATAGGCGAGCGCAAGCGTGGTGGAGCCCGAATCGAGGAGCACCACCGTTCCGTCCTCGACGAAGCTTGCCGCTTTGCGGCCGATGGCGGCCTTGCCGCGTGCGTTGGCCGCCTGGCGAGCGGCGAGCGAAGGCTCGGCCGTCGTGCCGCGCGCAGCCCCACCATGCACGAGATTGGCGCGGCCCTGATCGGCGAGCGCCTTGAGATCGCGACGGATGGTCTCGCGCGACACGCCGAGCCGTTCGGCGAGAAGCGACACGCTGACCGCGCCCGCGGCATCGAGCGCGTTGAGGATATGGTCCTGTCGGCTGATGGCGAGCGGGCGATTCATGAGGCCGGCTTCTGTTGCGGAAGGTGCCGGTGTGGCATTTTGTGGCAATTTCTGCAAGCGCGCCCGCCACGCATCTCCAATCGTCGCTGAAGCGAAGCTGCTCAAGCGCGCTGTGAAGACAAATGCAGGGAGAGGCTTCGGCCGCTGGTGGGCCGGCGGACACTCAAGGCGTGCGATGCGCGGCGATCAGCCCCTGATATTCGAAGAAACTGTCCTTCGGCACGCGTTTTTGCGTTTCGAAATCGACATGGACGATGCCGAGCCTGTGCGAGTAACCCGTCGTCCATTCGAAATTGTCGAGGAGCGACCAGAGGAAATAGCCGCCGAGCCTTGCTCCCTCGGCGCGCGCCTTGAGCGCGGCCTTCACATGCTGGCGCACATAGAGGCTGCGAAGCTCGTCATGCACCCTGCCCTCGACGAGCGCCTCGTCTTCGTCACCGAAACCCGCACCGTTTTCGGTGATGTAGATGAGCGGGTCGCCATAGTCCTTGTGAAGCCGCATGAGCAACCGATAGAGCTCATCGGGAACCATGGGCCCGTTGAAAGCCTCGAGCGTGTCGACATTCGCCTTTGCCCATTCCGCGCCCAAGGGAGCCGAAACCGCGCCCTTGAAATACGAGGGGGCATAATAATTCACACCCACGAAATCCGGCCGGTTCTCCAAGATGAAGCGCATCTCGGCGGGCGTGGGCGCGAAATCGGGATTGAGCTTGCCCTCGAGCGAGGCGAGAGGCTCCGGGTAGCTCCCCTTGAACATGGCATCGAGAAACCAGCGATTTTGGAGCGCGTCCATCATCGATGCAGCCGCGACATCCTCCGCGCGCTCAGGATCGGCGGGGTTCGTCGGCGTGAAATTCAATGCGATGCCGATCTCGCCTGGCAGGTGACGCTGCCGATAGAGATCGATCGCTTGCGCGCTCGCCAGGAGAATATGATGCGCGGCCACCGCTTGCTGCGCGTAAATGCGCAGCGCATCCGCCCTTTCATCCTCGACTCCCTCCAAAATGCGGTGGATCGAAGGTTCGATCATGTAAAGCTCGACGAAGGGCTCGTTCACGGTGATGAAGCGCTTCACCCGGTCGCCGAAGGCGTCGAAGACGATCTCCGCATAGCGACGGAACCACGCGACGGAATTCTTATTGGCCCAACCGCCCTCTTGGGCAAGCTTCTCGGGCATGTCCCAATGATAGAGCGTGACGACGGGCTCGATGCCGTTTTGCAGAAGATCGTCGATGAGCTGGCGATAGTGCGCGAGCCCCGCCGGATTCACCTCTCCGGTGCCTTGGGGCAGGATGCGCGACCAGGCGATCGAGAAGCGATAGGCGTTCACGCCAAGCCGTTTCATCAGTGCGATGTCTTGCAGGTATTGCTCGCGGTCGTAGAGGTTGTCGGCGATATTGCCGGTCTCGTTCCGGCCGATCACGGACTTCGTGACATGAAATTCGTTGGTGAAGACATCCCAATTGGACGGGCCTTTGCCATCGCGCTGATAGCCGCCTTCGACCTGATAGGCCGAGGTCGATACGCCCCAAAGGAATGCGTGTCTCGGAAGCGGCGAAGCGGGTGCGGCAGCCGCGAGGCAAAAGCCCAAGGCGAGGATCCGCGCGGCTCGCGCGACTTGCCTCTCGATGGAACGCAAATTCTTCTCCCGTGAAGTGACGGATCGTGCGGGCCGGTGGAGGAAGCAAGCGTAGCTTAGGCTCGCCTGGCGTGCCATAGCGCAAAAGCGGGGAATATCGGCTCGACGCGGAGGCCGAGGCGCGCCGCAGCGCTATTTTTTCGGAATCGAAAAGATGCCGCTGCCCAAATAGTTCATCCTGTTCAGATTGAGCGTTTGACGCATCGCGAGCGACGGGTTGCCCCGGAAATGATCGTGGCCCGCAACACCGTCATGGTGATGTTTCCAGGCCCCACCGGCCTGAGGCCCATTCGAATCCAAGCGGTAGGTCGAGACCTTGAGCCGCGAAGGGTCGGCCAAGGGATCATGATGGCCGACAGGATCGAGCCGATTGGTCAGGCTTCCCGGACCGACCTGGGGCTTCGAGGACCAATCGCCCCAGCGCAAATATTCGCCCTTCTGCGGAAGCGATGCGACGAGATTCGAGCCCGACGGATTCATCGAAGGATTTTTGTGATCATTCAAGCGCGGCGGATTTGTCGGCGAGCCGGCCTGCACATTCCAGGCATGGCGCGTGCTCGCATCGAAACTGGATGGCGGCGAAAAATGATGTGATCCCATCGCGTGGTCGTGCTCATCCCGTCCACCGCGCGCAACGTAAGCATCCTTTGTGGAGTGGGCGAAGCGGCGCTCATCGAAATCGCGGCCGTCATGATGATCACGGTCGCGCGCAAAACGGTCATCATCGTCGTGAAAATACATGTGGTGATGATGATGGTGGTGATGCGCCACCGGCGGAGGGGGCGGCGGTGGAGGTGGCGGCGGCGATGGTGGTGGCGGCGACGGGCGCGGGGGTGGTGGGGGTGGCGCGAGCGGCGTGGGAGGTGGAGGCGGAGGCGGCGAAGCCGCGACAACTTGCGGCGATGAGGTGCGAACCGCGATCGCCGCGTGTTGCGCGCCGTTCTCGACTTCGTTCAAAAGGTTCTGAAGCCCGAGAGAGGACCAGTCCCAGGATTGCAACATTGCGCTCGAGGAATTGGCAGTGCCGACGTTGTTGGCCGCCGCTTGGGAATCGCTCGGCTTCACGTTCGAGCCGCCGCTTTGTCCCGCCTTGCTCGCCACCGCGGCGTTGTAGGTCGCGATCAGCGCGGCGGGCGCCTTGAAGGCCGCCGATGGCGGCGTGAGCGAGGAAATCGAACGAATGCCGAAGCCCGGCTGGTTCAGCGTCTGGGTGACGCCGGCCGACGACATGGTCATGACGCCGTAGCCGAGTACAGCCTCCGTCCCGTCCTTGCTCTGGCTGACCGTGATGATGCCGCCACGCAACCCGATGGTCGCGAAAGGCGTGCTGATGGTCGCGCCGCCCGTATGGGTGGCTTGCCCGCCCACGACGCGCAGCACTCCCTTGCCCAGCGACACCGCCATTTCGCCGTGCCCCGCCTGCGGGTCGAAGACGAATTTATCGATGACGATCGATGAATTCGGTCCGATGTCGAGCGTGGTCTTGTCGACGAAAACGAGTTGCACACTCCCCGAAGGGGAAGTGTCGATCTTCTCGTCCGAGACGACCCGTGACCCCATCTCGATCACGCGCATGCTTCCGCCCGGCGGCGTTCCGGAGGAGAGCACGTTCGCGGCACCCGCCGTCCCGACCGGATCGGCCCTGGCCTGCGTGTGGCCGAGGAGAGCGAGCGCGGCTACCCCGGTGAGGAGCCAGATGCGCAAGGGGATCGTGCGCAAGGGGATCGAGAGACACTCGCCCGCCCACCCCATTGCGTTCGGCAGGGGTCCATTCCGGCAGCGGTGGAAAGGGGCGTTCGACATGCGCCGCAAATATTCGTTCCGGCCTGCTATGTATTCGATCGCGAACTATTGGTTCTCAGCACGATTTCACACTCACTTCCGCCAAACGCGACCACATGTCAATTTTGAATCAGGATTTAAATTTCAAATTCAGCACACTTGTCGAGATTATCTTCCGAAATTAGTCAATTTTCTGAGGTCCATGTGGCAAGAATTGCTTCTTGCCGAGTTTGTTACTTCTCCAATAACTCAATACCTCCTTCGTGGTATAACGCCACGCCTCCTTGAAGCGCAGACGGTCCAGGCGTCGGCCGCCGGCCACGAGCCTGCATCCGCGGAGGCGGAACTTGAAGAGAAGCATGCAAGGAGCACGGACGGCGATCTGCCGCGCCGCTCATGCCCCCCTTTGCTTCGCCTGGCAGAGCGTCACCACCGAGCGTAGGGCTTCCCTCTCATTCGCACCGATATCCACCTCGCCTCTCACGAGGTGTCGCAACTCCTTGTTGGTGACGCCGCTATGGATGCAGTCCGGCCTTGCCATTTCCACGAGGCGAGCTTCTCTTTGCGCCGCCCTCGCCGTCATGCCGCATACCCAAATCGCGGCGACCAGGGCGGCGGTGATGCTCACAAACCAGCGAAGTGCGTCTGACTTCGGTGCACGACGCAAATGCGGGGCTTCCGCCGTAAAGTCGATTTGCATGGCGACAAATCCCGTGTCGAACCATGGAGGCAATGAGGGCTAAGCCAAGTCGATGGCCAAAACCTTCCAAGAATGATTATAATTCTCGTCTTCGCGCGCCTTTGCCGAATTCATCTCCTGCGCCGCGCCGCCCTTGCCGGATTCTTGTCCGTTGGTGACCGAAATGTAACTTGAAGGCGCGCGGCGTCCTGCCCAATTTCCGTGACCAGAGGCGACTTTCTTCCGGTGACGGAGTCTCAAATGAAACGCTCGATTCCATTCATGGCCGCAGGCGTGATGTCCCTTGCCTTCGTCTCTCCAGCCTTTGCGCAAGGGCATGGCCCTGAGGCCGGCGGATTTCGGTCGATCGCGCGGCTTTGTGCGACCGATCAGCAATGGACGACCGACCGCATGGGTGAGCGCCTTGCCCAGCGCCTCAATCTGACGGACCAGCAGAAGCCAGCGCTGAAGGCGCTGCAGGACGCCATCGCCAAGGCGAAGGGCGATGCCAAAGCCGCCTTGTGCGCCGCGACGCCCGATCTCTCCACCTTGCCGGCGCGCATGGCTTTCGCGCAAAAGCGGCTACAGGCGCGGCTGGACGGCATGAAGGCGGTTCAGCCGAAGCTCGAGGCCTTTTACGCGACGCTCACGGGCGAGCAGCAAGTCGAGCTCAACGAGCTATGGCACCACCATGGCATGCGCGGCGAACGCGGCGGCGAGGGTGAGCGACATTGGCACGGCGGAGGCGAATGGCGAATGCGCGATGGCGGCGGCCGAGGTTTCGGCGGGGGTGAAGATTTCGACCACTAGACGGCGAAAACTGGCCACCTGATCCGAAGAAGCGGGGGAGGCGGAACCGTCCTTGTGCTCGCTTCGCTCACAACACCTGGGCATGACGCGGCGGGACGGCAGGAGGTCCATTTGCGAGAAGGAGGGTACCTGCGCCCAACTTCTCCCTGTCACAAGGCCAAGGCGCGTGTCGCCTCGAAGGGATGGTCGATCATCCCGCTCATGGTTTCGACGAAACGGTCGGTCCGCGCGAGTTCCGCGTGAGCATCGAACGCCGCTTCGTTCTTCCATCGCGAGTGAATGAAGAAGAGACGCGGTTCGCGGGTCGAGCGATAGGCGCCGATGGAAAGGCAGCCCGGCTCGCCTCGCGCTGCCGCAACTTGCTCCGCAAGTACCTTCTCGGCCGCCGCTTCGCGCCCCTCGCGAACGTGAAAGCGCGCGAAGATGAAGAGCTCCATCAAAGCCTCCCTTGCTATTGCGTCGGCCGAACCCGATTCGACGGCGACCCCTCGTTGGGATGATCGCCATCTTAGCGGCTGCGCAAGGGGGTGATACAGAAGGCGGCTCGCAATGTGTGATCGGGGGTGAGAGTGAAGCGAAACGTCATCCTCATCGACGGCACGTGGAACGATGAAGGCATCGGCTCCGACACGAACGTCGCCAAGCTCGATCCCGCCTATGGCAACGCGGGGGCTTTGATCAAGGCGAAGGCGAGTGATGGGACCTTCCAGCCCTGCTTTTATCACGCGGGCGTGGGTTCGGAGGCGCCCTGCCTGCGAAGAATGCTGGGCGGCGCCATCGGGTTCGGGCTCAAGGCCATCATCACGCAAGCCTACGCAAAGCTCGCCGGAACTTATGAGGCCGGCGACGAAATTTACCTCATCGGCTTTTCACGGGGCGCGTATGCGGTGCGCGCGCTGGCGGGCTTGATCGGCGCCTCAGGCATCGCCCGCAGCGCAGATAAGGACGTCATCGAAGCGGCCTGGCAATTCTATCGCGTGAAGCCGTCAATTCGGGTGGGTAGAGCGACACCGGGCTTCACGGATCGGAGGCGCATCGTTGCCTATCGCTCGCTCGAGGGCAACGCGCTGTTTCACGAAGACCGCACAATCACCTGCGTCGCCGTCTGGGACACGGTTGGCTCCTACGGCATTCCAGCAGGCATCGGACTTGCGCCGCTCGCCCGCTACTTCACGCTCGCGGTGCTGGGGTTTCACGACACTTATTTCGGTGACCATATCGATGTCGGGCTGCATGCGGTCGCCATCGACGAACATCGCCGCCCTTTCGTGCCGACGCTTTGGACAATGCCGAAGGGCCGCCCGCTGCGCGGCCATGTCGAGCAGACCTGGTTTGCGGGCTCGCACTGCAATGTCGGCGGAGGTTATCGGGACAGCGGGCTCTCGGATGACGCCTTCGCCTGGCTTCTCGCGCGTATCGAAGCGTTGACCGCTCTCGAATTCGACGGCGCGGCTATCGCGGCCCGCATCCATCCCGATCTCGCCGGGGGCATCGCCGATTCCACCCTGGGCTGGCCGATCGACCATCGCTGGCCGCATTTGCGGACCGTGCTCGCTCCCGAGGCCATCGATCACGCGGCCTTCAGCAGTTCCCCCAACCCGCGAGATGAGAACATCAATGAGCGGGTGCATTGGAGCGTGATGAAGAAGCTTGGGGGCAACCAAGGTGTGCCCTATGCGCCACCGAACCTTCATCTCCCGATCCCAACGGCGCGTGTGGCCGAAAAGACGGCCGAGGAAGAGCTCGTCTGGGCGCAACGCTCCTGACTCGCGCCCGAAAGCGTGGACCAGCGGACCAAGGCCAATTGTCCGCGATCACGTGTGGGGATTGCAGGATGCGTCGCGCAGCGCGTTCCGGCGATCCAGCCTCGAAGCCGCTCCCGGCGGCCTGGCCGTCGGCACGCTCGTGGGAGCGGCGGCTCACCCTTATTACTATTACGGCCCGCCCCCTTATTACTAATGATCCGCCAACGTGCGCACCTCTCCCGTGAGGGACCCGTGAGCGAGAGGTCGGACTCCAGTCTACGGTCCACCGCCATCTGGCGCGCCAGGCTCCGTCGCCAAATGCGCTCGTGGTTTTCATCTCGATCCGCAAGGCACGGCCTGCTGGCCGAACTGAACGGACGGCATCGACCCGCGTCGAGAGCTGTCCTTGGTCGATCGGGAAGCCCTGAGTTCTTCGGCGTTGCGGCTTGCGTGCGCAAAACTTCGCGCGACCCTCAATTCGGCTGGAAGTTGCCGACCGAAGCCGCCGTGTTCAACGTCAGCAATAAAATGAAGGCCGCCCACGAGAAGTAAGGGGCCATGAGAAACCCCGCGCGGCGGTCGAGGATCGCGCTGAGCCATAGGCTGGCCACCACGCAAAGGAAGAAGATCGCCATCACGAAGAGCGCCGGCAGAGGTGCCCGCATCGCAAAAAACAACGCAGCCCACACGCATTTGAGCACGAATTGCGCGATGAAGGCCGCAATCGCCGCGCTCCTCGTCCAACTCTCCGGCGAAGCGCGCAAAACGAGATAGAAGGCCGACGCAAGACAAAGCGTCAGCGCGATCCAGCCCGCCAGGAAACGAGGCCCCGTCGGCACGAACCAGGCATAATCGATCGTCGGATCGAGGCCCGGCATATCCGGCGAGATGAACACATATCCCCAGATGCTCGTGAACGCGATGCAGATGAAGGCCATCATCGCAGCCATCGGCCGGCTCGGCGCGCGCCCGGCGCCCTCGAGACAGGAAGCTCCTTCGATGTCCTGATCGGCCCCGAATTTCCGCGCGCGCCTTACCGCCGGTGCGTCAACGAGCAAGGGGTTGTTCGTCATGAGGAGAGGTTATTCTCGCGAGCGTCTTGAAGGCAATTCGCGCTTCCTCGCCCTTCCTTCACAGCGGGTCGGCAAGCATCGCCTTGCTCAGTTGCAGGAAGGATGGAAGCTCGGGACATGAGGAGGGGCACGTTTCACGCCTTGCACAGGAAAGGCAGGCGGAGCTCGACGCGCTCGGGTTCTGAGCGGCGGGATTGGGTTTCGCCTCGGCCCGGGGCGCCGTGAAGCGCATGGGACCGCCGATCACGCTCTGCTTGCTCGTGAGGAGAAGCTCCAGTTGCAAAAGCGCCTCCCCCATCCCGGAGGAAACGACGGGGCGTTGCGAAGGCGAGATCGGCACATGCTCTTTGAAGAGAAGATCGTCGAGAACATCAGCCTTGGCGAGATTGGCGGCCGGGGTCGGCGGGGCGGCCGGAGCGCCCGCTTGCTGGCAAGCGCTCAACGCCTTGCGTCCAATAAACCCGATCGCCTCGCCCGTCTTCGTGTCGATCCAGCTCCTTTGCCTGTAGTCCCAGACCAGGATCTGCTTGCTCTCCGGATCGACGGCGCGAGCGGCATTGTCGGCATCCTGCTTGCCTTGCGTAATTCTCGCCATCAGCCCTTCGCTGGTGACGCGCTCCGAATCGGGGACTTCGAGCTTCGGCGGCGGTGGAATGATCTCGCCCTCGCTTGTCTTTCCACCCTCGAATCCGACCGCCACATGCCTCTTCGAATCGAACCAGGTTTTCTTGGCGCAATCCCAATAAAAGCTCTCTCCGGTGTTCGGGTCATAAGCCCGTTCGGGGTTCACGAATTGCTGCTTGGCCTGGGTGAGCCTCGCCGGTTGTCCGGAAGCACGCTTCGGATCCGCGATCTCTCGTAAGGGCGGCGGGGGGATGACGCCGAGCGCGACAGCCGGGGCGCGCATCGCGCCCGCGGCGTTGGCTGAAGCGACGGGGCTCGGCACCGGCGCCATCTGGGCCTGGGCGGCAAGAAAAAACGCGGTTGCGCCCGTTAGAATAAGAGCCCCCGAGAGGCTCGCGAACCGTCGCAACACATGGCTGCGCATGGGACGGGATTGGCGTGGGCGTGTGGAGTGCATGGACGCCGTCATCGACCTTATCACAGAACTGGAATCCGCCGCTTTTATGAATAGCGGGGCGATCATTGCACGGATTGCGCAACACGAAGGCGGCATTTCTTGCAACGTCTTCGTTCCGAAAGCGGCTTCACTTCCATCTTCTCCCGGATTTGCCAAGCCGACAAGCCGGCATCGGTCAATAATCTTTCGAGTTATGTCGCCAAGACCAATCCTGGAACCATCGTGTTGGCCCATTTGTTTTCCGAAAGAGACGTTCGCGGGGTCCATGATGATCGAAACGCTGGTAAATCGGGGTCGAGGCTTCATCTTTTGCCTCGGCGGGACGCGTCGAGCTGGAAAAGCCCGACGACACTCAGACCGCGTGGGCTGAGACTTTCATGAGCGAGGCGCCTCCCGTGCCCGAGAATGTGGTGCGCTCACCCTTGGTGGCCACCGCGGGAATTCTCGCACTTGTCGTGCTCGGCCTCGCGCGCCCTCGGGAGGAGATCGTTGAGAAAGCGGGCGATCCGAAAATCCACGAGGAAGGGCGAGGACGGGCCGCCTCGACGCCTTCCGAAATCCCCAAGGAAGGCTGGAAGGACGTGTTTTGGCGCGTCTACCAGAACGTGCCCGAGCACCGGATCGTCTCGATTGCCGCCGGCGTCGCTTTCTATGTTCTCTTGGCGATCTTTCCGGGCATCGCGGCGCTCGTCGCGCTCTACGGCTTGTTTGCCGATCCGTCGACGATCAGCCGCCATCTCAATGACCTTTCCGGCGTCCTGCCCGGCGGGGCAACCGATGTGATCGGCGAGCAGCTTGGCCGGCTGACCGCCCAGCCCAACAGCACTCTCGGCTTTGCCTTCCTCGTCGGGCTCGGGGTGTCGCTGTGGAGCGCGAATGCGGGAATGAAAGCCCTCGTCGACGCGTTGAACATCGTCTATGGCGAAAAAGAAAAGCGCAGTTTCATCAAGCTCAATGCGGCATCGCTCGTCTTCACCCTGGGCGCGATCATATTCATGATCCTCGCGCTCGGAGCCATCGCGGTCCTGCCTTTCCTCATCGACGATCTCGGCCTTGCCAGCGCGACCGAATGGCTCGTGCGGCTCGGTAAATGGCCTGTCCTCTTCATTCTCGTCGCGCTGATCATCGCGGTGATCTATCGCTACGGCCCGAGCCGCGAACGTGCCCAGTGGCGCTGGATCAGTTGGGGGAGCGCCTTTGCGGCATTCGCCTGGCTCATCATGTCGATCCTGTTCTCCTGGTACGCGGCGAAGTTCGGGACCTACAACAAGACTTATGGATCGCTGGGCGCCGCGATCGGCTTCATGACCTGGATATGGCTCTCCTCGATTGTGATCCTTCTCGGAGCCGAGCTCGATGCCGAGATGGAGCACCAGACCGCGCGCGACACGACCACGGGGCCCCCACAGCCGATGGGCAAGCGGGGCGCCTGGGTTGCCGACACGATCGGTGAAGCAAGCAACTGACGCGCGTTTCAATCACCTCCGGCGTTTCCAAAAGGTCTCCTCGCCGCGCCATCCCTCCCCGGCGATCCATGGCCCCCAACCGAGGTGAGATGTGGCGAAATCGAGCAACGCGCGAACGAAGCTCCGTTTCGCGTTCATACGTCAGAGGAACGCGATCATTGAAGGTGAACCACGTCTCTCTGTGGGTCCGAAGCGCGCGCCCGATCGGCTTCTTCCAACTGTAGTTCCGGTCCGCACGGACGCTGAAACAACTCACCTGATCAAAGACAAAATCGGTCTACTCCAATAGTAGTAAAGTAAATGAATCCGCTGGCAAACATCAGTGTTTAATATCCTGGTGCGATCACGCCGCATCATCCTTACAGTATTAATATTCGGTGGCGCGATAACTGCAAAATACCAATTAGCGCGGCGATGAACGTTCCATTTCGAGACCGCGAATGCACTCCCTGGGTCATTTTGACGGTTGAAGTGGAGCGATCCGATGCAGATCAAGACTAGGCTTTTTGCGGCAGTCGCCGTTGCCGCCCTCACGCTCGCGGGACCCGGTGCCGGATGGGCGCATGGCGGCCATGGTGAGGGAGGCGGCCACGATGGCGGCGGTCATGACGGCGGCGGCCACGATGGTGGAGGTCATGACGGAGGCGGCCACGACGGTGGCGGTCATGACGGCAGCGGCCATGACGGTGGCGGTCACGATGGTGGCGGTCATGACGGCGGCGGCCATGGCCATGATGGTGGTGGTCATGACGGCGGGCATGGACATGATGGCGGCCACGATGGCAGCGGTGGACATGGCCACGATGGCGGCCACGGTCACGATGGCGGCCATGGACATGATGGCGGCCACGATGGCAGCGGTGGACATGGCCACGATGGCGGCCACGGTCACGATGGCGGCAAGGGCCACGACGGCGGCAAGGGCCACGATGGCGGCCACGGTCACGACGGCGGCAAAGGCCACGACGGCGGCAAGGGCCACGACGGTGGCAAGGGGCACGACGGCGGCAAGGGGCACGATGGTGGCAAAGGCCACGGCGGTCACGGCCATGGGCATGGACACGACCATGGCCATAGTGGAAATCCAGGCGATCCTGGTGGCACCGGCTCGAACGGAGGCACCGGATCGAACGGAGGCACCGGCTCGAACGGAGGCACCGGATCGAACGGGGGCACCGGCTCGAACGGGGGCACTGGCTCGAACGGGGGCACCGGATCGAACGGAGGCACCGGCTCGAACGGGAGCACTGGCTCGAACGGGAGCACTGGCTCGAACGGAGGCAACGGCGCGAGCGGTGGCGCGGGCGCCGTGGGCGGCGCGAGCGTGGCAGGCCCCAGCGGCGGGGCAAGCGATGTCAGCGGCCCTGTGGGCACGAGCTCCGGCGCGGCCGGCGCTGGTGTGACCGTCGGGCCGACGCCCGGCATTGCGGGGTTGGCGGGGGTCGGACAGCAAGAGGAAGAATTGAACGGTTCTCCCTCTCAATTCTGCAGCTTCACAAGAAAGCATGTGTGGAGGTGCAAGGCCAATAATTGAGCTCGAATATAGCGGCTCATTCTTGTACCCGCCCGTTCAAACAATGGGACTGGAAGAAATCCGGGGATGCTGCTCGAGGCATCCCCGTTGCCCTCCATCGCAGACGCCTTACTGAAGCGGATTTTCGCTTCATCGTGGTCCGCGCCAAAACGCCCTCCGCCACTCGAAATCCGCGAGAAATTCACCTGCCCCGGCGTCGACGCGCCGCACGTCAGCACGAGCGCGCCTTCTTTTCCCCGTTCGCGAAAATTTCGCCGCAATCGAGCAAAAATTCTTGTATCCCGTAACGGGTGATTCATCCTCTCCGTTTACGACCCTTCCCGCGAAGCCAGCCCCATTGGGACAAGGCCCTGGAACGGAGGGTCGCGGTGCAGATTACGGTTCAATTCGATCAGAGCGCGGCAGCCTTACCCGCGGGATTCGTGGCCGATGTCGACTATGTCGTTTCCTATTTCGACAGCATTTTCACCAGCAGCGTCAATCTGACGATCGCGGTCGGTTATGGTGAAATCGACGGACAAAGTCTCGAGAGCGGTGCGCTCGGCGAAAGCCTCGCCTATACAACCAATGAACCCTATGCCTCGGTCAGAAATGCTCTGCTCTCGCAGGGCGCGCCGGGTGCCAGCACGCTTTCACCAAGTGCTCCCGCAAATGGCGCCACTCTTCTCACGACGCAGGCCGAGGCAAAAGCGCTAGGGCTTGCCGCGAACAACGGCGGTGTCGACGGGTATGTCGGGTTCGATGCCGCACCAAACATCTTCAGCTACTCCGGGACCAGCGTGGCTTCTGGCGCATATGATTTCATCGCCACGGTGGAGCACGAAGTTTCCGAGGTAATGGGCCGGATTTCCGGGGTCGATCAGTCGAACATCGCGCCGATGGATCTTTTCCGGTATTCGGCGCCGAATGCCCGCCAGCTCACGACCAGCGGTCCGGCCTATTTCTCGATCGACAACGGTGCGACGAATCTCGACAGCTGGAACACGTTGCCCTCGGGCGATCTCGGTGATTGGGCGACGAGCGTCCCCAGCGATGCGTTCGACGCCTTCGCCGGCTCCGGCACGCTCAATGCGTTTTCGGCCAGCGACCTCACCTTGATGAATGCGATCGGGTGGACCAGCTCTCCGCCTTTGCAACTCACGCTGCCCTCGGATGTCTTCTGGCTCAACGGCGCCGGCACGCTCGCGGCCTGGACGGTGAACGGGCTCCAACAGGTCACCTTTCAAGGCAGCCCCGCGACTCCCAACGCTTCGTGGAGCGTGGCCGGCATCGGCGATTTCAACGGCGACGGCAAATCCGACGTGCTGTGGCAAAACGCGAACGGCACCCTCGCGGATTGGACGATGAACGGCTCCCAGGTCATGGCGAGCCAAGCCCTCACCTTTCAGGGCCAGCTTGCTTCTCCCAGCGGTTCGTGGAGCATCGACGGCATCGGCGATTTCAACGGCGATGGCAAATCGGACGTGCTCTGGCGCAATGCGAACGGCACCCTCATCGATTGGACGATGAACGGTTCCCAGATCACGGCGAGCCAGGGCCTCACGCTCGCGGGCATTCAGGTCGCGCCCGATGCGTCCTGGAGCATCGCCGGGATCGGCGATTTCAATGGCGACGGCAAATCGGACATTCTGTGGCGCAACACGAGCGGCGCGCTCATCGATTGGAGCATGAACGGCTCGCAAATCAGCTCGAGCCAGGAAGTCACGCTGGGGGCCAGCTCAGTCGCGCCCGATGCGTCTTGGAGCATCGCCGGGATCGGCGACTTCAACGGCGATGGAAAATCCGACATCTTATGGCGGAACACGAATGGCACGCTCGTCGACTGGACGATGAACGGCTCGCAGGTCGCGTCGCCCCAGGTGGTCACGCTGGGAGGAAGCCCAGCGACGCCCGATGCCTCTTGGCAAATCGCTGAGATCGGCGATCTCAACGCCAATGGTGTTTCGGACATCTTGTGGCGCAACAACTCAGGCGCGCTCGCCGAATGGACGATGAACGGCGCCCAGATCACCGCGACGCAGGAGACGGGCTTGCAGGGGGGTGCCCCATCCGCATGGACGACCCTCGCCAAGCCGACCGACTTCGCCTGACGCCCAAGCTGAAGCCGCGCGCTCCGACACTACTCCACGTCAAGAGGCGCGGTCTCATCCTCTCTTCGCGATGCATCCGGCTGTCGCCATCTCAATCCAGCTGTTATCGTCGTGCTCGCGAAGCGGCTGAAAACCGTTGCGCATCGTGAGGCTGTATGTCCGCGAGAGCCTCGGGGACCGAGCTTCGATGATGGTCACGCATTTCCGGGGGAGTTCGTTGCCCGGTCCAAGGAGATACAGGATGAGATTTGTCCATAAAGCCAAGCTTGCGCTCGTCTGCGCAACTTTGGGAGCTTCCGCCGCCGGCGCGCAGACCTTGCAAGTCCATCGCATCCCCGCGGCGCTCGCGGTCGAGGCGGCGACCGAGACGGTGGCGGAATGCGCCAAGCAAGGCTATCACGAGACATCGGTCGTGCTCGATGCCGACGGTGCGATCATCGTGTCGCTGCGCGGGGACGGCGCCGGCGTCCACACGCTCGACAGCGCCCATGACAAAGCTTACACGAGCGTCTCGTTCAAGAGCGACACGCTCGCCCTCGCCGAGCGCGCCAAGGGCGAAGATTCGATCGCGCCGCTTTCGAAACTCCCACATGTCATGTTTTTCGGCGGCGGCGTGGTGATCAAGCTCGGTGACGAGACGATCGGCTCGATCGGCGCGTCCGGCGCCCCTGGCGCCAAGCTCGACGACAATTGCGCCAAGGCCGGCCTCGCCAAGATTCGAGATCGCTTGAAATAAAGGCGCGCTATTGGCGAGGGTTGTCTCACTCCTGCGGGCGAGCGCAAGCGAGCCGAAGAAATGGGGACACGCGGCGGGATGTGGTTTCCTCAGCCGCACTCTCCGCTCGCGTATTTCTCCGCTGGCAACTGTGCGATCCTCGCCCTCTCTCAGACGCTCGGCCCAAAAGTGCATAGCTCCAGCCTCGAGCCTCACGCCTTACTCGAACCACAATCGCCGCGTTCGATGCTGCGCTGAACATCAGACCTCGCGACGCGAGATCCTCTGGGAGGAGTTCATGCGCAGATTTCTCGCCCTCGCCTTTCTTTCCCTGGCATTTCTGGGAGGTGCCGCCACCCTCGCGGTGCTCGGCGCGTCGCACGCGATCGCCTGCGACTATCACGGCTCCTGAGACGTTGCCTCCGGCGGGTTGAACGAAGCGGCCCGCGCCGCGACAGAATTGGTTGGCCAGTATCTTATTGGCCAACTGCCGGCTGTGCCGCCATCTTACGGCTCTCCGGACAAAGCGCGTGTTTGCGGGGGCAAAGCGGGCTAGCATTTTGCACTGGATCTGCGCATGGCCCAAACCAGTCCGGGTGAGGAAGGCAGCGCAGGTCCGCTCTGCCCGTTAGTTCAGACCTCAACTTGTTCTGCTATTGCTAGCGCGTCGTCGACCTCAATTCCTAAGTAGTGAACTGTGCTTTCAATCTTGGTGTGGCCAAGCAGTAGCTGCACACCGGGCGAAAAACACAAAGGCGTGAATCGCCGCAGAGCACGCCCAACCAAACATCGGATTAGCTAGCGCATATCAAAGAAGCCCTCGGACGGGTGCCCAGGGCCTTCCCCCGCGCGGGCTCCAGCCTCGCCCTTGTCCCAGGCCACATGCGTCATGACGAGAAGGCGCGAGACCTCGCCGCTATGATAGGCGGCGAGGAATTTGTCATAATTCTTGAGGGAAAGGCAGCCATTCGAATCGCCGCGGGGCCCGCGCATATAGGTGTGCGCGAGCATGCCGACCCGGCCATGCATATCGCCATCACCGACTGGCTCGAGCCGAAGGGCCGCGATCCCGTGGAACAGCTGCTTGCGCGGCGTAAGAGCGTAGGTTTGAGGCGGTAGCACGCCCCGATTTTTCAGGCTGAAGGAACTGGGATCGTCGAGGTTGCGGCCAAGGCCAGAATGCGCTTCGAGCCTCTCGCCATTCGGCATGTAGACGGTATGCGCCGTGATGTCATAAACGGCCATACCTGCGCAAGGCGCAGGCGGTTGGAAGGACGTCCCGAAAATCCCCTGAAGGATGTCGCGGCTCTCCGGTGGGGCGGAAACGGCTGTCGCGGGCGGCGTGGCCATGGTTTGCTGGATCGTGCTTTCGCCCGGGGGCTGCGCATCGGGGGCAAGCTCGATGGCGGTTGGGCTCGGCTCTGCGGCCGGCACCCGAGCCGCTTCAGCCGGCGGCGCCGGGTGACTTTCGGCGGGCTCAGGGGGACGCTGCGGCGGCAGCGGCACCGCGTGCGGCGTGACAAGCACCCGAGCCGCTTCCGCCGGCGGCGCCCGGTGACTTTGGGTGGGCTCGGGGGGACGCCGCGGCGGCAGCGGCACACCGTCGGCCGGAACAGCGTCTGGCGACAGCGATGTACTCTTGCAGCTCGGTGGCGGTACACTCGCCGGCGTAGCGGCACCAAACGGGGCTGAGGCGAATTCGGAAGCGAACGGTGCCAACCGCGCGACCCGAGGTTTGGCTGCATCGGGCGGCAGCGACGCCATCACTACAGCAATAAACGACAGCCCCCCCATCTCGGGGGCGGCAGAAACGGGCCGGGGCACAACGGTCGGCGCAGCGGCTGGAAGTGCCTGGACAATGCTGGGCGGCGAGATGGGAGAAGGCTCGGTGACCTGCGCCGCGCGAAGGAGAGCTATGGGCTGCGCCGCGGCCGGCGCATTCGCGCGAATATCGGGGCCGCTGCCAAAGGCCGCGAGTGCCAGCCAGATGACGATCACCGCCACAAAGGGGGTCACCAGCATGCCACAGCTGAACCCACGACGAGGGTAACGAAACGGAAATTGCGCTGTAGCGGCGGCGGAGCCACAATCGCCAGCAAGATATCTCCAAAAGTGCCGACCACGGAACTCTTGATCCCCTTCGGCGCCACCAGATGCACCGCCTAGCTTAAGAAATCAGCTCGATGCGAAGCGCACCTTGCTCGGAGAGACTCTCGGGCCGCGCTTGACCCAAAGCGGACGCGACAGCTGGGTGCGAATAACGAATCGCGGCCATTCCACAAGGATATCTCGCACGAGGAATTCTTCAAATAACTCGGCCGCATTACCGCTCAATTTCCACTCAATGTTCGTCGCGCAGTTCTTCCTTCTTGCGCGAATAGCGCATTGCTTGTTTGGCTCGATCGGCATCTTGTTTCGTGTTCCACTAGTCGCCGACGCTGTTTCTTGCAGCTGACCCTATTTGTGAGTTGGCGGGTTCGACCCAATGACGTTATGAGGATGTGAGTGCAAGCTGACATAGCCCCGATCACATAAGACGCGGATGAGCTCTCGTTGCGTGAACCCCAAAGGCGAGCGGCAGGCAAGCCTACGGCTTGCGTGTCTTCCGATCGTGGGCCTGGCTGCCCTGGTCGCGGCCGGAGGCCATGGCGGCGCCACAGAGCGTCAGCGTGAACGCGCAGTCGAGTCCATCGAGTCGCGAATTGCCGGCGAGCCGATCATGGCAATCGTCTCACTCCGCAACCAGTGGATCAGTGTCTATGACGCCAAAGGCTGGACACTCCGAGCGCCGGTATCAAGCGGCCAGAAGGGACGGGAGACGCCCGCCGGGATCTTCAGTGTCATTCAAAAGGAAGCGGAGCATTACTCGAACCTCTACGACGACGCCTACATGCCACACATGCAACGCATCACCTGGTCGGGCATCGCGCTCCACGGCGGCTCCTTGCCAGGATATCCGGCGTCTCACGGCTGTGTTCGGATGCCATTCGACTTCGCCGCTCGCCTATTCGACGCGACCCGGCTGGGCATGCGGGTGATAGTGGCACCAACCGATCTGGCGCCCATTGAGATATCGCATCCGGTCCTCTTGTCTCTATCGAATCCAAGCGCCAACGCCTCGGCCTCGGCCCGCGCCACGGAGGCGGATGAGGCAGCCAGCGAAGCGGCGAAGAAGGCGGATCAGGCGAGACTGGCCGCCGTGACGACCTTCCGAGAGTCCACGCGGGCGATGGTCCCGGTGCGCGTGGCGGAAAATCTGAAGCTCAGAGCCGAGGAGCAATTGGTGGGCGCTGAGACTGCGCTTGGCTCCGGGATCTCGGGCGCGTCAAAGGAGCAGGCTGAAGCCGCCAAAACGCAGGCACTGGCCAGGATCGCCGAGTTGCAGGCGCAATCGAATGCCGCCAGGGCCGAGCTGCAACAGAAGCTCGATGCTGTCACGCTTACACGTGAAGCCGCCATCAACGCGGAGGCCGCGCGGGTCGCGGCAGCCGAGACGGCGCGCCAATTGGCGCGTGAGGTCTCGCCGAAATCGGTGTTGATCAGCCGGAAAACGCAACGGCTTTATGTCCGGCAAGCCTTTCAGCCCATCTTGGAGAGTCCGGTCACGATCGTGGATGCCGATCGTCCGATTGGCACCCATGTCTTCACCGCTGCGGAACGGACCGGCGGGGATAACAAAATGCGCTGGACGGCCGTCTCGTTGGTGCGCGGAAGTCCGAACGACCGCGATGCGCAGCCACAGGGCTTCGCGCGTTCGGGGTTGGGTCAAAACGTCGAACCGATGCTGGCATGGACGGGTGGTGCAAAGACTGCCCTCGACCGGATTGTCATTCCACAAGACGTACTGGATCGCCTCGCCGGGATGGTACCGCGATCTTCCCTCATCATTACGGATGAGGCATTGAGCTCCGAAACCGGCACGGACACGGATTTCGTGGTCCTCTTGAGCGGCGAGCCGCAAGGAGGCATCAAGTTCCGACAACGCGGTCCCGGGGCGGCCCTACGCGATCGCCTGCAATAGTTTCGGCGAAGTGGTCGCGGAATACACAAGCAGCGTGGCTGGAGAGGTAACCGGCCAGCGCAGCGACGCGATGTCCGAGCCCGGCAATCCCTCGTATTCATCCTTTTCCACAAGCCGCCCCCGGACGAGGCTGAAAGTTATCTCGAGTAATCCAACAATTGCTGACCAAGTCCACCGGCACGATTGCTGAAGGTCGGGCGCCTAGACGCGCCAGATTCGCCGCCTTCTCCGACCTGACGTCGAGCGGCTAGCGGCGCGGCGCAAGTCCCGATAGCGCGATCTTCCATAGTATTCGTGGAGGGCGGCGCCGTTAAAGCGGTAGTGATTTACCAAACCGCAATTTCTGTCTTTGAGCGCGACATCACGCGATCGCCGTGCGCGACGCACCTTCAGGCAGGCCGGCTGCTTTGGCGCTAACGGAGTTCACTGTGCTCCCGTCTGACATGCGTGATATAAACTCCATGTACATAATACTAAGCCCTCCCCGGTATTCATGTTGTATCTCATCACGGTCGGAGTACGATTGTTTTCCCCTGCGATAAGCTGCATTTGGAATAGCGGAGCCTTGGAGGAGCTATCGACGGTTATGGATGGATATCCTTTGACTGCGGTCACCGGCGTGCATCGAATGAGGGGAGACTTGGAATTCAACCAATCCCACCTGCAGGTCCACATTTCACCCGTCCATTTGTCTAACTTGAACAACGGCCAGACGCCGTTCCTTCCGTTGTTGTACGGACTTTCACCCGCCAAGATCTGGTAGCGGCCTTCCTGCGCGAGGGAATGATTGCCCGTCGCCGCTTGGGAAACGGCCGCTATCACCACGGCCCACATGCTCCCCGAAATTCGACCCATATCACCTCTCCTTTGAGGAACGGATTAAGCCTCGTAGTAACGCTACCACAATCAAGGGAACCGTTACTGGAAAAAGAGTGGTCTCTCTGAGCAAAGCCGTTGACCGCCGGCATCTGCGGGCCGCACCCTTGCCGCAGCCGGGGCAAGCATGCAAAATTTCTCGACTGCAATTACTTATAGAATGAAAGGGACAGGTTGTGCGGCACAAGCATAAGCGGGCAATTGTGAGAGCTATAGCAGCGTGCGCAATCTTAGGAGGCGCCGCCGTTTACGCGCAGGACAAGTATTTGCTGCAGTCGCCGAGCGGAATCGCGTTCTCCGATTTCAAGGGTTATGAGGGCTGGGCGGTGGTCTCCACCGCGCACACAAGCGAAGTACTCAAGGTAATCGTTGCCAATCCCACTATGATCGAGGCTTACAAGGCCGGCGTTCCCGGCAATGGTCAGCCTTTCCCGGAGGGTTCGAAAATCGCGAAACTGCAATGGAAGCAGAAGAAGAGCACGGAGGCCACTTTCGACGTGGATGTGCCGGATGTGTTCTCGCAAGCTTTCGTCATCGAGAAGGACACTCAACGATTTCCAAAAAGTGGCGGGTGGGGATACGCCCTCTTCAACTATGAACCTGCGTCCGACGAGTTCACGGCGGATGCCGGCAGCCCCTCGGACTGTGGCTACTCGTGCCATGTCTCCGTGAAGGCGAAGGACTACATCTTCCATCCCTACCAGAAACGATGAGCGCGTTCGCGGACGGATTTTGGGCAGCGAGGCACCCCATCCGTTAAGCTTGCACAGCCACCATCGCGTTGACGATGCATTTTTGAAGGCTCGCCGAGAAAGTAGTTAAATCGACCCCGGTTGCCTGCGCCAAGTGGCGAAGGCCTGGGTCGTTCGCCGTGCCTGGAGCTATTAGCCTGTCATGCTCCCGAGACATAGCGGGGCGGTTATACCAAGGAGAACAGCTCATGTCCGGTCTGTTATCTTCGTCAACAAGACGTACCTTTCTCGTCACCTCGGCGGCAGCCGGTGCTGCGAACTTAGTTCCCGCGAGCGCGGACAAAGCGTTCAGCGCGGACGCGATCCGGTCCTTCAACGTCAATTTCTCGGAAGAAGTTCTCGCCGACCTTCGCCAGCGCCTCCTGGCGACACGATGGCCCGACAAGGAAAC
>JAFBAS010000096.1 GCA_019247605.1 Hyphomicrobiales bacterium
AGCCCGGCGCGCCCGATCGCGTCGCCTCTGCCCATGGCAGCTTCAACTTCGTGTCGACTTCGACCGATTTTGGCGCGCCTGCCGGGCGAGCCGGATTGAGCGACCAGCTCAGAGGGCTCGGTTGGCGCGGGGCGGCGGGCGAGCGCACGCAGCTGCTCAACAGCTTGCGTCTCGGCGCCGGCTTCGGCTGGTGGTGACCGCCTGAAGTCCGCGAGGGGATCTCCTCTGGACGGATCCGAGGCATGTGAGGTTAGGGGTGCCATACCTGCTGCGCCCAAAAAGTTGGAGCGGCGGCGCGATCGAGAACTCCGTTGTGACCTTGATCGGCCGCTGATTTCGGAGACGGAGGGAGGCGACCATTTGTGGACGAAATCGCCGATGTCGGGTTGCCCCGGCATGATCTTCTGGAAGACGGCTTTCTCGCTTTTGCAAGCCTACGATCGCTGATGAAGGAGCGCTCCCATCGATAGCCGCCCTCTTTCGCTCGCCGAGGCGCCAAAGCCTGCCAAGCAGGCGGTGCCGGGCCAGGTAGAAGCGCAGATTTTCGGGCTGAGCACCTTGCTCCAGCTCATCAAGCGCGCGCGCCGAGCCACGACCCTCCAAGAGCTGAGCTTCATCCTGGTCAATGAAACGCACTCGCTCCTGCCTTACCGGCAAGCGGTGCTTTGGCGGCGTGAGGCGGAGAGCCGCGGGAAAGTCGCGGCGATCTCCGGAATTCCCGGCGTCGAACGCAACGCACCCTTCACCTTATGGCTCAACCGCGCGCTGCCGAAATTCGACGAGAATTGCGTGCCTCTGGAAGGCCCGCGCCCTTTCGGTGCGGGCGATCTCGGCATCGATGCGCAGGAATGGGCCGAGTGGCTGCCCGCCTATGGAATGTGGGTGCCGCTCAACGGACCCAGCGGGCGGCGCCATGGTGCGCTTGTGCTCGCACGCGAACGCCCGTGGTCGGACGGGGAGCGCAACATCCTGCAAGAGCTCGCCGACGGTTATGCCCATGCCTGGGCCGGCATGTTGGCGCGCCGGCGTCATTTCGGCTTCGCTCAACTCATCAAGCGGCAGCGTCTTCTTCAGATTGCGATCGCGGCGGCTTTGCTCGGCGCGCTGTGGATGCCGGTGACCCTGTCGGCGTTGGCGCCGGCCGAGGTCGTGGCGTTCGAGCCGACGATCGTGCGCGCGCCCTTCGAAGGCGTGGTGGACCACTTCGATATTCAGCCGAACCAGTTGGTGACACAGGGCCAACCCTTGCTGGAGCTCGATCCGCGCGCCATCGAGAACAAGCTCGAGGTCGCGACAAAGGCACTGTCCGTGGCCGAAGCCGAGTATCGCCAAGCGGCTCAGCAGGCTTGGTCCGACGAGAAGAGCCGCGCCCAACTCGCTCTGCTGAAAGGCCGGGCGGAACAGCGCCGCTCGGATGTCGGTTACGCGAAATCCTTGCTCGAGCGCATTCACGTCACCGCAAGCCGTGCCGGGATCGCCTTGTTCGATGATCCGAGCGATTGGATCGGCAAGCCGGTGACGATCGGGGAGAAGCTTCTCGAGATCGCTGATGCGAAACAGGCAGAGCTTGAAGTTTGGCTCCCCGTCGCCGACGCGATCACGCTCAAGCCAGGTGCCGACGTTGAATTCTTCTTGAACATCGCGCCGAACGCGCCGCTGCGCGCCACTCTTCGGCAGGCGAGCTACGAGGCCACCCTGTCGCCGGCGGGCGTGCTCGGCTACCGCCTGAAAGCGCGCCTCGTCGAACCCGGCGATCCGCCGCGTATCGGTTTGCGGGGAACCGCCAAGATCTTCGGCGATCGCGTAACCCTCTTCTACTACTTCGCGCGCCGGCCACTCGCCGCGTTGCGGCAGCTTCTCGGTGTGTGATGATCCCCGCGAAGAAGGATGCGCCCGCGACGAAGTTGTTCGGCTTGCGCGAGGAGATCGCGATCTTTCCGGGGCCGACAGCGCTCGACGGCTCGCCGAGCTGGACGCTGCACGATCCCTCCTACAACCGCTTCTATCGGCTCGGCTGGCGCGAATTTGAAATGCTGTCTCGCTGGGACGCGGGGTCCGCCGAAGAGGTGGCGGAGCAGGTGAGCGCGGAGACCACGCTGAAAATCGAGAAAGAGGATGTCGAGGAGCTCGCACTGTTTCTGAGCTCCTTCAGTCTCTTGCGCTCGACGGGCGTTCAGGCGACCCAGCGCCTCGTCGCGAGAGCTCGTCACCTGAAGGAGAGCTTTTGGCAGTGGGCCCTGCACAATTACCTTTTCACCCGCATTCCGCTGCTTCGGCCAGATCGCGCGCTGGCCGCAGCCTATCCTTACGTGCGCTGGGTTTATAGTCGCGTCTTTGCTCTCACGATCATGCTGATCGGCGTCACCGGCCTTTATCTGATCGCGCGCCAATGGGACAACTTCCGTGCCACGTTCGTCGACATGTTCACCGTCGAGGGCGTGGTATTCTTCTCCATCACGCTTGCCTGCCTGAAGGCGGTGCACGAGCTCGGGCACGGGTTCACGGCCAAACGCTTTGGGTGTCACGTCCCGACCATGGGCGTCGTCCTCCTCGTGCTCGTGCCGGTGCTTTATTCCGATGTGAACGACGCCTGGAAGCTCACTTCTCGCAAGCAACGTCTTGCGATCGGCGTCGGCGGGGTCATCGCCGAGCTCTCCTGCGCCGCCATTGCGGCCTGCGCCTGGGGGTTCCTGCCGAATGGACCGGCACGAAGCGTAGCGTTCCTCATCGCAACCTCGACCTGGATCACGACGCTCTTCATCAATCTGAGCCCCTTCATGCGCTATGACGGCTATTACGTGCTTTCCGACTGGCTCGAGATGCCCAATCTCCATACGCGCTGCTTTGCCCTCGCGCGCTGGTGGATGCGTGAGAGGATGCTCGGCCTCGGAGAAGAGCCACCCGAGGAAATTCCACCGCGCCGGAGAGCCTTCCTCATCGGCTTTTCCTATCTCACCTGGGCCTACCGATTTTCGCTTTTCATGGGGATTGCGGCGATCGTCTACCACTTCTCGATCAAGATCGTCGCTATTGCGATGATGATCATGGAGCTCGGCTACTTCATCGTCCGGCCGCTCTACTCGGAAGGCAAGGCATGGTGGGAGCGGCGCAATGACATTCATTGGAACAGGCGAAGCCTGACCACCGCGGCTTGTGCCATGGCCATCATCGCACTGCTGGTCTATCCCTGGCGTTCGGCCGTCGAAGCACCGGCTCTGCTGAAGTCCGAGCACCACATCGATATGTTCGTGCCCGACTTCGGGGCCCGCGTCGAAAGCATCAACGTCAAGAACGGGGACGAAGTCGGGAAGGGCCAATTGCTGGTCAGGCTCGTCTCACCCGATCTCGATTACAAGCTCCAGGACACGAAGACGGACATCGACATCCTGGAATGGCAAATGGGCGCCAAGGGACTCGATGCGGACCTTTTGGCGCGCAGCCGAGTGACGGAACAGGAATATGCCGCGACGACAGCGAAATATCGAGGTCTTCTCGATCAGAAGTCGCGACTCGAGCTGACCGCCCCGCTGGGTGGCAACGTGGTCGACCTCGCCGACGATTTGAGGCTCGGCATGTGGGTCTCCCCCAAGTCGCGCATGTTGTCGGTCGTCAGGCCCAACGATATTCTGGTCGAGGCCTATGTGGATGAAGCGGATCTCGAGCGGATCACGGCGGGGGACAAGGCGATCTTCTATGCGGAGGCGGACAGCCGTATCACCGTCGATCTGCGCGTCACCGAGATCGCCAGCGCGAGCACGCGCATGCTTCCCGATCCATACCTCGCCTCGATCGCAGGCGGGCCAATTACGGTGCGAGAGCCCAAGAAGAATGAGCTCGTGCCCGATCGGACCATCTATCGGGTCACGCTCGCACCCATCGGCGAGTTGGCGCCCTTGACGCGTGTGGTGCGTGGTCGCGTCGTGCTGCGTGGGGACGCCATCAGCATCGTCGCGCGCGTGTGGCGCTCGTTCCTCGCAATCGCGATCCGTGAGAGCGGTGCATGACGGGGATGCAGGTCGAGTGTCGCGCCGGCTCGCTTTTCCTGTGCCCGCTTCCTCCTCGAGCGAAGCGCAAGCGCTGATCGGGCGCGAGCCTCGAGTCCACGACCTTTGCGAATCATGATGCCCGATGGCGCAATCTCGTTACAGCAGTCTCCTGGTCTCCATCGGCAGGGCGTCGTGGACGGGGCGATGCTCGATGATCGTCGACGATCATCGATGGACCCTTCCCGAGTCGAGGCGTTCTACGCTCGCGCCTTGACGACTTACGAAAAACAGAACTTCAACGAGACCGAGGCTCTGTTGCACGAGATAATTGCGCTCGATCCGGCCCATGCGGGCGCGCACCGGCTTTTCGGCCTGCTGCATCAACGCCTCGGCCGGAACGAGGATGCGCTGACGAGCTTCGAGCGTGCCCTGGAGCTTACGCCGAATGATGTCGCGAGCTGGAACGATCGGGCCGCCCTGCTGTTCCGGCTGAACCGCTTCGGCGAAGCCTTGGAGTGCCTGGACAAGCTACTGGCTATCGCGCCCGAGCATGCCGAGACGCTGGTCAACAAAGGAGCCGCGCTGCACAAGCTCGAGCGCTTGGATGAGGCGGTGACGTGCTTCGATCGAGCCTTGGCGATCGCTCCGCGGCATGCCTCCGCTCTCTATAATCGCGGAACTTCACTTCTCAAGCTCGGGCAGGTCGAGCGAGCGCTCGAAACTTTCGATCTCGCCCTCGTGGTCGAGCCCGACAATGTTTTGATGCTGAACAATCGCGGCGCCGTGTTGCGACCACATTTTGGCACTCGCTCCCAATGACGTCCTTGCCTTGAGCAACCGGGCCGTCGCACTCGTCAGGCTCGGTCGCGCCCGGGAGGCGATCGCATGCTACGATCGGGCAGTGGCGATCGCGCCAGACTCGGCGGATTTGCTTTACAGCCGCGCGGCAGAGCTCCTCGGACTGCGGCGGTTCGAGGACGCACTCGCCTGTTACGAACGAATTTTGACGATCGTCCCGAACGATATTGGAGCCCTCAACAATCGGGCAATTGCGTGTCTCAACCTCGGTCGGGTCGATGAGGCGCTCGCAAGTCAGGATCGGGCGTTGACGGTGGAACCCAGTTCCGTCGTCACGCTCGCCAATCGGGCGGCCCTGCTCGTCAGCCTCGGCCGCTTCGAGGAGGCATTGGTCGATTGGGAAAAGGTTTTCGCGATCGAGCCGGAGCATCGAGCATTCAGCCTGGCTGCGAACGCCGCCGCCAAAATCTGCGACTGGCAACGTACCGAAAGGTATCGCCGACTCGTGACAAAATACGTCGTAGATCGAAGTAGAATTGTGAATCCGCATTTATTGCTGATGTATTGTGACGATCCTTTGTCTCAACTTGAATGTTCGAAAGACCATGTCCGGTTTCAAATCCCTTCTCCGCCATCGCCGCTTCACGTTGGCGCAAGGCGCCGCGGCGAAAGGGCCCGTATCGCTTATCTCTCGGCGGATTTCCACGAGCATGCGACCTCATATTTGACGGCGGGGCTTCTCGAACGACATGATCGGACGCGTTTCGAGGTGTTCGGCATCTCCTTCGGCATCGATGACGGCAGCCAAATGCGCGGCCGTGTCGTCAAGGCCTTCGACCAGTTCCACGACGTGCGTGCGCGGAGCGACCTCGAGGTAGCGAAGCTTCTGCGCGCGCTCGAGATCGACATTGCGGTCGATCTCAAGGGCCACACGAAGGATGCGCGTTTCGGCATTTTCGCTCATCGGCCCGCGCCGATCCAGGTGAGCTATCTCGGATATCCGGGGACCACGGGCGCGGACTTCATCGACTATGTGATCGCCGATGAGATCGTCCTGCCCTTCGATCAGCAATCCTTCTACACCGAGAAGATCGTTCATCTGCCTGGGTGCTACCAGGTGAATGACAGAAAGCGCGAAATCGCCACGCGCACGCCGACACGCGCGGAGTGCGGCTTGTCGGAGCGCGGTTTCGTCTTTTGCTGCTTCAACAACAACTTCAAGATCACCCCGCCGATCTTCGAGGTTTGGATGCGGCTTCTCGAGGCCGTCGAGGGGAGCGTGTTGTGGCTGGTGCGCGACAACGCCGCCGCCGAGCGAAATTTGCGCAAAGAGACGGCGGCACGCGGCATCGATCCGGCACGTCTGGTCTTCGCCGATCGGCTTGCGCTCGCCGAGCATCTGGCGCGGCATCGGGTGGCGGATCTGTTCCTCGACACGCTTCCCTACAATGCTCACACGACGGCGAGCGATGCGCTCTGGGCAGGCGTGCCGGTGCTCACCTGCCTCGGAAAAACCTTCGCCGGGCGGGTGGCGGCGAGCCTTCTGTATGCGGTCGGTCTACCTGAGCTCGTGACGCAAAGCCTCGAGGAGTATGAAGCGCTGGCGATCAAGCTCGCACGCGACCCCGGGCTCCTTTCGACTTTCCGGGAGCGGCTCAACGAAAACCGACCAAGTGCGCCGCTCTTCGACACGGATCGCTTCTGCAGCCATATCGAGCAAGCCTATCTCACCATGCTCGGCATGCATGACCGAGGCGAGAAGCCGCGCGGCTTTAGCGTCGCCCCGATGACGCGATCACCGGCGGGCGAGCTCGAGCAGCTTGGCTGACCCGAGGGGGCAATGACAATGGCAATGATCAGCGAGTTCGAGGAGGCGTTTCGCATCCACCGGGCAGGCGGTCTCAGCGAAGCGGTGCCGAAATATCGAGCGATTTTGGCGCAATCGCCGGCGCATCGCGATGCCCTCTATTGCCTTGCTCTCGCGAGGCTTCAACAGAACGATACCCGAGAGGGGGAGGCCCTGCTTCAGAGGCTCTTGGTGACCGCCCCCGACCATTTGGGCGGGCTTCGGCAGCTTGGCCTGTTGCATCAACGCCTGGGCCGAGATGCGGATGCGCTTGCGAGCTTCGAGCGTGCGCTGAGGCTCGCGCCGAAGGATGTCGCGAATTGGAGGAGCCAAGCTCTATCGCTTTACCGGCTCAACCGCTTTGCCGAAGCGTTGCGAAACTACGATGAGGTGCTGGCGATCGAGCCCGATCATGCCGAAACCCTGTGCGATCGAGGCGTCGTCTTGCATCGCCTCGAGCGCTTCGACGAGGCGCTCGAGAGCTTCGACCAAGCCTTGGCGATCGCTCCTCGCCAGGTAGTGACGCTGATCAACCAAGCGGTGACGCTCAACGAGGTCGGGCGGTTCACCGAGGCTCTCGAAAATTACGACCGGGTGTTGGCGATCGACCCCCATCATGTCGATGCGCTTTACAACCGCGGAACCTCGTTGCTGGCTCTCAAGCGGTTCGAGGAAGCGCTTCAAAGCTTTGATCGCGTGCTCACCGTCGATCCCCATCACGTCTTCGCTTTGAACAACCGAGCCGGTGTCTTGCGCGAGCTCAACCGGATGCAAGAGGCGCTCGCGAGCTATGATCGCGCGGTTGCGCTCGAGCCCAATTCGGCGAGCTTGCGCGCCAATCGCGGCGCGTTGCTGCTCGAATGTCATCGATACAATGAGGCCCTTGTCGATTGCGAGACAGCTTTGCTGCTCGATGCGAAAAACCCTCGCGCCTTCGACGGAGCGGCGAGCGCCGCCGTGAAGGTCTGTGACTGGTCACGGACGAAAAGATACGCGCACGAGCTCGAAGAAATCGACGGCGTGGACCAATGGCCAATCAGCCCGTTTACCGCGCTGAGTTATTTCGATGAACCTTCCTTGCAGCTCGAATTTTCGAAACAATGGGTAAAAGAAAAATTCCCGACGATCACGCCGGCGATCTACAAGGTCGAACGGCGCTCGCGCCGCGGCAAAGCGCGCATTGCGTATGTCTCGTCGGATTTTCACGAGCATGCGACCTCCTACCTGATCGCCGAGCTTTTCGAGCGGCATGATCGCAAACGGTTCGAGCTCTTCGGCATCTCCTTCGGACCCGACGACGAGAGCGAAATGAGGGCGCGCCTCGTCGAGGCCCTCGATCATTTCCACGACGTTCGCGGCCAGAACGATCTCCAGGTCGCGAAGCTCATCGGCGGGCTGGGGATCGATATCGCCGTCGATCTCAAAGGCCACACAAAGAATTCACGTTTCGGCATTTTCGCTCATCGCCCGGCGCCCGTCCAGGTGAGCTATCTCGGCTTTCCAGGTACAACCGGCGCGGACTTCATCGACTATGTGATCGCCGACGAGACCGTGCTTCCTTCGGACCAACAGCCATTCTGGACGGAAAAAATCGTTCGCCTGCCGGATTGCTACCAGGTCAATGACAGGAAGCGGCAAATCGCGGCGCGCACGCCGACGCGCAAGGAATGCGGCTTGCCGGAGCGAGGGTTCGTCTTTTGCTGCTTCAACAGCAACTACAAGATCACCCCGCCCGTCTTCGACATCTGGATGCGTCTTCTCGCAAAAGTCGAGGGGAGCGCGTTGTGGCTGCTACACGACAACGCCGCCGCCGAGCGCAACCTGCGCAAAGAAGCGGCGGCGCGCGGCATCGACCCGGCACGTCTGGTCTTTGCCGATCGGCTTCCGCTCGCGGAGCATCTGGCGCGGCATCGTTTGCCGGATTTGTTCCTCGACACGCTTCCCTACAATGCTCACACGACGGCGAGCGACGCGCTCTGGGCGGGCTTGCCGGTGCTCGCCTGTCTTGGGAAGACTTTCACCGCGCGTGTGGCCGGAAGCCTCAACCGCGCGGTCGGGGTGCCGGAACTCGTGACGACGAGCCTCGACCATTATGAAGCGCTGGCGCTCGCGCTGGCCAATGAGCCCTCTTTGTTGCGCAGTTATCGAAAACGGCTGGCGAAAAATCGCCTGACCGCACCCCTTTTCGACACCGATCGGCTCTGCCGGCACCTCGAGCAGGCATACCTCACCATGCTCGACATAGCGCGGTCAGGCGAGGCACCGCGAAGCTTCACCGTCGAGCCCGCGAAAGGGCGTTCCCGACGCCGCGCGGTGCGGTCGAAGTGAATACGGCGATGCAAGAGGTTGCCCGAGATCCCTCGGGCCCGGGGAGCTGGCGCAGCCGAGCGATTTCGCTCTACCGGCTCAAGCGTTTCTCGGAAGCGCTCGAGAGTTTCGATCGGGCTTTGGCGCTTGCGCCCGACCATGTCGAGACACTCACCAACCGGGGCGCGGTGCTGCACGAGCTGAAGCGCCCCGAAGAGGCGCTCGCGAGCTTCGATGAGGCCTTGGCGATCGATCCGCGGCATCTCGGGGCTCTCATGAACCGGGCGATCACGCTCAAGGAACTCGGGAGGCTCGACGAGGCACTTTCGAGTTACGAGCGAGCTCTGACCGTCGATCCCGCCAATGCGGATGCAATCAGCAATCGCGGAAGCGTGCTCTTTGCGCTGAACAGACCCGAAGAGGCTCTCGCGAGCTACGATCGCGCGCTCGCGCTCGCTCCCGGCCACGCGAGGGCGTGGAACAATCGCGGAGCCGTGTTGCATGAGCTCAACCGCACGCAAGAGGCGCTCGAGAGCTACGGTCGCGCATTGGCGATCGAGCCCAACTCGGCAACCATGCTCTTCAATCGCGGGGCTCTGTTGATGAGCCTTTATCGCTGCGAGGAAGCGCTTGTCGATTGCGAAAAAGCCTTGGCCGTCGCCCCCGATCATCCCCACGCCTTCGGTGAAGCGGCGAACGCCGCCATGCGGGTCTGCGATTGGCCGCGCACCGAGAGATATGGGCCGGGCTTGAAAAAGCACGTCATCGACGGAACGTCGGTCATCAATCCGCTCGCATTCATCACTTACTTCGACGACGCGGCGCTGCAGCTTCGGTGCTCGCGAACCTATCTGAAGGACAAGATTCCAAAACTACCCTCGCCGATCCATGAGGGGCGAAGGCGCGCTGCCGCCAAGACGCGCATCGCCTATCTCTCAGCGGATTTTCACGGACACGCGACGTCTTTCTTGATGGCCGATCTCTTCGAGAGCCACGATCGGGATCGCTTCGAGGTGTTCGGCATCTCCTTCGGCCTCGACGACGGCAGCCAAACGCGCCGACGCATTATCAAAGCCTTCGATCATTTCCGCGACGTGCGTGACCTTGACGATCTCGAGGTGGCGAAGCTCCTGAGCGAGCTCGAGATCGACATCGCCGTCGATCTCAAAGGCTACACGCAGCATGCCCGTTTCGGGGTTTTTGCCCACCGTCCCGCACCCATCCAGGTAAGCTACCTCGGCTTCCCAGGCACCACGGGCGCCGATTTCATCGACTATGTGATTGCCGATGAGATCGTTCTTCCCTTCGACCAGCAACCCTTCTGGAGCGAGAAGATCGTTCATCTGCCCGATTGCTACCAGGCCAACGATCGCAATCGCCAAATCGCGGAGCGCACGCCGACACGCAGCGAATGCGGCTTGCCGGAGCGAGGCTTCGTCTTCTGCTCCTTCAACAACAGCTACAAGATCACGCCGGTGTTCTTCGACATCTGGATGCGGCTCCTGGCCAAGGTCGAGGGCAGCGTCTTGTGGCTCTTGCGCGACAATTCGGCGGCCGAAAGGCATTTGCGCCGGGAAGCCGCTTCTCGCGGCATCGGCCCCGAGCGGCTCATCTTCGCCGAAAGGCTTCCGCTCGCGGAGCATCTGGCTCGCCACCGCTTGGCGGATTTGTTCCTCGACACGCTTCCGGTGAATGCCCACACGACGGCGAGCGATGCGCTTTGGGCCGGCCTTCCGGTTCTTACCTGCCTCGGAAAATCCTTTGTGGCGCGCGTGGCAGCGAGCCTTCTCAATGCGGTCGGCTTGCCTGAGCTCGTGACGCTGAGCCTTGATGAATATGAGGCGCTCGCGCTCAAGCTCGCGCGTGAGCCAGCGCTGCTTCGTGGTTATCGCAAACGGCTCGAGAAAGGCCGCTCGACGGCACCGCTCTTCGACACCGATCGCTTTCGCCGCCATCTCGAGCGGGCCTATGAGACCATGCTCGACATCCATGATCGCGGTGAGGAGCCGCGCGGCTTCGCGGTTCAGGCTGTCGCATCCGGTGAGGTCGACCTCGATCGGCAAGTTGCAGCGCACGAGCCGAACAGCGTTGCGCGTTGGAGAGCTCGAGGCCTCTCGCTTTTTCGGCAGAACCGCTTCGTCGAGGCGTTGCGGAGCTATGACGAGGCCTTGGCGATGGCGCCAGACCATGCCGAAACGCTCGCCGATCGAGGCGTCGTCCTGCATCAGCTCAATCGTTTCGATGAAGCGCTCGCGAGCTTGGAGCGCGCCTTGGCGATCACGCCTCGGCACGTGCAAACGCTGTACAATCGGGCGATCACGCTGGGGAAGCTGAAGCGTCCGGCCGATGCTATCGCCAGCTGCGATCAGGCGCTCGAGATCGATCCGAGCCACGCCGATGGACTCGACCATCGTGGCAGCATGCTCCTCGAACTCAAGCGCTTCGACGAGGCCCTCGCGAGTTACGATCGCGCGCTGACAAGCAATGCTCAACACACGGGCGCATGGAATAACCGGGCTCGTGCATTGCGCGAGCTCAACCGCTACGACGAGGCGCTGGCGAGTTATGGCCGCGCCCTCGCGATCGAGCCGAACTCGGCGATGTTGCACTTCAATCGCGGGGCTCTGTTGCTGAACCAACAATGCGAAGCTGACGCGCTCGTCGATTTCGAAGCGGCCTTGGCTGCAAGGCCCGACTATCCCGGAGCGTTCAGCGCGGCCGCGAATGCCGCCTTGCGCATCTGTGATTGGCCGCGCGCTGCAAAATACACGGCGACCCTGAAAAAACACGTCGCCGACGAAACCTCGATCATCAACCCGCTCGTGTTCATCAGTTACTTCGACGATCCTCCGTTGCAGCTTCAATGCTCGAGAACGTACCTACGTCACGAATTTTCGAAGGTGACAGCTCTTGTTTGCAAGGAAAGAAAGCGCCGACGCGACAAGGCGCGCATCGCCTATGTTTCGGCGGATTTTCATGGGCACGCGACCTCAATTCTGATGGCCGAGCTTTTCGAACGCCATGACCGCTCGAGTTTCGAAGTGTTCGGGATCTCCTTTGGGCCGGACGACAAGAGCGAAATGCGGGCGCGCCTGGTCGAGGCCTTCGATCATTTCCACGATGTGCGTGACCTTGACGATCTCGAGGTGGCGAAGCTCCTGAGCGAGCTCGAGATCGACATCGCGGTCGATCTCAAGGGTTACACGCGAAATACCCGCTTCGGGGTTTTTGCCCACCGTCCCGCACCCATCCAGGTAAGCTATCTCGGCTTCCCAGGCACCACCGGCGCCGACTTCATCGACTATGTGATCGGCGACGAAATTGTCCTGCCCTTCGATCAGCAATCCTCCTGGAGCGAGAAGATCGTTCACCTTCCCGGCTGCTATCAGGTCAACGACAGGAAGCGTGAGATCGCCGAGCGCACGCCGACGCGCAAGGAATGCGGCCTACCCGAACGAGGCTTCGTTTTTTGCAGCTTCAATAGGAACTTCAAGATCAGCCCATCGGTGTTCAACATTTGGATGCGCCTTCTCGAAAGGACGGAGGGGAGCGTCTTGTGGCTCTTGCGCGACAATGACTCGGCCGAGGAGAATTTGCGCAAGGAGGCCGCGGCGCGCGGCATCGATCCGTCGCGCCTCGTCTTTGCGCGAAAGATCGCGGTCTCCGAGCATCTCGCACGTCATCGATTGGGGGATCTGTTCCTGGATACGCTTCCCTATAACGCTCACACGACGGCGAGCGATGCGCTCTGGGCGGGGTTGCCGGTGCTCACCTGTCTCGGCAATGCCTTCGCCGGGCGCGTGGCGGCGAGCCTCCTCCACGCGGTGGGCCTTCCCGAGCTCGTGACGCGCGACCTCGAGGAATACGAGGCGCTTGCTTTCAAGCTCGCGCATGAGCCCTCCCTGTTGCGCCGCTACCGCAGGCGCCTCGAGAAGAACCGTCTGACGGCACCGCTCTTCGATACGGATCGGTTTCGTGCTCACCTCGAGCAGGCTTATCTCACCATGCTCGACATCGAGCGGCGTGGAGAGGCGCCGCGGAGCTTCAGCGTCGAGACGATTCGCGCAAAGCCGCGGGCGCGTCCGGCGCGAACCGCATGAATGTTGCACGATGAGCACGCCCGTCGGAAGTCCCATGGAGGACGCCTCCCGAAGCTCCAGGGAACGCCCTCTCGACGATACGGGTGCAAGGCGCGAGGAGGCCCCATGTCGGCGCCCGCCCAGCAGCGATGCGCTCTATGAGCTCGCTCTGCGAAACTTTCAGCAGAACGAGTTCGAGAAATGCCAGGTTCTGCTCGCGAAACTCTTGGAAATCGAGCCGCGCCACGTGGGGGCCCTGCATCGACTGGGCTTGGTGCATCTGCGGCTTGGGCAAGACGCCGAGGCCTTGGCGAGCTTCGAAGCCGCTTTGGCTTTCGATCCGCGGCACGTACCGGCTCGCATAAGCCGCGGTGCGCTGCTGTTTCGGCTCAAACGGCTCGCCAAGGCGCTGCTGGATTACGACGAGGTGCTGGCGATCGTGCCCGAGCATGTGGAAACGCTCGCCAATCGAGGTGTCGTGTTGCACTTGCTCAAGCGCTTCGAGGACGCGCAGGCGAGCTTCGATCGAGCTCTCGCCATCGACCCTCGAAATCTCCGCGCGCTCGTAAACCAGGCGATTACGCTGAAGGAACTCGAGCGGTTCGATGAGGCGGTTGAGAACTACGATCGAGCCCTTGCGCTGGACCCCCACAACGCGGACGTGCTGACCAATCGAGGGAGCGCGCTCCTGGCGCTCGAGCGGCTGAGCGAGGCGCTCGCAAGCTATGAACGCGCGATTGCGATCGATCGCGAGCATGTCAAGGCGTGGAGCAATCGAGCCGTCGTCCTGAAAAAGCTGCACCGGGTTGATGAAGCGCTCGCGAGCTGTGACCGCGCGCTTGCGATCGCGCCGCTCGATTCGGGCGCGGTGAGGAACAAGGCGATCTTTCTCAAGGAGCTCGGCCGGTTCGAGGAAGCGCTCGCTTTCCTCGACCAGGTCCTTCCCGCCGATCCCGTAAATGCCGATTTGCTCGAGATGCGCGCAAGCGCGCTCCTCAAGCTCAGGCGATTCGATGAGGCGCTGATCGGCTTCGGGCGTGCACTCTCGATCGATCCCCGCCATGCGGCTGCCTTGAACAACAGGGCTATTGCGCTGCGTGAGCTCAGCCGGCTGGGCGAGGCACTCGAGAGTTGCAACGCGGCTTTGGCGATCGAGCCCGATTCGCCAATCTTCCTGCTTAATCGCGGTTCCTTGCTGATCGAGCTTCTGCGACATGAGGAAGCTCTCACCGATTGCGAAAAGGCTTTGGCTATCGGGACGGAGCCTCGCGCGCTCGAGACGATTGCGAATGCAGCGATGCGAGCTTGCGATTGGTCGCGAGTCGAAGAGCTCAAGGAAAACCTGTATCGCACAGATCCACTTCAAGCTTTCCCCTTCCCACCGTTCACGCTGATCAACTATTGCGAAGACCCCGATTTATTGCTCAGGGGCGCGAAGGGCTATGTGGGAAAGGAATTCCCGCCCTCCACGCCGCTGGACCGCAAGAGCGAGAGAAAAGCTCGATCCCGCGAGAGAGTCCGCATCGCATATGTCTCGGCTGATTTTCATGAGCACGCGACTTCCTACCTGACCGCCGAGCTCTTCGAGCGGCATGACCGAGGCCTGTTCGAGCTTTTCGGTATTTCCTTCGGACCGGACGACAAGAGTGAGATGCGCGCTCGCCTCGTCGGCGCGTTCGAGCGCTTTCACGATGTGCGGTCGATGGCGGATCGCAACGTGGCGAAGCTCATGAATGAGCATGCGATCGACATTGCAGTCGATCTCAAAGGCCACACCCAGGGATCACGGTTCGGCATCTTTGTACATCGGCCGGCGCCGATCCAGGTGAGTTATCTGGGATTCCCAAGCACTACCGGTGCCGATTTCATCGACTACGTGATCGGCGATGAAATCGTCCTGCCCCTCGAGGAGCAACCCTTCTGGAGCGAGAAGATCGTTCACCTGCCGGGCTGCTATCAGGTCAACGACAGGAAGCGACAGATCGCCGAGCGGACGGCGAGGCGCGACGAATGCGGCTTGCCGGAGCGAGGCTTCGTGTTTTGCTGTTTCAACAACAACTACAAGATCACACCGCCATTGTTCGACACCTGGATGCGGCTTCTTCAAAAAATCGAGGGCAGTGTTTTGTGGCTGTTGCGCGACAACGCGACCGCCGAGCGGAATTTGCGCCGAGAGGCTGCGTCTCGTGGCATCGACCCGGGCCGCCTCGTCTTCGCCGATCGGCTTGCGCTGGCGGAGCATCTGGCGCGCCATCGTCTCGCCGACCTGTTCCTCGACACGCTCCCGGTCAATGCCCACACCACGGCGAGCGATGCGCTTTGGGCTGGCCTTCCGGTGCTCACTTGCCTCGGGAAAACCTTCGCCGGTCGCGTGGCGGGTAGCCTCCTTTACGCGGTTGGCTTGCCTGAGCTCGTGACCAAGAGCCTGGAGGAGTATGAGGCACTCGCGCTCAAGCTCGCGCATGAGCCCTCGCTCCTCTCAGCTTATCGGGAGCGGCTCGAAAAAAATCGCCTCACCGCGCCTCTCTTCGACTCGGATCGGTTTCGGCGTCATCTCGAGCACGCCTATCTCACCATGCTCGAAATGCACGACAGAGGCGAGAAACCGCGTGGCTTCGCTGTCGCCGCCCCGAACACGCGCCCCGGCGGCGCCATTCACAGCCCGATGTCCGATCGTCGTGGCCCTGTCCAAGGGCCGCCCCGCGTTCATCGCGTCGATGAGCGACATGATGCCAAAATTCTGTTGAGCCGGGGCGCCACTTTCTATTCGCTCAAACGGTTTGAAGAAGCGTTGGCGAGCTTCGATCGAGCGTTGGCGATCGAGCCCGATTCGATCGATGGGCTCTACAATCGTGCGGCCGTGCTGCTCGAACTCAACAAATTCGATGAAGCGCTCGTGAGCTGTGATCGCGTTCTCGCGCTCGATCCCGGTCATCTCTGGGCGCTGCATAACCGGGCAGTTGCGCTGGGCGAGCTCAAGCGATTTGAAGAGGCGCTGGCGAGCTATGATGGGGCCTTGGCAATCGAGCCCAATTCGGTGAATTTGCGCGTCAATCGCGCGGGCATCTTGTTCGCCCTGCGCCGTTGTAAAGAAGCGGTCGCCGACTATGACAGAGCTTTGGCGATCGAACCCAAGCGTGTCGACGCCCTCAATGGTCGCGCCGTCGTGCTCATCAGCCTCGGCCGATTCCAAGAGGCGCTTGCCGCCTGCGATCGTGCCCTCGCGATCAACCCGGGCTATGCCCATTCTTGGAATAGCCGAGCAAACGCGCTGACGAGCTTGGGCCACATCGAGGAAGCGCTTGCGAGCTATGATCGGGCCTTGGCGATCGAACCTCTTTCCCCGGCATTTCTGGTCAATCGTGCTCTCTTAGCGGTCGGCCGGCAGCAGTTTGAGGAAGCTCTCGTTTACCTTGAAAAAGCTTTGGCGATCGCGCCGGAGCATCATGGCGCTCTGAGCGAAGCGATGAATGCCTCGATGAGGATTTGCGATTGGAGACGCAGAAAAGACCATGCCGGGCGCATATCCGAACTCGCACAACATGCAATCATCGACCCCTTCGTGTTCCTCCATTATTTCGACGAGCCAAAGCTGCAGCTTCGTTGTTCGAAAGCCTACATCGAGCAAAAGGCAGCCGCACCGCCTTTCGCGCTGGGAAACAAAAAAATCCGGCGAAGCGGCCGGGCCCGTATTGCCTATCTATCGGCGGACTTTCGCGAGCATGCGGTTTCCTATTTGACCGCCGAGCTCTTCGAGCGGCATGATCGGTCGCGCTTCGAGGTGTTCGGCATTTCCTTCGGACCCGACGACAAGAGCGAAATGCGCGCGCGTCTCGTCGACGCCTTCGATCATTTCCATGATGTACGGGGTCGCGATGACGGCGAAATCGCGGAGCTGCTCGCCGAGCTCGAAATTGACATCGCCGTCGATCTCAATGGCCACACCAAAGGGGACCGCATCGGCATTCTTGCTCGGCGGCCGGCACCCGTTCAGGTGAGCTACCTCGGATTTCCAGGTACGACGGGTGCCAATTTCATCGACTATGTGATCGCCGACGCAATCGTCCTGCCCGTCCATCAGGAGCCTTTCTGGAGCGAGAAGATCGTTCGTCTGCCGGAATGTTTTCAGGTCAACGACACGAAACGCCGGATCGCCGAACGCACGCCATCGCGCAAGGAATGCGGCTTGCCGGAGCGCGGCTTTGTCTTCTGCTGCTTCAACAACAATTGTAAGATCACTCCCCAGGTCTTCGATGTGTGGATGCGGCTTCTCGCAAAGGTCGAGGAGAGCGTGTTGTGGCTCGTGCGCGACAACGCGGCCGCCGAGCGGAATCTTCGTCGAGAGGCGGCCGCGCGCGGAATCGATCCGGCGCGTCTGATCTTCGCCGATCGGCTCGTTCTCGCCGAGCACTTGGCGCGCCACCGCCTGGCCGATCTATTTCTCGACACGCTTCCCTTCAACGCCGGTGCAACGGCGAGCGACGCGCTCTGGGCAGGTTTGCCGGTGCTCACCTGCCTTGGGCAGGCCTTTGCAGGACGAATGGCCGGAAGCCTTCTTCACGCCATCGGTCTGCCCGAACTCGTGACGCAGAGCCTCGATGAGTACGAGGCAGTCGCGTTGAAGCTTGCGAACGAACCATCCCGGCTTCCCCTCTACAAAGAGCGGCTTGAGCAAAGCCGCCTGACGGCGCCGCTCTTCGACACGGATCGCTTTCGCCACCATATCGAGCAAGCCTACGTCACCATGCTCGAGGTCCATGACCGAGGAGAGGAGCCGCGTGGCTTCAGCGTCAAGCCTATTCGACAAGAGCCGAGGCAGAGGCCCGAGCATTCCTGATAATTCCCAAATGATGACGATTGCCCAAGATCCACTGAATGACGCCGTTCGCCATCATCGTGCCAGCGACCTCGGCCAGGATGTGACGCGATTTCCATGATGTGCTGCTCTCAGCCTCCGCGATCATGAGGCCCTGGCGCTAAGGCTTGCGAGCGAGTCCGCTCTTCTTTCAGCTTGTCGCGAGCGGCTCGTAAAGAATCGCCTGATCGCGCCACTCTTCGACACTGACCGTTTTCGGCGCCATGTCGAGCAAGCCTACACGACCATGCTCGACATCCATGATCTAGGCGAGGAGCCGCGAAGTTTCAGTGTGGCTGCGATTTGGTTGGGCGCCGAGCCCGTCGGACCTCAACGCCGGCCGCTGGAGCCCACGCAATAATCGAGGGTGAACTTCGTCGAGGTCGACGCACTTTCGCATTTCTTCGCGCCGGTCTTCGGATCGCGCGAGCAGGAAAGGTTGGTGCGGCAGCAATCCTGCACCTTGAGGGCGTTCGCGGCATCGATGCAATTTCGAAAGATGGAGCCGCTCACCACGCACTGGCGTTCGGTCGGGCCTGAGCAAACATGCGTTCCCGAAGCCGTCACCCCGCCAAAATCGAACGCTTGCGCGGTTACAGGTAGAAAGCACGATGCCGCAAGGAAAAGGGCCAGGAGGCTTGCCGCGCGATGACAAAAATGGACGAAGGATTGCGTGCGCATATTCATGAGGTAGGTCACCAATCAATCGTCCGCTCGGCTGCGAATCGTGATCCCGAATAAGCCTAGAGCTCGGAGCGGGATTTTCAAGCGCCAGGTTCGGGTCAAAGATGCCGAGTGAGAGCCGAAAAATCCAATTAAGCAAATATTAGGGTTAACCCGCCATTTTCTGCACACAGTGCAATTAGCGTTAAATCGTGCGGAGCGTAGTGATGCCGTATTCCCAGAACGCGAGGAACGTAGCCGACGAGGCGAACGTTCTTGGAAGAAACGGGAGGCGCAATGTCGCTCGCTTCCTCGGGGTCGCGACATGCGCATTGCTGGTCGCGGGATGCGCATTGACGCCCAAACCGTTCACTTCCGAGGAACGATGGTCGGAGGCGCAAAGCGACAGGGAGGAAATGTTCGCGGATCAGGAGCCGGTCACCCGTCCTCTTACGCTGAGCGAGGCCTTCGCACGGGCGCTGAAATACAACCTCGACGGGCGCGTCAAAGCGATGGAACAAGCGCTCGCCGTGAACGACCTCGACCTTTCACGTTACGACCTTCTGCCGAAGCTCGCCATTGACGGGCTGGGATCGACCCGCAACCGATTCGATGCAAGCTCGAGCGAATCGATCCAGACGCGCCAGCAATCCCTGGTGCCTTCTACCTCATCGGACCTCAACCGTTTCACCGGCGATTTGACGCTGTCCTGGAATATCCTGGACTTCGGCGTCAGCTATTTCGCCGCGCGGCAAGAGGCCGACCGGGTGCTGATTGCGCAGGAGGAACGCCGAAAGGCGGTGCAAACACTTTTGCAGGACGTGCGGCGTGCCTATTGGCGTGCGGCGGCCGCGCAACGCTTGACCAATGAGGTGAAGGCGGCAATCCGCGCGGCTGAGGACGCGCTCCCAGCCGCGCGCAAGGTCGAGACCGAGGGGTTGAAATCGCCGATCGATTCGCTTCGCTATCAGAAGGCGCTTCTCGACGCGATTCGCCAACTCGAGACGAACGAGCAAGCATTGGCCATTTCGAAGGACGAGCTCGCCTCCCTAATCAACCTGCCGCCGGGAGAGCACTACAGCATCGCGGTTCCCAACGAGGGCTCGATGCGGCTCGAGCCGATGAAGATACCTGTCGGCCAAATGGAAAGCACGGCGCTCGTGCTCAATCCGGACATTCGCGGCTTGAGCTACGAGGCGCGCATCAGCGTCGCGGAAACGAAAAAGGCGCTGCTGAAGCTCCTTCCGGGAATCAGCCTTTCGGCAGATCCGAACGTCGACAGCAACAGCTTTCTCGTGCACCATTATTGGGTCGCAGGCGCCGCACGCGTGAACGGCTATCTCTCCAATCTGCTCACCGCGCCGCTCGTCATCCCGCAGCGTGAGAACGCCGAAAAGCTCGCCGTGCTGAAGCGACAGGCGATGAGCATGGCAATTCTTGCCAAGCTCCACATCGCCTACCAGCAATATTTCGCGTCGATCAAGGAATATGATCGGGTGAAGCAGCTCTCCTCGGTGGATCAGCGCCTTTACACGCAGATCGCCAACCGCACCGCCACCGACGTCCAGGGAGATCTGGAGCGCATCTTGGCGCAAGCGAGCGCGGTCGACTCGAAGCTGCGCCTGTTCCAAAGCTATGCCGAGGCGCAAGAGGCGCTGGGGAGACTTTACGCGACGGTCGGCGTCGACTTCCTGCACCAGGATGTGGAAACGCTCAGCGTTGCCGAGCTGGGCAACGCGATCCGGCAAACGAGCTTCGATCTGGCCCCGAAGCCCGCCGCGCTCTCCGAGCAGGCGGGGGAGCCGGCCTTGATGGATACGGATGTTCAAGGCGCCGCTTCCCCAACCGGGGCCGTGGCTCACGCCGAGGGGAGCATCAGCGTGGCTCAATTCCAGCAACTCGACAATCAATAGGGCTAAAAAAGGCTGCCCGGAGCGCCCTTAAGGGCCAAGAGATTGCGATGGCGAACGTGACCGATGCGCAACGGCTTTAAAGAAGCCCACTCACGTGATCGAATTCACGCTAAGGTGATGGCCGGGTGGAGAACAAAGGGGCTAATTTAGGTCTCGCTGCATATCTCGGCGGTGACCGGCTCTTGTCCGGCTCCATTCTCGAGCGAGGCCTTCGGCATGTTCCACCTGTCATCGCGCAAAGCTTCTGATCTCTCGCGCCGGGCTTTTGCGCTTTCGCTCGTCCTCATTGCGGTCGGCGTCGCTTGCGCGACGAACGCCGCGACGATCGAGCCGAATGACAAATTGCGCGCGCTCGCACCGGAAACGGCACCTGAGATACGCGCCCAGCTCACACCTCGCCAATACACCACCTTGTCGAGCGAAATGGCCGGGCGCATCGACCGCATCAGCACGAAGCTCGGCGAACACTTCAAGAAGGGCGACAATCTGATCGCCTTCGATTGCGTCCTTCAGCGCGCCCAAGTCGCCCGTGCGCAAGCCGTCTCCGTCCAGGCGGAGAAAACCTATGGGATCAATCAGCGCTTGCTGGCGCTCAAATCGATCGGCCAATTGGAACTCGACGTCTCCGCCGCGGAGGTGCAGAAGTCAAAGGCGGATCTCGCAGGCGCCAACGCGGTGGCTTCGAAATGCGCGATCGATGCACCGTTCAACGGCATCACAGTGGAACAGAAGGCGCGCGAATTTCAATATGCGAGCCCGGGGCAGCCTTTGCTCGACATCCTCGACGACCGCAGCCTCGAAGTCGAGCTCATCGCGCCGTCGCGCTGGCTGAACTGGCTTCAGCCCGGATACGCCTTCGCCTTGCATATCGACGAGACTGGCAAGAACTACGCGGCGAAGATTACGCGCATCGGGGGCAGGGTGGATCCCGTAAGCCAATCCATCAAGGTGGTGGGCGAAATCACGGACGAGGCGCCCGAGCTCATCGCAGGCATGAGCGGACGCGCGATCATCGACCCTCCGCGCTGAACGCGCGCGATGGGGCAACGCACATCCAGTAATGCGCAGCAGATACGCTCAGCAGCAGTTTTTATTGCACGGTTGGTCGATATTCATCCTGGCGACCTGGCGAAGGATGCCGAGCCGCCTGAGAACGATTTTGTGCGGCCCCCTCGCGGAGATCAAACCGTCACGCTTCAGCTTCGATATCTCCCGCGACACAGATTCTGCTTGCTTGGAACGGACTTCTCGTCGGCACTCTGGACGTGCTGCGGCCGTACCTGATCAGTCGCGGGGCGCCTCTGCCTACGGTGCTCATTTTCCTTGGCGTGCGCGGAGGCCTTGTCGCCTTCGGTATTGTTGGAGTATTCATTGGCCCTGTCGGGCTAGCCGTTGCTTAAACTCTGTTTCAGGACTGGGACGTATCCAGGGATAGTCCTATGACAGCCGCGGTTGAAAATTGACAAATCACAATGTGCCGCTGGCGATACTGGTTTATGCTCGACAAGGCGGTGAAGGTGGATCGCCGGGTCGTTCTCAAAGCACGAAGGAGGGTCGAGTCGGATCGTATCTATCTGCGCATAAGGAGGCAAACGACAATCTTCGGGTCCCCGACTTTTCTCGAAGGAGGCATGAATGTCCGCTGAGCTGAATCCGGCCGCAGGTCATCACCTTCCGGGATTCATTGTGTCCCCTGGGCAGACCGACGTCCTCATGGTGATCACGGCCGTGCTTCTGATTTTGGCTGTATTGGCGGTCGGTGTTCTGTTTTTACGACTGCATACGTTGCCGGAGCGGATGGCGCATAGGACACAAAAGCTGCAATTCGAGATCGTTGCCGTCCTGGGATTGCTCGCACTTTTCACGCACATGCACATTTTCTGGGTCGCGGGGCTTCTGCTTGCGCTCGTGGACCTCCCCGACTTCGGGACGCCGCTACGCAGGATGGCCGGCTCGCTTGAAACGCTCGCTGCCCACCGAACAGGTGAGAGTGCAGGTGCCGAAAACAAAAAACTTGCCGACGAGCAAGAGTTTTCAGGATCAATGCCATCGTCAAGTCTTGAAGAAGCCGCAACCGCTCCTCCAAGCACGAGGGAGCTGACCCATGCTTGAGCTGCTTCTCTGCTCCTTGCTCACTATTCTTCCCGATTACCTTTATCGCCGCTACGCACAAGGCAAGCGCCTTGGGGAGGAGATCACGTTTTATTCCGTATGGTTCGAGCTCAGGTGGGGTATCACGGCTTGCCTCATGCTCACCGTCGCGCTGATCACGACGATATTCTACAACCATCCCTCCACGAGCAACGTCACCGCGTTCTTCCGCACGGTTCCAATATTGCCCGAGACTAACGGTCGGGTCGCCGAAATTTTTCTTCAAGGAAGTGACCACGTGGAGAAAGGGGCGCCGATTTTCAAGCTCGACAGCTCCAAGCAGGAAGCGGCCCTCGACGCTACGCAAAAGAAGGTGTCTGAGATCGAGGCCCAGATGGTAGTGGCGCAGGCCGATATTGCTGCCGCGGAAGGTAAAATCCAAGAGGCAAAGGTCGGCTATCAGCAGGTTCTCGACGAACTGGAAACCAAGCAGGAGCTGCAACGTCGTAACCCAGGCATGGTCGCGTTCCGCGATATCGAGAAGCTCGAGCTCGCTTTGAAAGGGCGTGAAGGCACCGTCACTTCCGCAACGGCGGACAAGCAGGCCGCGGAGGCGCGCCTTGCCACCCTGCTGCCAGCCGAGAAGGAAAGTGCCGAGGCAGCTCTCGCCCAGGACCAGGTCGAGCTTGACAAGACCACTATTCGAGCTGGCGTGACCGGCCGCGTGGAGCAGTTCGTCTTGCGGGTCGGAGATGTCGTGAACCCCTTGATGCGTCCGGCCGGTGTGCTGATCCCGGATGGGGCGGGTCGGCAACAATTACAGGCGGGATTTGAACAAATCGAGGCGCAGGTCATGAAGGTTGGAATGATCGCGGAAGTGACTTGTGGTTCGAAGCCATGGACGATCATTCCGATGGTGGTGAGCGGAGTTCAGGATTTCATCGCGGCTGGCCAGTTCCGCGGGGGCGAGCAACTCGTCGACGCGCAGCAGGTGACACGACCTGGTACGATCTTTGTCTTCCTCGAACCTCTTTATGAGGGCGGGCTCGATGGCGTGACGCCCGGCAGCAGCTGCGTCGCCAACGCCTATACGAGCCATCACGACCTTCTCGCCTCCCCGGATGTCGGCGCCGTAAAGCGCTTCATGTTCCATGCCGTGGATGCAGTGGGCCTGGTGCACGCCCTGATCCTGCGCATTCAGGCTCTGGTGTTTCCGATCAGGACGCTCGTATTCAGCGGGCATTAGAATTTACCGAACGAAACGCCGTGGCCGTCATCGTCGAAGGGAGGCACTGTGAGAGTCCGCAGTCACGTGCTTGAGGGAGCTGTCGCCCTTTGCCTTTACTTCTGCCTTTGCTCTTGTCTTTGCTTTTGCCTCGGCTTGGCGATCACGCCCGCGCGTGCCTTCGAGTCGGATCTCAGCGGCGCTTGGGTCCAGGATCGTGCGGAATGCCAGGAGTTGTTTTCCCGGTCGGGGAAGACAATTTCCTTCAGAACGCCAAGTAGCGCGTTTGCCCAAGCCTTCATCATCGAGGGCAGACGACTGACGACGCCCAAAGCATCGTGCCGGATCAAAGCGGTGAAGAAAATCGGAGGTCGGCGAATTCTCGCCTTGTCGTGCACGACGTTAGTTGCGATCGACGAGATTCCGGCCATTTTGGAACCCATGGCGGATGGCACCTTGCGTCGGTATACCAACGAAGCGGACCAGCAAGGAAGCAGATACGAGCGATGCTCGCCGTGAGCGGTAGCCAAAAGAGCCGGACGGGTATCGATGGCTGCTTCGGCTGAACGACACCGCTCCTCGATGCACCAAGACGATTGCGCTTCACGCCGGCACGGTTTTTCAGAAGGATCTCGGCCCACGGACATCGATCATCGCCGAGCACATGGCCTCGTTTAATCCCGACCCAACTTGGCAGAGGGTTTCCGACACGAGCCTCCCCGAATGACCGAAAGCGAAAGCCTTGTGGGAAGGGCCAGCCCCGATTCGGGGTGATCCTGAAAAGCTGACGAACGCCGCTTGCTGGGCGTGGAGACGACGCGTCAGTTATTCTTCATCGTCCTCGTCCAAGATTTCCATGTGTCGCTGACCTCCCGCGTTCTGTAGAAGGTGAGGGACGCGTACCGCGAAGAAACGCAGGCGGGCTTTTTGCTCCGTGTGGAGGCTGATTGCAAAAGCCTGACGCAGGAGTGAGCGAAGCACCTGCGGGGCATCTCGCTTCGTGAACCCTCTCTGCACCGGCCTTCATTGAGGCATGTTTGGTTTTCTAATAAGCGCAATCGTGGCGTCCATGCGCCAGGGGCTTGCCACGCTTGGCAGTAGGGTGGTAGCGCCCGCACCCTGAGCCTTCACCGGCTTTGCCGTGCTCGAAAACTGAACGGCATTCAAGCGCGTGAAGGGGCGCGAAAGGGTGTAGCCGTAAAGCGGTGCGAAACGGCACCCGCCGGTCGACTATCGGTGCGGGTTCATTGAGGGTTGGACAAGCGAATGAAATTCTCTGCTGTTTCTAGATGGGACATGTTTCGCCGATGACCGTGAGCACCGATCACACGCCCTTCGGCGCGTTCGCGCCGAATGCGATCGCTCGGACCGCGATCGAGCTGACGCGCGCCATGCCGGATTCCTGGCTTGGGCGCCGGCTCGCTTTCGCACTTCGCCAGTGCGTCGTCACGGCGATGCGCGGCCGCCCTGTCGATTTCGAGGCGTTTGGGGCCAATATGCGCTTATTCCCCTACGACAACATGTGCGAGAAACGCCTCTTGTTCACGCCGCAATATTTCGACCGCCGCGAGCGCTCAATCCTTGTCGAACATATGCGCCCGGACCTTCGCTTCATCGACATCGGTGCCAATGTCGGCGCCTACTCGCTCTTCGTCGCGGGGCTCGCCGGACGCTCAGCGCGTATTCTCGCAATCGAGCCGCAGCCCGATATCTTCGAGCGCCTCGTCGCCAATATGCGGCTCAACCCGTTCGGTACGATCAAGGCGGCGCAATGCGCGGTTGCCGACAAGCCGGGCGATTTCACCTTGTTCCTGGACACCAAGAACCGCGGCGAATCAAGCATGCGCGCCGTGCGCTCGCCGAACGGGCTTTCGATGAAAGTCCCCGCGACGACCTTGATGCAGCTCGTTACCGACGAGAAGTTCGAGCGCATCGACGCGATCAAGCTCGACGTGGAAGGCGCGGAGGATCTCATCCTCGAACCGTTTTTCCATGACGCGGCGCAATCGCTTTGGCCCTCGCTCATCATTATGGAGGATGGGGTAGGGCGCTGGCACACCGACATGGAGCCCTTCCTCAAGGCGCGCGGCTACCGCCAGCTTCTGCGCACCCACGTGAATTACGTCTTCGAGCGCGAGCACGAAGGCGCGAGCGCGGCTGAGCGGCAGGCCGGCTGATGCGGCCGAGATCGCGCTCCTGCGTTTGCTTTGCGCGGCGAGCGCTCAGGGTTGCTGAATACCGGTCGAATAGAGAGGGTGAGTGCCGGCATGGATGCTGAAATCGTCACCGCCGGCCTCCTCGTGATCGGCGATGAAATCCTCTCCGGCCGGACGAAAGACAAGAACATCGGCTACATCGCCGAATATCTGACCACGATCGGAATCGATCTGTCCGAGGTCCGGGTCGTGCCGGATGTGGAAGAGGAGATCGTCGCGGCGCTCAACGCGCTCCGCCGGCGCTACACTTATGTCTTCACCACCGGCGGCATCGGGCCGACCCATGACGACATAACGGCGGACGCGGTGGCAAAAGCCTTCGGCGTCCCCATCGACCACGATCCGCGGGCAGTCGCTTTGATGCAAGAGCGTTTCCCGAACGTGGATCTCAACGAGGCGCGCATGCGCATGGCACGCATTCCGCAAGGGGCCGAGCTCGTCGTCAACCCGGTGTCGGCCGCACCCGGCTTTTGGATCGGCAATGTCATCGTCATGGCGGGGGTGCCGCGAATCATGCAGGCGATGCTCGATGAGGCAGCCCCGCGCCTGAAGACAGGACAAAAAATGCTGTCGGCCACCATTCCGGCGGGCATGCGCGAAGGCGACATAGGGACACCTCTTGCCGAGATCGCGCGTGCCTACAAGGGCGTGATGATCGGCAGCTACCCTTTTTTGAACGAAGGACGCCCGGACACCAACCTCGTCGTGCGCTCGCGTGACCCACAGGCGCTCGCGGCCGCAAAAACCGCGGTGGAAACCATGCTCATGACATTGCGGGCAAATGGCGTCGGCGCCTCCTGAGGTGTAAATTCTCCGCCCGCTTAGGGGGAGATCCCATCGGCAAAGAGCTGCATCATGTCTGTCGAGAAACCACCGATCAAAGCCTTTCCGGTCTCGTGGGACCAGTTTCACCGGGACTGTCGTGCGCTCGCTTGGCGCTTGTCCTCGCAAGCTCCCTTCGCCGGCATCGTCAGCATCACGCGCGGCGGCCTCGTCCCAGCGGCGATCGTGGCGCGCGAGCTCGGTGTCCGCCTGATCGAGACGGTGTGCATCTCGAGCTACGAAGAATCGGATCGCCAGGACCGGTTGGCCGTGCTCAAGGACATCGCCTCGAGCCTGACTTCGGGAGCGCATGCGAACGGGAAGGGTATCCTCGTCATCGACGACCTCACCGACACGGGTCGCACCGCGCTCGTGGTGCGGAAAATGGTGCCTCAGGCCCATTTCGCCACGGTGTATGCGAAGCCGCAGGGCCGACCGACGGTCGATACGTTCGTTACAGAAGTCAGCCAGGACACCTGGATTTATTTCCCCTGGGACCTTGATCTCGCCTATGTGGCTCCGATGTCTCAAAAGCCCTGAATTCGGGCCGGCGTAACGTGGAGTGTTTCTCCCGGCCGCATTCCGCAGGTGCATGGCATAAGGCTTCCGGAACGCCTTTTCCTAAAATTTGATGAATGTTCCATGCAATATTGCATGGCTGCGGGCATGCATTGCACGTTGTGTTGCATGTTGCAGTGCACATATATCCTCCATCAGCAAATCACACTGATGACGGAGTTGCCGGGACGGCACTTCGAAGAACGGAGGGTTCGACATGTTCATCACACTCATTCTAAAGCGGATCGCAGCCTGGAGACGCTATCGCGCCAATCTGCGTGAGCTCGGCCAGCTGACCGACCGGGAGCTCGACGACATCGGCCTGTCGCGCGGCAATTTGGATTTCGCCGCTCGCATGAGCGCCGGCCTATAAGTCGGTTTTCTTACACTTTCGCAAAGTGTTGACGCCCGCGATGAGCGGGCGTCTTGCTTTATGGGGAAGAGCGCGCGATTCTCAGGCCCCATGTCCTCTTCCGCGCCCGTCCATGTCATCGGCGCCGGCCTCGCCGGCTCCGAGGCCGCTTGGCAGATCGCGCAACGCGGCTTTCCCGTGGTGCTGCACGAGATGCGTCCATTGACGGCGACGCCGGTTCATAAGACCGCGAATGCGGCCGAGCTTGTCTGCTCCAATTCCTTCCGCTCCGATGATGCGCTGCACAATGCAGTCGGCCTTCTTCATGAGGAGATGCGGAGGCTCGATTCGCTGATCATGCGGATGGGGGATGCTCATAAGCTTCCGGCGGGAGGAGCGCTTGCCGTCGATCGCGACGGCTTCGCTTCGGCGGTGACACAGGCGCTCGAATCCCATGCGCTCGTCACGATCGCGCGCGGCGAGGTCGCGAGCCTGCCACCTGCGGAATGGGGCACGACCATCGTCGCGACCGGTCCCTTGACTTCGCATGCCCTTGCCGAGGCGATCCGCGGCGTAACGGGGGTAAAGGAACTCGCCTTTTTCGACGCGATCGCGCCGATCGTGCATCGTGACACGATCGATATGACCGTGGCTTGGCGCCAATCGCGCTATGACAAGGTCGGACCCGGAGGGTCAGGCGCCGATTACCTGAACTGCCCCATGACGCGCGAAGAATATGAAGCCTTCGTCGACGCGCTGCTCGCCGCGCCCAAGACCGAGTTTCGGGACTTCGAGGCCTCGACCCCTTATTTCGAAGGCTGCTTGCCGATCGAGGTGATGGCGGAGCGTGGGCGCGAGACCTTGCGCCATGGCCCCATGAAGCCCGTCGGCCTCACCGATCCGCGAAATCCCACCGTGAAGCCTCATGCCGTGGTGCAACTGCGCCAGGACAATGCTCTCGGCACCTTGTTCAACATAGTCGGGTTTCAGACAAAGCTCCGGCATGGGGAACAGACGCGCGTGTTTCGCATGATACCGGGCCTCGAGAAGGCGGAGTTCGCGCGGCTCGGCGGCCTGCATCGCAATACCTACCTCAACTCGCCAAAGCTCCTCGATCCGCAATTGCGGCTCATGGCAATGCCGCATTTGCGTTTCGCTGGCCAGATCACCGGTTGCGAGGGCTATGTCGAGAGCGCTGCGATCGGCCTCATCGCCGGACGCTTCGCCGTGGCGGAGCGGGAAGGGGAGATGCTTTCACCTCCGCCTCAGACGACCGCCATCGGCGCGCTGTTGGCGCACATCACCGGCGGCCATGTGGCGAGCGAGGAAGGGGAGCTCGATGAATTCCGGCCGGCATCGCCGACAGGAGACGATGAGGCGAGGGGCGGATCCGAGAAGCCGCGCTCGTTCCAGCCGATGAACATCAATTTCGGGCTCTTCTCGCCGATGAACGCACCCTTGCGCGGGGAGGGCGGGGAACGCCTGAGGGGCCTCGCCAAGTCACAAGCGCGAAAGCGCGCAATGAGCGTGCGCGCACTCGATGACCTTGCCGCCTGGCAAAGGAATGGACCCGTCGAGGAACTCATGATTGCCAGGAGCGCCTCATGACCAAGCTCGCCTTCATCGGGCTCGGCAATATGGGCGCGCCCATGGCGGAAAACCTGGCGAAGGCCGGCCATCACGTCACGGCATTCGACCTCGTTCCCTTCCTGCGAGAAGCGGCGAAAGAACGGGGCATCGCGGTCGCCTCGTCTTCCATCGAGGCGGTGGAGGGCGCCGAAATCGTTGTGACCATGCTGCCGGCCGGACGCCATGTCCTAGACGTGTGGAGCGCGACCTTGCCCGTTGCGCGGCCCGGAACCCTTTTCGTCGACTGCTCGACCATCGATGTCGAAAGCGCGCGCAAGGCGCACGCCATGGCAGGCGAGCGCGGCCTTTCTTCGCTCGACGCACCCGTATCCGGCGGCACGGGCGGCGCCAAGGCCGCAACCTTGACCTTCATGGCCGGTGGAGAGGACGAGGCTTTTGCCCGCGCCAAGCCGATTCTCGAGGCGATGGGCAAGAAAATCGTGCATTGCGGGATGGCGGGCGCGGGCCAGGCCGCAAAGATCTGCAACAACATGATCCTCGGCGTCTCGATGATCGCGGTGGGCGAAGCCTTCGTGCTCGCCGAAAAGCTCGGGCTTTCCCATCAAGCCTTGTTCGATGTCGCCTCGACCTCATCGGGCCAATGCTGGTCGCTCACCACCTATTGTCCGGTTCCGGGGCCGGTCCCTTCCTCGCCTGCGAACAGCGGTTACAAGCCGGGCTTTTCGGCGAACCTCATGCTGAAGGATTTGAAGCTCGCGCAAGAAGCGGCGCAGGCGAGCGGCGCGGCGACGCCGCTCGGCGCATTGGCGGCCCAGCTCTACGGCATGTATGCCGCATGGGGCGAAGGCGGCAGCGACTTCTCCGGCATCATTCACCTCGTGCGCGGCAAGAGCGAAGGATGACGAGGTCCCGCGGCGTTCATTCCTCTTGTGCGCGGCGACCGAGTTTTGCGAAAAGCTGATCATGCTCGCGCTTTGCGAATCATGACGCAGATCGAGATCAAGCCTCCGAAGAGGAGGTCGGGCCGGCCCGTGGTTCCGACCCGACCGCGCGGCACCCAGGCCGATGCGGCCGCCGACGCAGTCGGATTCCTGCGCCGCCTCGGCTTTGCCGTCATGGTCGCGCTCTTGCCGATCGCGGCGGTCATCATGCGTCATGCGGTCGTCGTCGTCGCGCCCGTCGGCGCCATCCTGTTCTCGATGGCGATGCTCATCGAGAGCGAAGGACGCGAGCCGTTCCGGCGCATGTGGCAACTCCTCAGGAAACCCGCGGCCGGGCTTTTGCTTTTTCTCTTGTTCTGGGCCGCGCTTTCGCTTCTCTGGACCCCCTTCTTCGATGATGCCTGGGAGCGCCTGTTCAAAGCCACGGGCGTTGGACTTTTTGCGTTCGTGACGCTCGCCTCGATGCCGGCGCGCATGCGGGCCTCTAATCTTTATCTCACCCCGCTCGGCGCCGGTGTCGGCGCGCTCTCGGCCATCATCTGGGTGATGACGGTGCCGAATGCGCAAACGGCCATCGACGGGGAGGGGCCGGTTCTGGTGCGCACGGCCCTGAGCGTCACCTTGCTCGCCTGGCCCGGCCTTGCCTGGCTCCTCATGCGATCGGAGCGCGCTTTTGCGATCGTGCTCGCGGCGGTGGCCGTCGCCGCCGCGCTGGTGACGGAGCCGCGGGGCGCGGTGCTCGCGCTCAGTGCCGGCGCCGTCGTCTTCGGGGCGTGCGTCCTCGCGCCGCGTCTCACCATCCAAGCGGTGCAATGGCTTTTGATGCTCGCCATCATGGCGGCACCGGTCTTGCCTTTTGTCATCGCGCCCTTGGCGCGCACGCTTTTCGGGGCCGATTCGTCGGCCTGGCAACCTTGGGAGATCTGGCGAGACAGCGTGCTCGCCGAGCCTTTGAGGCTGCTCACCGGCCACGGCCTCGACACCGCCCTGCGTAGCCAGCTTGCCGGCCTGCTCGCGACCGGCGCTCCTCAATCCGTCCTGTTCGAGGTCTGGTACGAACTTGGCCTTCTCGGAGCCGTCCCGCTCGCCTTGCTCGTCGCGCTCGCGGTCAGAAGCGCCGCTCAATTCGGCGAGGGTATCGCGCCTTGCCTTCTCGGTGCCATCGTCAATCTCTTCGCCTTCGCCTGCGTCGGCCTCGTCGGCTCGCAAACCTGGTGGCTCACCTTGATCGCGGTCTTGTCGATCGCCTTCACGGCCGTCATTCACGGACGCTTCGGGACAAGGCGGCCCAAGGCTTTCGTGAGCCGGTGAGCTCGGGAGGGGCGGCGGCGACGGGAGGTGGCTCGCGCTGCGTGGAGGCGAGCGTTTGATCAGTCGGCGCGAGCATTCGCTCGGGCGCCTGACGCGCATAATAGTTGAAGTAGACGCCCTCCTTGGCGATGAGTTCGTCATGGGTGCCGGCCTCGGCTACCTTGCCGTTCTCGATCACATAGATGCGGCTTGCCTGCACCACCGTCTGCAACCGGTGCGCGACGACAAGCGTGGTACGTCCGCGTCCCAATTCATCGAGCGCCTTTTGCACTTCGCGTTCCGATTCCGGATCGAGCGAGGCGGTCGGCTCGTCGAGCAGAAGGATCGGCGCGTTCTTCAGGAAGGCGCGCGCGATCGCGATACGTTGCTTTTGGCCGCCGGAAAGCTGCGTGCCGAGCTCGCCGACATCAGTATCGTAGCCGAGGCGAAAGCCGCTGATGAAGGCATGCGCGTGGGCGGCCTTGGCGGCGCTGACGATGTCCTCCTCGCTCGCGCCGGGCTTGCCGAGCGCGATGTTGTCGCGAATCGAGCCGCGGAACAGATAGACATCCTGGCTCACATAGCCGATCGCGCCCCGCAGGGAGGCAATGTCGACGTCGCGCGTGTTCTGCCCATCGATGCGGATCTCGCCCGAGCTCGGGTCGAAGAAGCGCAACACGAGGTTGAGGATCGTGCTCTTGCCGCCCCCCGATCCGCCGACGAGCGCCGTCGTCTTGCCGGGCTCGACGCTGAGGCTCAAATGCTCGAGTACCTCGCCCCGACCCGGATAGGCGAAGCTCACATCGCTCAGCGTGACGCGCCCGCCCGTTGCGCGCAGAGCCGGCAAGCCTTCGGCGCGGGGCTCGAGCGAGGGCGCATCGAGCACCTCGTACATCAAGGTGACGCCGATGAGTCCGTTCTGAATCTCGAGATTGAGTCGACCCAGGCGCTTTGCCGGTTCGTAGGCGAGCAGCAAGGAGCCGATGAAGGAAAAGAAAGCGCCCGGATCATGCCCACCCTGGATTACGCGCCAGCCGCCGTAAAGGATGACACCCGCGACCGCGAGACCGCCGAGCGTGTCGGAAAGCGGGCTCGCCATCGCCTGGATGGCCGCAATCTTGTTTGCCGCGCGCTCGACCTCGTGCACGGTATCGTGCATGCGCTTGCGCATCAGCGTTTCGAGGTTGAATGACTTGACGATGCGCACGCCTTGGGCGGCCTCGAGCATGATGTCGAGAATGCGCGTGACCCCATGAAAGGAGCGCAGCACATGTTTGCGCACGCGCTTGATCAATCTGCCGAGCATCACGCCGATGAAAGGAAGGCCCGCGAGCGCGATCACCGTGAGTGCCGGGTCTTGGATGATCATCACGCCCACGAGGCCGGCCACGGTTAGGGCGTCGCGCCCGACCGAGGTGATGAGCGCCTGCAGCACGTCGCGGGCCCCGTTCGCCGCAAGTGTGAGGCGCGACATGAATTCGCTCGAGCGCCGCTCGTGGAAATAGGAGACGTTCTGCTCCATGAGCCGGTCGAACAGCCGCTCTTGAACCGACGCGATGATGCGGTTGCCGATGCGTGACAAGGTCACGATCTGCCCGTAGGTCGCAAAGCCCTTGACGAGGTAAAGCCCGGCAACCGTGAAGGCGAGGATGCGCAAGCCGCGAAAATCCCGCTCGATCATCAAGCCGTTGATGATGCTCTTGAGCAGAAAGGCCGAATAGGTGGTCGAGGCCGCGACGAGCGCCATGAAGACGAAGGCGAGCGCATAGCCCCACACATGCGCGCGTCCGTGCTCGAGCACGAGGCGGCGCAGCACCGGATACGCGATCCGGGTGAAATAAGGCAGCGGCCGCTCGATCATCGACATGAATGCCCTGGTATAGGGCGAAACCCGCTGCCGCAAGCGCGTGGGCTCCGCGGGCGAGCGCGCCGCTTCAGGCCGTTTTCCGTCCCATGGAGCTCGCGCGAGTTCAAGCGCGACGCGGGTTTGCGATCAAGCCGCGGCCGGAATGGCGGCTTCGATCGCCTCGAGCGCGGCCTCGGCCTTCGAGCCGTCCGGGCCGCCCGCTTGGGCGAGATCGCGCCTGCCGCCCCCGCCGCGCCCCCCGAGCGCTTGCGCGCCGGCCTTGACCAGGCTCACCGCATCCCAGCGATCGACGAGATCCGGCGTCACGCCGACCGCAAGCGTGGCCTTGCCGTCCGCGCCCCGCGTCACGATGGCGGCGATACCGGAGCCGAGCTCACGCTTTCGCTCGTCGATCAAGCTCTTGAGCTCACCCGCCGGCACGCCGTCGAGGACAAGGCCGAGGAACGGAACTCCCCCGACGTCGCGGCGCGTGCCGGCCCCGCTCGAGCCGGCCCCGGCGACGAGCTTGCGGCGAAGCTCGGCGAGGTCGCGCTCGAGGCGGCGCTTGTCCTCGATGAGCTCGCCCACCCGCGCGCCCACCTCTTCCTTGCGCACCTTGAGTCGCTGCGCGATCTCGCCCAATGCTTGGCTCTCGGCATTGAAATGAGCACGCGCCGCATTCCCGGTGAGCGCCTCGATGCGCCGAACGCCCGAAGCGACGCCGCTCTCCGAGACGATCGCGAGGAGCCCGATCTCACCCGTGCGGCCCACATGCGTGCCCCCGCAAAGCTCGATCGAGAAGGGCTTGTTCGAGCCTTCCCCGTCTTGGCCCATCGAGACGACGCGAACCACATCGCCATATTTCTCGCCGAACAGAGCGCGGGCGCCGCTTGCGAGAGCATCGTCGAGCGCCATGACTTTGACGTCGACGGGCGCGTCCTCGAGGATCGCGGCATTCGCCGTGTCCTCGACCCGGCGCAGCTCCTGCGGCGTCAACGGGCGCGGTTGCGAGAAGTCGAAGCGCAGCCTGTCTGGCGCGACGAGCGAGCCCTTTTGCGCCACATGCTCGCCGAGCACGCGACGCAGCGCCTCATGGGCGAGATGGGTAGCCGAGTGATTGGCTTCGATGGCGGCGCGCCGCGCGGCATCGACCGCTACGGCAACTTGCGCGCCGGGCGCGAGCACGCCGTGATCGACGGTGACGCTGTGCACGAAAAGATCGCCGAGCCGTTTTTGCGTGTCGGTGACGCGAGCCGTGATGCCTGGCGCCGTGACGAGCGCCGTGTCGCCGACCTGCCCGCCGGATTCGGCGTAGCAGGGCGTCTGGTTGAGGAGCATCTCACCCGTTTCGCCGGCAGCGAGCGCCTTCACCTCGCGCCCCTCTCGCAACAAGGCAACAACGACCGCCTCCGCGCTCAAGGCGTCATAGCCGAGGAATTCAGTCGCGCCGTGCTGCTGGCGCTCGGTGAACCAGATGTCTTCCGTGCGCGCCTCACCCGAACCCGCCCAGCCGGCGCGAGCCTGTTGGCGCTGCGCCTCCATCGCCGCCTCGAAGCCATCGACATCGACCTTGATGCCGCGAAGCCGCAACGCGTCCTGCGTGAGGTCGAGCGGGAAGCCGTAAGTGTCGTGCAACATGAAGGCGGTGGCGCCTTCGAGGCTCGCTCCGGCCGCGAGGTCGCGCGTCGCCCCATCGAGGATCGCAAGGCCGCGCGCGAGTGTTGAGCGAAAGCGCGTCTCCTCGAGCCGCAAGGTCTCAGTGATGAGCGCGCTGGCCCGGATGAGCTCGGGGTAGGTTGTGCCCATCTCGCGTTGCAGAGCCGGGACGAGACGCCACATCAAGGGCTCCTTGGTTCCAAGGAGATGCGCATGGCGCATGGCGCGGCGCATGATGCGGCGAAGCACATAACCGCGCCCTTCATTCGCCGGGGAGACGCCGTCGGCGATGAGAAAGGCGCAAGCACGCAGATGGTCGGCGATCACCCGGTGGCTCACGCCGCGCGGATCATCGGGATCGACGCCGGTCGCATCGGCGACCGCTCCGATGAGCGCGCCCATGAGATCGATGGCGTAATTGTCGTGCGTGCCTTGCAGCACCGCCGAGATGCGCTCGAGTCCCATCCCGGTGTCGATCGAGGGCTTCGGCAGCAGCACGCGCTCGCCTCCGGCGCGCTGCTCGAACTGCATGAAGACGAGGTTCCAGATCTCGATGAAGCGATCCCCGTCCGCGTCGGGCGAACCGGGCGGCCCGCCGGGAATATGGTCGCCGTGATCGTAGAAGATTTCCGAGCAGGGGCCGCAAGGCCCGGTGTCGCCCATGGACCAAAAATTGTCCGAGGTCGGGATGCGGATGATGCGGCTTTCGGGAAGGCCCGCGATCTTGCGCCAAAGCGCGAAGGCTTCATCGTCCTCGGCATAGACAGTGACGGTGAGCCGATGCTCCGGAAGCGCGAATTCCTTGGTGACGAGATGCCAGGCGAGCTCGATCGCGCGTTCCTTGAAGTAATCGCCGAAGGAGAAGTTGCCGAGCATCTCGAAGAAGGTGTGATGGCGCGCGGTGTAGCCTACATTTTCGAGATCGTTGTGCTTGCCGCCGGCGCGCACGCATTTTTGCGACGTGACGGCGGTCGGAAAGGCCGGCTTTTCGGCTCCGGTGAAGATGTTCTTGAACTGGTTCATCCCCGCATTCGTGAACATCAATGTCGGGTCGTTGCGCGGCACGAGGCTCGAGGACGGCACGACGCGGTGCCCCTCGCGCTCGAAATAATCGAGAAAATGCGATCGGATCTCGTTGACGCCGGTCATTCCCAAACCTTGCACAAACTTGCGATGCGAGCGCGCCTGGAGCGGGGCGTGCTGGAAAGCGCGTTTTAGGGTGGGGTGTCTGCACTGTCCAGAAGGGAGGCGCCTTCAGCTCGCTGCGGAACGTGAAAATCCGGCGCGACAACGGCAACGTTGCAGCGCGATGGCCAGTCGGCCCCCGCCTTGCGCGTCCGCCGCGCTTTCGCGCGCCCGAAAGGGTGCCCGCGGCTTTCCGAATATGGCGCTGAGCAGATGCAATGATTCACCAATGGTCCCCATGCATTTTGTGAATTCGTTCGTAAAATCCCCCACGAAATCCCACTGGGGCTCTTACACCCCCCTTAGCGTGCGTGACGCTCGAGACGGCTATGCGCTCGCATTTCAGGGCGAATCTGGAGCACGACCCTCCCCCCGCAGGCGCCATCTTCGCATCAAGGTGCGGCAGCGAGACGCTTCGCCAGATCATCGACATTCCGTTTCCACTCGTCGAAATTCTTGCTCTCGCGCCATAACTCGGCCAGCTCCGAATCGGCGAGAACGCGGGCGACAGCGCGTCGTGCCTTTTCGACGAGCTCCTCGCTTGCGGGAGCCTTTACGCTCGCGATCCATTTTACGAGCGTGAACTCCTCGACCTCGGCATCTTCCTCACGCTCTTGGATCTCGTCCAAGGACGGAGATCCGCGACCGCTCAGTTTGGCAACCACCTCCGCCGCTGCGATGGCTTCGTTACCGCCTTCAAAATGCGAATCCTTTGCGGCCAAGACATTGTCGAAAGCCTTTTCGATCACCGGCAGACCGCCCTCGGCGATATCCCAGGCGAAATCGGCAGCCCCATCATTCTCGAAACTCCCCATTCCCCACGTGCCCATCTGTCATTTTCCTCTGTTTTGACACTCACGCTGTTTCCAAGCCGGAGCCGATCTCGGGCTCGGATATCGGCCAAGGCATTTCTATGATTCGATTTGCGGCAGCTGTGCTGAAAGGCATCCTGTCGCTTGTGATTGGCGCTCGAACACGCATAAGGAGGCGAGGGGAGGACGGTGCATCTCCTCCCAAAGCCTCCTCACTGCTCGGTGCATGCGCCCCCGAAGTCGCAGAACGTTTGCGTCCGCTATTCGCCTTCTTCCTCGGGCCCCGTATCTTGCAAGATGCGCTCGGCGATGAGACCGGAATTTTGCCGGATGGCGGTTTCGATCTTCTCGGCGATCTCGGGATGCTGGCGAAGGAACTGCTTGGCGTTCTCGCGTCCTTGCCCGATGCGCTGGCTGTCGAAGGAGAACCAAGCGCCCGATTTCTCGACGATGCCGGCCTTGACCCCGAGATCGACGAGCTCGCCGAGCTTGGAGACACCTTCGCCGTACATGATATCGAATTCCACCTGCTTGAAGGGCGGGGCGACCTTGTTCTTGACGATCTTGACGCGCGTCGTGTTGCCGATGACCTCGTCGCGATCCTTGATCGAGCCGATGCGGCGGATGTCAAGCCTCACCGAGGAATAGAACTTCAAGGCGACGCCGCCCGCCGTCGTCTCCGGCGAGCCGTACATCACGCCGATCTTCATGCGGATCTGATTGATGAAAATCACCATCGTGTTGGAACGGCTGATCGATCCCGTGAGCTTGCGCAAGGCCTGGCTCATCAAACGCGCTTGCGAACCCGGCTGCACATCCCCCATCTCCCCCTCGATTTCGGCGCGCGGCGTGAGTGCAGCGACCGAGTCGACGACGAGCACGTCGATAGCGCCCGAGCGCACGAGCGTGTCGGCGATCTCGAGCGCCTGCTCGCCCGTGTCGGGCTGCGAGATCAAGAGGTCGTCGAGGTTCACGCCGAGCTTGCGCGCATAAACCGGATCGAGCGCGTGCTCGGCATCGATGAAGCCGCACACGCCGCCCTTCTTCTGCGCCTCGGAGACGCAATGGAGCGCAAGCGTGGTCTTGCCGGACGATTCGGGGCCGAAAATCTCGATGACGCGTCCGCGCGGCAGCCCTCCGACGCCGAGCGCGATGTCGAGCCCGAGCGAACCTGTGGAGATCGTCTCGATTTCGACCGGCTTTTCTCCCTTGCCGAGCCGCATGATCGAGCCTTTGCCGAAGGCGCGCTCGATCTGGGAGAGTGCCGCATCCAACGCCTTCGTCTTATCCACCGAAACCCCTTCCAGCCGCACGACTTGACCCATCAGTCTTCTCCCTATGTGGCACGATGCCGCCCGAAGCTCAATCGGCTCGACGAGACGCATTGTGCACGGTTTGTTCTCGAACGCAAGTTCTTTTTTTGTTCCCCAGGGGGTATAGGGAGTTCAGGATTTGAGCACGTTTTTGACAACAAGCGGGGTGTGACCGCGGGGGCATGTCACCATTGCAAGCCGCTGTTCCAGAAATCGGTGACTCATATTTTGCCACTCGGCATATTAGCTCGCGGGCTGGCCCTCCACGATCTGGCCGCCGACGGACCCTGACGTGCTTTCAACCTTCGCGGGCCCCGCCGTGGATGTGTAAAAATACTGAAACACAACACCGATTGTGCAGCCGGAAATAAATGTTTGAACAAAGCCAAATATATTAAGAAAGATGCCACCGTTTGCTCCTTGCAATGTAGGGGAATAATATGCCGCGATAGGCATCCAGGTGGCCTGGATTAAGCCCTGTGCGATAGACATTCCGATGTATATCCTAGTTGTCCGCAAAGACTTGTCTATATACATACCAATAAAGTATGCGAGTATTGATTGATTTACAGCATATAAGAATGACGCATATGTAATATATCCTCTCAGCAAATACCCTATCGTGAGATTGATCGGAACTGTCCAAAGATATGCATAAAGTGCTATTAAGAGATTCTCCGGACGGTGTTGGTCTCGCCGCCCTTGACCACTCCATTTACGCTTGAAATGGATAGCCACCCACAGAACGACGGCGTAACCCACTGTATAGAGCAAAGCGAAGCGGAGGATGCTTTGCTTGTTTAGCATAAACTCCGGCACATTCGCGTTGCCCAGCAGATAAGCCAACACTCCGTAAATTACGTTGAACGCAAGCGTGAGCACGAACGTGGAGATTGTCACCAAAGCCACTGCGTCCCAGTCGAGTGGCGGTAGGCGGCGTACTCCTGTTTCGAATCCCATTTCACGGATCGCAGCGTTGATCCTGTCCCGCGTGAATTCTGTTGCAAATAAGGATACTGCTATCAGAAGACATATAGTCTCGCGCAACGTGTCGCATTTATCTGACAACTTTTGCCGTCGCTGAGACAATTCCGACACGTCTTCGTTTTTAAGGTTGTCATTTATGTACGTATCAATATTAGATGCGCTTTCGGGAACAAGCCGTTCTTGCTCTCGCAAATATGCTTTAACCTCCAATCTGAGCCCCTGGGTTTGATTCGCAATAAAATTCAAATCGCGGGCCAGGGCTATGCGGAAAACGTGAAACCTATCATCGTTTGCTTGGTTTGTCTGGATCTGAGTGCGGAGGCATAACAGCTGAAAAACTTTGGATTCTAGGGTTCCCTCTATTGAGCCACAAGCGACTCGCGTCGTGTCCCGCATGGTAAGATCCGCCCGAACTGATTTAATTGTGCGCTCTGACGGTACGAACTTGCAATTATGTAAATTTTCAGCCAAGTCCCGAGCATCGGCCGGAATAAATGCCGCCCTGTGTAATTTACCGAGTATCCAACCATCAACATCCTTAAAGCCTGGAAACGATGACAGTAGGCCCGTTAGTGCAAACAGCGCAAATACTACTCTGTACTGTACCGTCTCCGCGGTGAGATTGGGGATGTCAATTTGCGAAACGCGGCTGATGTCGTAAACTAGGCTCCCACCAAAGACCATTGCAATGAAGGCTGCTTCTAATATTAGTATGTACTTATAGGCATAACTATTGTACCTAGAACGCCGGGTTGTGAATATTGGCGGCGTGGGCGTAATGAGCCGCGCCTGGTCCCCTCCTGCTGCAGCGCCGTCGCGATTTTCGGCCCAGTCGATCATATATTCAGGCGAGTTAAAGTGAAGCCGGCCATAGAAATATAATGCGACTATTCCAGCTGGAACTGTCCAAAAAGTTTGGATGAGGCGCGCTGGTTCGAGGGAAATAACGTAGTTAATTAATTGCTCCAACGACATTTTACTCTCCTATGGTCAGATAAGCATTGTTGATCAGAGGCACAATGCGCTCAGGTCCTCAGGGCGGCCATTGAAGTAATCTGGATCGACATTTCCATTTACGCCTGGAAACTGTCTGTTCTGGGAATACTGCCAGAATGAAAAGTTATCCCAAGCTTTGGGCAGTTTTGGATCTGTCGTTCCATTGTAATCGATTACCCATAAAGGGCATCCAAATGTGTCGGGATCGCCGAGTGCCTTCCAAACTCGCTGTTTTGTGTAGATGATAGGTTTTCTTTTTTTGGGGAGCTTTTCCGAAAGATAAGCAATCATCGTGCTTATTTGATCGATCTTTTGCTGCGTAGGAACGGTTCTATCGTCCGCGTATTGATCTTCAATGTCGAGGGTTGGAAGCAAATCACCCGACGCAGGTTTGTACACCGATAGAAAAAAGTCGATCGAGGCCTTCGCGTCCACACCGGGGCGGCAAAAGTGGTAGGCGCCTCGCTTCAGGGAAGTTTTGGACAGTGAGCTCCAATAGCCGGGAAAATATTTATCCGCAGCCTTAATTATTTTTCCTGAAGAGGAGAAAAACAGCTCTGATGCCTTAGCAAACACAAAATGTATTTTTTGGTTTGCTGCGGTGGTCCAATCGATATCCCCGCTATAATGAGAAATATCGATACCGAGTGTGCGAATGCCGGTCATAAAGCCCTCCCATTTTACGACGCTTCTTATGAAATTCTATTTATTGGCTCGATGCTGTTGTCCCGATGATACCAGAGTGGATTGGGCACACCTGTTCCCTGGGTTACAGGAGTACCAAATTGGTTCCGCAGGGCTCGCGCGGCTGCCCTGATCCCGTCCCTCTTGACGATCAGATTGAAATCATCGGCCAGGAGTTTGTAAGCCTGGGCCGCTCGCCAGTATGGAGGCCGCTGCGAACTTGAAGGTCGAGCGGACGAACCGCCTCGGCGATCGGGGATGTGCAAGCTAAGTCCCGAGATGGCTAGTCCGGAAGAGACCTGAAGCGGTCATCGCCGAACCGGGGTCGCGCCAAGAAAATTCGTCCGTCATCATCTCGTCGTCACACAGCACGGATTGGGGCCGCGTGCGACTATGTGCGCAATGTTCTGAAGGCCGCACGAACCTCTTGGGAAAAGAGTTGCGGCTGCTCCCAGGCCGCGAAATGACCGCCTTTGTCAGCCCGATGGAAATAGATCAGCTTGTGGTAGGCCTGCTTCGTCCAGCTCTGGGGGGCTTGGAAACTCTCGCCAGGGAAAACGGTCACGGCCGCCGGAATGGACACGTTGGCCGCGAGGTAAAGATTGGTCTTGTTTTCCCAGTAAAGTCGCGCCGAGGAAATCGCAGTGTTGGTTAGCCAGTAGAGCGTGATGTTATCGAGGACATCGTCGCGCGTGAGGTCGCCTGCGGAGTGCCCGCTTACTGTGTGTCCCAGCACCGCCGAGGTAATCGCCGCCGCCGGCTGGGCGTAGCCATCGCCATGGTCGAGCAGCCAGGCCGCTAGACCAGCAGGGGAATCCGCCAATCCCGAGAGCGTCTGCGGGCGCGTTCCCATGATCTGCGCGTAGGCACGACGCTTGGCAAAGGACAGCTTGAGCTGCTCGAAAGCAAGTTCTTCATCTGCAGATAGCCTTGTTGGTGGAGGGTCGCCGGATTGCAGCGCCTTCACAATCTCGGGCGGAAGGACACCGGGCAGGTTGACATGGATGCCCAGTAATTCGGGCGGCGCCAGCTTGGCCATCTCGTTCGACACGGGCGAACCCCAATCTCCACCCTGGGCGACGAAATGCGAGTAGCCGAGCCGCTTCATCAGCACGACCCAAGCGCGTGCGATGCGTTGAGGATCCCACCCGGTTGTGGTCGGCTTGCCCGAAAAGCCGTAGCCCGGCATCGACGGAATCACGAGATGGAAGGCGTCCGCGGCGCTCGCGTTATCCATCGTGGGGTCCGTCAGTGGAGCGATGATCTTCAGCTGCTCAATGACCGAGCCGGGCCACCCGTGGGTGACGATCAGCGGCAATGCATTTTCATGCTTCGAACGGACATGAATAAAATGAACGTCAAGCCCATCAATTTCAGTTATGAACTGCGGCAAGGCGTTGAGCCTCCTCTCGACCTTGCGCCAGTCGTACTCGTTTGCCCAATAGCGCGTGAGCTCCTTGATCATCGAGAGGGGCACGCCTTGCGAATCGTCGGTGACTGTTTCCT
>JAFBAS010000046.1 GCA_019247605.1 Hyphomicrobiales bacterium
CCTTCCGCGCGTCCGCCCGCGAGGGTGCGCGCAGCCACGTAGAAAATGCCAGGACCGGGCGTGATGGCGAGCACCAATGCCGCCGCTAGGAAAAGGATGAGCTGAGAGGGATCAGGCATCGCGTGTAGCGTCCTACATGTGCGAAGACCGGCCCACAAGAGAAGAGCGTTGTTCGACCTTCGACCTTTACTCGGCAAGCTGAGTTATCAGCCGCTATGAGCCGAAGCGTTAGGCTTTTGACCTTCCGGTCAGGGGAGCCAACAAAGCCTCGCCCACTTCACCTTCCGCCGGGGATCGTCGCGCCACCCGGAGTGATTTGGTTCGGTCCGATGTTCCGAGTGACGCCTCCCGGATATCCGGGGTAGACGCCACCCGGATAAACGCCCCCACGATAGACGTTCCCCGGATAGACGTTGCCCGGATAGACTCCGCGCTCGTACTGATGATGTCTGTGGACGCATTCCGGGCGATAGATACCAGGCCCGCAAACGAAGGCGTTGGCCTCGGCGCCCCCGAATGCAAGGAAGGCCCCTACTGACGCCGCGGTGAGAATGGAGCTCTTCATCATCGTCAACGCTGCTTGCGATCGATCGTCCGGAGCCGCTGAATATACGCGCGTGCGCCCTCACAGTTCCTTTCGGGGTCTGCGCGTCGGCCTCTCCGAACTGCTGAACGGATCTGGAGCGCCAACCCTCCGCCGGAGGGCTATCGAGCTTCGCCTCACTTGTTGGCATTCCAGATATCGGTCGAGAGCTTCCACTTTCCGCCGTCCTTCTGCCAGATGACGACGTATTTGCCGTCAAGCTGCTGAGGCGACTGGCCTTTGGTCTTGAGCACGAACGTGCCGATCTCGCGCGCCGCGTCATTGCCGAGTGGTTGGACATCGAGGGTCGTCAGCCGCATGCCTTCCAGCTGCTCGGCGCCTTTCTTCCAGAAGTTCTGGATCGCCTCGCGACCCCGCACCAGAGGGGCGCCGGCGGGCAGCACCACAGCCTCCTCGGTGTACATGGTTGCGAGCGTCAAGGCATCGCCCCGGTTGAAGGCGTCGGCAAACTGATCGTTCAGCATCTGAATTTGCCCGCTGTCTTGAGCGAAAGCCGGCAACGGGAGGGCCAACAGAGATGTGGATGATCGCAAGCTTGAGCATCGTCATTCTCCTTTCTGAACCGGGATCTCGGTCGCATGGCGCAACGTTGATCCCCGCGCTCGCGCCAGCATAGGGGATGCACCTATGCTGACAAACGCGAGGAGGCGACGCAAAGGCCGCCCTCAACTAAGGCGCAGCGGTCGGCCCCCGCCCCGGCAATATGTGCTGAAAAGCGCAGTACACGCTCAATCCACTATTTCGAAATCTGCTCGAGCTGGAGCTCGCGCGTGCGCGGGCCGAAGCACCCGATGGAGATCACGACCATTGCCATGGCGAAGGCGATAAGGCCGAAGACGCCCTTGGTTCCTGCGACCTGCAGGAAATAAGCGATGATGAAGCTCGCAAATACCGTGCTGATCCGGCTGAACGAATAGGTGAAGCCGACGGCCCGTGCGCGAATCCGCGTCGGGAAGAGCTCGGTCTGGTAGCTGTGAAAAGAGTAGGAGAGCACATTGTTGGAAAGCGTGATGAGCACGCCGAAAAGGATTAGAAGCTCCATCTGGCTCTGGAACGAGAACATGACACCGAAGAGACCGATGCCGAACGCGGCACCGACCAGCTGCCATTTGCGCTCGAACTTGTCCGCGAAACTCATCGCGAGCAGCGGACCGAACGGGTTCGCGATGGCGATGATGAAGGAATAGAGCAGGCTCGCGCCGAGATTGATGCCGGTCTGCTGGGTGATGAGGGTCGGCACCCAGGCGGCAAAACCGTAAAAGCCGAAGGTCTGGAAGAATTGGAAGACCATCAGCATGATGGTTCGGGCGCGGTAGGGCGGCTCGAAGATCTCGCCGAAACGGCCCATCGGGTCGGCTTTCTCGACCTCGTGGGCGGCAGGGGTCGGCAAAGGCGCGCCCCGGAGATCCTCCGCCACTTTCTTTTCGATCGCGGCCGTAACGCTTTCGGCCTCGTCGAGCTTGCCATGGTTGATGAGCCAGCGAGGGCTCTCCGGCACGGCGCGCCTGATAAACCAGACGAAAAGCGCTCCCACCGAGCCGATGAGCACCACCCAGCGCCAGCCGTCGAGGCCGAAGGGGCTCGTCGGCACCAGCATGTAGGCGATGAACGCGACGACCGGAACCACGGCGAATTGCACCGCCTGATTGAAAGCGAAAGCGCGCCCGCGCAGCGATTTCGGCACGAGCTCGGAAAGATAAGTGTCGATGGTGACGAGCTCGACCCCGATGCCGATGCCCGCAATCAGGCGCCACAGACACACTTCGAGCCCGGTGTTCTGAAAGGCCATCACCAAGGTGGCGGCACAATACCAGAGCATCGAATAGGTGAAGATGGTCCGGCGTCCATAGCGATCCGCCACATAGCCGAACAGGAAGGTGCCGATGAAAAGGCCGAAAAAAGTCGATGCCACGAAAAGCGCGGGACCTGCAAAAATGCCGACCTGGACATCCTTGAGAAGCCCTGCCTTCACAAGGCCAGGCACCACATAGGCGGTCATGAACAAATCGTAGAATTCGAACATGCCGCCGAGCGAGAGCAGCGTGACGAGCGTCCAGACGTGGCGGGTGCTGGGAAGCCGGTCGAGCCGCGCCAAAATGGCGGCGGCGCGATTTTCGCTTCTTGCATCGTTCATCTTCTTTCCTCCCCTTCGCGTTAATCTCGCACGGCACATTGCCTTTACGTGCGGCGAGCGCGCTCTCGCCCCTCTGAAGTTGTATCATTGCTGATTCGCCGGCGGAATGGAAACGCGACCACATGCGATGGGTGCGGGCGCCCGGCTCACCTTCCGTTGACCCGACTACCGAGCCGTAGGAAGCTCTCACTCATGCCGAAAGCTCCGTTCTTTCTGCGATCGTGGCGCGCGCACTTCGTCAAACCCGCCCTCTGGATTCCGGCGGCAGTCAAGCTGCATTTTTTGGCGCACGCCGCGCTCGTTACGATGGCCCTCTTGACCTTCGTCTCCGCGCCCCGCGCCACGGAGATCGAGAATGAGCCGGCGCGCGATCTCTTTGGCGCCGTGGCGAAACCCTCATCGGGAGCGCCGCGTCCGATCGGCTTTTTCTCGAAGGGTTGCCTTGCCGGCGCCGTGCCTCTGCCGCTCGACGGAGAGGATTGGCAGGTGATGCGGCTCTCGCGCAACCGCTTCTGGGGCATGCCCGTGCTGGTGCGGACGATCGAGCATATCGCGCGCGACGCACGCAAGTTTGGCTGGCCAGGCCTTCTGATCGGCGACATGTCGCAACCGCGCGGCGGCCCGATGAAGACCGGCCACGCCTCGCATCAAATCGGACTCGATGCCGATATCTGGCTCACTCCCATGCCGTCTTACACATTGTCGCGTGACGAGCGCGAAGAGAAGTCGGCCGTGAATGTCGTGGCACACGACCGGCTGACGGTCGACCATTCCGTCTGGACACCGGCGCATCTCGGCCTGATTAAGGCCGCGGCCGAGCAGCCCGAGGTCACGCGCATCTTCGTGAACGCGGCGATCAAGAAGGAGCTTTGCAGAACGGCGGGCTCCGATCGCGGTTGGATGACGAAGGTGCGCCCCTATTGGGGGCATGACGACCATATTCACATCCGTCTCGCATGCCCGGGGGGCGCATCAGCTTGCGAGGAACAAGATGCACCACCCGAGGGCGATGGCTGCGCCGAAAAGGATCTCGCCTATTGGTTCCAGCCCGAAGTGCTGCATCCCACGCCCGGCAAACCCCGCCCGCCCTTGCCGCTCTCGGCGTTGCCGGAGGCATGCCGGGCGGTCCTTTTGGAAAAATAGCAAGTAGCGAGTAGCGAAAGCTGGCTTTTCGCGGTTCACCAAGGGCGCAAAAATCCAGGCGCAAATACTCGCTATTCGCTATTCGCTACTCGCTTATCAATCACCCGTTTCGCCTTGCCGAGCGAGCGCTCGATTGTGCCGGGTGCGGCGACTGTCACCTTCGCGGTGACGCCGATGAAGCTCTTCACTGATTGCTTGAGCCTCCTGGCGGCCGCGGTCCGCTCGTCGTCGGAAGCCGCGTGCGGCCGCGCCTCGACCAGGATCTCCATCTCGTCGAGCCTGCCCTTGCGCGTCAGCACGATCTGGTAATGGGCGCTGAGCGAATCGAGCTTGAGAAGCTCTTCTTCGACCTGCGTCGGAAAGACGTTCACGCCGCGCAGGATCATCATGTCGTCCGACCGCCCCGTGATCTTTTCCATGCGCCGCATCGAGCGCGCCGTGCCGGGAAGCAGCCGCGTGAGGTCGCGCGTGCGATAGCGGATCACCGGCATCGCTTCCTTGGTGAGCGAAGTAAAGACGAGTTCACCCTTTTCGCCCTCCGGCAAAACGTCGCCTGTCGAGGGGTCGATCACTTCGGGAAGGAAATGGTCTTCCCAGATGTGCAACCCGTCCTTGGTCTCGACGCATTCGTTGGCGACTCCCGGGCCCATGACCTCGGAGAGGCCGTAGATATCGACCGCATGCATGTCGAACTCTTCCTCGATCTCGGTCCGCATCGAGTTTGTCCAGGGTTCGGCGCCGAAAACGCCGATCTTAAGCGAAGAGGCCCGCGGGTCGACGCCGACCCGGCGAAACTCGTCGAGGATCGCCAGCATGTAGGAGGGCGTCACCATGATCACGTCGGGACGAAAATCGCGGATGAGCTGCACCTGCCGCTCGGTCATGCCACCCGACATCGGCACCACCCCGCAGCCGAGCTTCTCGGCTCCGCCATGCGCACCGAGACCGCCCGTAAAGAGCCCGTAGCCGTAAGCGATGTGGACGAGCATGCCGGGCCGCGCGCCGGACGCGCGCATCGAGCGCGCCATGAGCGCGGCCCAGGTCTCGAGATCGGCCTTTGTGTAACCGACGACGGTGGGCTTGCCGGTGGTGCCCGAGGAGGCGTGAATGCGCGCGATCTTCTCGCGCGCCACGGCGAAAAGGCCAAAAGGGTAGTTCTCGCGCAGATCCGCCTTGCTGGTGAAAGGGAATTTGCGCAAATCCTCGAGCCGCTTGAAATCATTCGGATGGACGCAAGCCGCCTCGAATTTTTTTCGGTACGCAGGCACCCTCTCATACGCATGCGAAAGCGTCGCCTTGAGGCGCTTCGTCTGTAGCGCGGCGATCTCATCGCGCGAGGCGGTCTCGATCGGATCGAGACTGCCGGGCAGCGGGGGATCCCCGAGGCGCATCATCATCTCCCTCTCTTGCGAGTAGCGATTAGCGAAAGCGTGAAAAGTGAATAGTGGAAAGGTGAATGGTGAACAGTGGGCGAGGACTCGCATCGTTGCGCCACTCCCTCCTCCCTCTTCTACTCGCTATTTGCCATTCGCTCCTCACACGCCCGTCTCGAGCACGAGCGTGCCCTTCACGGTGCGTGAGAGCCCACGAAAAACGGCGATAACTTCATCATCCTGGCGCGTGACTCTAACGTCGTAGACGCCGGAGCGCTCCGCCCGCGACACCTCGCTGCAGCGCGCTGTCAACACATCGCCCAGTCGCCCCGGGGTGAGAAAGGTGATGGCGCAATGCTGCGCCACGGCGCGCTGATTGTGGCTGTTGCAGGCAAAGGCGAAAGCAGAATCGGCGAGCATGAAAATATAGCCGCCATGGCAGAGGCCATGACCATTCACCATCGTGTCGGAGACCGGCATGGTGAGCGTCGCGGCCCCGGGCGCGATCTCGGTGATCGCCATGCCGAGGGCGCGGCTTGCGGTGTCCTGCGCCCACATCGCGTCCGCAGCCGCGCGCGCGAGCCTGTCGGTGCTCATGGCCGATATGCCGTTTCGAGCCGAAGGGGATCGTGCGGAGCTTGGGCTTTCACGCTCATGCCCGACCCTTGAAATTCGCCTTGCGCTTTTCCACGAAGGCGCGCACGCCCTCGGCGTAATCCTGGGTGCGACCGGCCTCGCGCTGCAAATCGCGCTCGAGCTCGAGCTGCCTTTCGAGCGTGTTCGCCGAGGACGCGTTGAGGGCTTGTTTGGTGAGGGCGAGCCCCCTCGTCGGCGCTTCCGCGAAGCGCGCGCAAAGCGCATGCGCCTCGCCCATCAGCACGCCGTCGTCGACGCATTTCCAGATGAGCCCCCAGCTTGCGGCGGTCTCGGCCGGCACGGGCTCGGCGAGCAACGCCATGGCGCGCGCACGGGCCTCCCCGACGAGACGCGGCAGATGGAAAGTACCGCCGGCGTCCGGGATGAGCCCGATGCGCGCAAAGGCTTCGAGGAAGCTTGCCGAGCGCGCTGCGACGACGATGTCGCAGGCGAGCGCGATATTGGCGCCGGCTCCGGCCGCCACGCCGTTCACCGCACAGACGATCGGCATGGGCAGCGCGCGCAGCTGCTTCACGAGCGGTGAGTAAAGGGCCTCGATGGTGCGCCCGAGATCGGGCGGCTCGGCGCCCTCGCCCATGACCCGGTCCGAGAGGTCCTGCCCGGCGCAAAACCCGCGCCCGGCGCCCGTGAGGAGCACGGCGCGGCAGGATGTGTCGGCCTCGGCCTCGGCGAGCGCGGCACGAAGCGCAAGATGCATCGCTTCGTTGAATGAATTGAGGCGCGAGGCCCGGTTGAGTGTGATGACGCGATAGCCCTGCTTGCCCTCAACCAGGATGGGTTGCTCGTCCATGCCTCTCCCCTTCGCGAGCCATGCGCGGTTTGAGCTCGGCCCAGATGAATTTCATGTCCGGGGCCCGCTGATGTCAATGTCGTTGCCGCCAAGGCGGTGGCGTGGAAGGCTTGCGGCTCAGCAATTCGCCACGATATTGAGAATGATGGACAAGACGCTGCGATCAGCGCTGGTCACGGTCGAAACGCCGGAAGAAGCGGTCGCAAGGCTCGACCGGCTTCACAGCGATGCAACGACCGCGCTGCGGCATGCCCTGGAGCATTTCCTCGAAACGCGCGAGCCGCCCTCCCCCGACGAGCGCGCCCGTTTCCGCTATCCCGAGATCAGGGTGAGCTACGAGCCCGAGGGCCTTCAGCCGCTCGTGCGGCGCGCTTTCGCCAAATTCCCGGCGCCCGGCGTCTATGCCACGACAATCACGCAACCTGCGGCCTTCCGCTCGTATCTTCTTGAACAATTGCGACCGCTGATGAACGAATATGGCGCGACGGTCGAGGTCGGCGTCAGCAGCGAGGAGATTCCCTACCCTTATGTGTTCGAGCGCGGCGACGAGCTCTCGCGCGAAGGGGTGACGGCGGCCGAGCTTGCTCTTTTCTTTCCGGCACCCTTGCTTTCGGCAGTGGGTGACGAGATCGCCGATGGGAGCTTCCAGCAAGCACCCGGCATGGCGCGCCCGCTCGCGCTTTTCGATGCGGTGCGCGTCGACTTCTCGCTGCGCCGGCTCATGCATTACACGGGCGG
>JAFBAS010000065.1 GCA_019247605.1 Hyphomicrobiales bacterium
GGGGCCAGTCTCCATCGTGATTGGCGAATAAGAGAAAGCCAAGATCCTCTTCGTCTTCATCGCGGATGACAAAACTCGTCACGATAGTCTCCCCTGTGATCTTTTTCCTGAGCGGCATCTTGGGGCCCGCCGACTCTAAAAGGCCGCTATTGGGAATAATTAGACGGCCGTCGGAAAATTGGAAAGACGCGAGCTTGCGCCGCGTGGGATAATGGAAGGTATGGATCCTTCAATCTTCCTCATCCTGGTTCAGGACGGCCTCACCTCCGGCGCCATCTACGCGCTGCTTGCCCTTTCGCTCGTTCTCGTCTTCACCGTGACGCGGGTGATCTTCATTCCGCAGGGCGAATTCGTGGCCTTCGGCGCACTCACCATGGCGACGCTCGAGGCCGGCGAGTTCCCGCGCACGGCGATCATGCTTCTGGGTCTCGGCATCGCGGCCGCGATCGCCGGATATCTGGCGGAGCGGCGGGTGATCACGAAGCGCCGCCTCGCTTGGCTCATCGCCGAGACGCTCCTGCTGCCGGCCGTGATCTTCGTCCTCGCGCTTTGGCTCGCGCCAAGGAAGCCCGGCCTTCTTCCCGAGATGCTTCTTGCCCTTGCGATCGTCACGCCGATGGGCCCCTACATCCACCGCATCGCCTTTCGGCCGCTTGCTGAAGCTTCGACCCTCGTGCTGCTCATCGCGGCCGTCGGCGTGCATCTGACGCTCACCGGCTTCGGCCTCGTTTTCTTCGGCGCTGAGGGTTCTCGAACCACGAGCTTCGCGAGCGGCTCGCTCGCGCTCGGGCCGGTGATGGTGACCGGCCAATCGCTCTTCGTGCTCGGCGCCTCGATCGCGCTCGCCTTCATGCTCTACCTCGTCTTCGAGCTCAGCCTGATCGGCAAGGCCCTGAAGGGGACGGCCGTGAACCGGCTGGGCGCACGGCTCGTGGGCATCGAGCCTTCTTTGTGTGGGCGCATCGCGTTCGGTGTGGCGGCGTTCATCGGCGCGCTTTCCGGGCTTCTGATCGGCCCGATCACCACCGTCTATTACGATTCCGGCTTTCTCATCGGGCTCAAGGGCTTCGTCGCGGCGATCGTGGCGGGTCTCGTGAGCTATCCGGCGGCGGCCGCGGCAGCGCTCGCCATCGGCATCATGGAATCGCTCGCTTCCTTCTCGGCGAGCGCCTTCAAGGAGGTGATCGTCTTCACGGCGATCATTCCGGTGCTGTTGTGGCGTTCGCTCGTCCACACACGGTTAGGCGAGGAGTGAGCATGCCGCGCCGCTTTGCGCCCGTCATCGGCTTCCTCGTCGCGCTCGGAGTGCCGCTCCTGCCCGGCGTGCCGCCCTTTTGGATCACCTTGCTCGACTATATCGGGCTTTATGCGATCGTCGCGATCGGGCTCGTGGTGCTCACCGGCATCGGCGGCATGACCTCGTTCGGGCAAGCGATGTTCGTCGGCTTCGGCGCCTACACCACAGCGATCCTCACCACGCGCTACGGCCTCTCCCCCTGGCTCGCTCTGCCGGTCGCGATCATCGTGACGGCGGTCGCGGCCCTGATCATCGGCGCGGTCACGCTCAACCTCTCGGGGCATTATTTGCCCGTCGGCACGATCGCCTGGAACATCAGCTTCTACTATGTCGCCGGGAATCTCGACTTCTTCCGGCGTTACGACGGCATCTCCGGCATTCTGCCACTCTCGATGTTCGGTGTCTCGTTTCTCGACAGCGCGCGGCTTTACTATCTTATTCTCGTCGTCGTCGCGCTCGCCATGATCGCGACGGAGAACCTCCTCGATTCCCGCATCGGGCGGGCGATCCGCGCGCTCAACGCGGGCGCCGTCGCGGCAGAGGCCTTCGGCGTCGACATTTTCCGCGTGCGCATCTTCGTCTTCGTTTACGCGGCCGTCCTCGCCGCGATCTCGGGCTTTCTTTACGCCCATATGCAGCGGGCCGTGAACCCGTCGCCCTTCAACATCGAGGCCTCTATCGAATATCTTCTGATGGCGGTGGTGGGCGGAGCAAGCCATGTGCCGGGCGCGCTCTTGGGCGCCGGCATCGTCACCCTCATCAAGAATGAGTTGCAAGACGTGTTGCCGAAGCTCTTCGGCCTCGAAGGGAATTCTGAGATCATCGTCTTCGGCGTGATCCTCGTGCTCATGCTGCAGGTGGCACCTGAAGGATTATGGCCGCTCGTTTCGGCGCCTTTCCGACGCGCCTTGGCAAAACAGCGCTTTTCCGGAACGGCGAAGCTCGTGGCGCAAAAGAGCGAGATGCTTTCGCGTCGCGAACCGCCCCCTCGCGGCGACAAGCTTCTCGAGGCGATCGGACTTCGCAAGCGCTTCGGTGGTTTGGTTGCGGTGAACGATGTCGATCTCGACATTCGTTCGGGCGAGATCGTTGCGCTCATCGGCCCGAATGGAGCCGGCAAGACGACGCTCTTCAACATCATCACCGGGGTCGACCGGCCGAGCGCCGGCCATGTGCGCTTCAACGCGCATGACATCACGAGCATGCCGGCGCGCCTCGTGGCGCGGCTCGGCCTCGCGCGCAGCTTCCAGCATGCGCGGCTCATCCCCGGCATGAGCGTCATCGACAATGTCGCGATCGGTTCGCATTTGCGCGCGGATGCGGGCCCGTTCCGCGCTCTCCTGCGGCTCGACCGGCAAGAAGAGGGAAGATTGAAGCGCGAGGCGTTGGCCGAGCTCGAGCGCGTCGGTCTCGCCGGCGAAGCCGAGCGGCCCGCGCTGAGCCTGGCGCTAGGCCGCCAGCGCATCGTAGAGATCGCCCGCGCGCTCTCTTCCGATCCGGTTCTGCTTCTCCTCGATGAGCCGGCGGCGGGCTTGCGCCACCAGGAGAAGGCAGCGCTCGCGGCGCTCCTGCGCAAGCTCTCCGAGGAAGGTGTCGCCATTCTTCTGGTCGAGCACGATATTGACTTCGTGATGGGCTTGTGCGAGCGCGTCATCGTCATGAATTTCGGTTCGAAGCTCGCGGAGGGCACGCCGGCGGCGATCGCGCGCGATCCTGCCGTCATCGAGGCCTACCTCGGACTGGGGGCGTGAGCGCGATGCTCGAATTGCGCGATCTTGCCGTCGCTTATGGCGGCGTGCTCGCCGTGCGCGGCGTGTCGCTTCGCGTCGAAGCTGGAAGCATCGCGACAGTGATCGGTGCGAATGGTGCCGGAAAATCGACGCTGCTCAACGCCATCATGGGCATTCTGCCTTCGCGCGGCCATATCGTCTTTTCCGCGAGCTCGCTTGAAGGCTTGCCCGTCGAGGCGCGCGTCGCGGCAGGGCTCGGCCTCGTGCCTGAAAAGCGCGAGCTCTTCTCCAGCATGAGCGTCGAGGACAATCTCAGGCTCGGGGCCTTCCTGCGCCGCAAAGAAGGCCGCGGCGCCATCGCGGCCTCGCTCGACGAGGTGTTCGGGCTTTTTCCGCGCCTGCGCGAGCGGCGCCGCCAACTCGCCGGGACGCTCTCGGGCGGAGAGCGCCAGATGCTCGCCATGGGGCGCGCTCTCATGGGCCGCCCGAAGCTTCTCATGCTGGACGAACCTTCGCTCGGCCTCGCGCCTCTCATCGTGCGCGATATCTTCGAGATCATCGCAAGCATGAAGCGCGCGCATGTGGCGATCCTGCTCGTCGAGCAGAATGCGCGCGCGGCACTGCAGATCGCCGATCTAGGCTATGTGATGGAGAACGGCACGATCGTGCTCGAAGGAAGCTGCGAAGCTTTGCGCTCCGACCCGCGCGTCGTCGAGACCTATCTCGGAATCGCGCACGCGTAGGTTTGATCTCGCTTCCGCTTCGGACTGCGCAAGGTTCGAAGCGAAGCGTCACCTCCTCGCCGAGATGAAGCGCGCTCGGCGGCCGATCGAAAGCCAAGAACACGTCCATAGCGGCCGGCGGCGTCTCGGCTTGCCGAGGCCCGACCGACGCGAGGGCACCGATGCTCGGTGCGATACGTGTGACGCGCGCCTGGAGCTCGCCTGGCCCTACCGCGGACCGTTCCAAAATTGCGCGCTGGCGCGCGCAAAGCTCGGAAGCATGGGCGGCTTCGACCTCGGCGCGAATACCGAGATCCCTGTCGTTTGCGATCCGCAGCAAAACGCTTGGCACCGCCGAGGTGACGAATTGGCCGCGGGAGGCCAATTGCTCGACCACCACGCCGTCGATAGGCGAG
>JAFBAS010000099.1 GCA_019247605.1 Hyphomicrobiales bacterium
GGCATCGAGTTCAAGGCGGCGACGCCCTTCACGCCGAGATTGGTTCGCGTCTTGCCCCAGATGACGAGCATGGGGCCGACACCGCCCGAGACGATGTCGAGCGTGCCTGAGATCAGGGCCTCGTTCATCGGTGCGCCGCCCGTGAACTGGAGCCATTCGGTCTTGAGATCGAGGCCGAGCTTCTTGCCTTCGGCTTCGAGCAGCCCCTTCTTCTCGATGATGGTGAGAGGCAGGTAGGAGATGCCGAACTGCTTGGCGATTCGCACCGTCTTCATCTCGGCGAAAGCAGGACGTGGCGCGAGCAAGAGGACAGCGAGGGCTCCGGCCGCGAAGGCCAGCGTCAGGCCTCGGCCAATGTCGAGGCGCTTCAACAAGAGAAAAGACCGCAAATGATCCTCCCGAGCGCGCCGCTGCGAGGCGACGTTGGCGCGAAGCTCTATGCGCCCGGGTGTTGCCTGTCAAAAGCCTTCGCGGGGATGAGCGGGAACGCTGCGCAGTCCCAAGCCCCCTAGAAACATCACCCTCGTCCAGCGATACGCGCTAATTCGTCAAGGTTGTGGTCGCTCAAGGGCCGCTTGCCGTCCTCGATTTCGTGGATCATCGCGACGAGGCCTTCGACGGCTGGGCAGGCGAGGCCGTGCGTCTTGCCGATTTCGGCGATCGGCGCGATCTGCACATCGACCTCGGTGCGCCGCTTGCGCACGGCGAGATCGCGCCAGACGCCCGAATGCGTCTTGGCGTTCGGGCGGTTGAAGGCAACCATCGCGTCGACACTGCGCCGCGCATCCTCTTCGCTCGCGCCCGGGCGAAAGGCTTCCGGATCGTAGCCGTTGAAGCCGAGCGGCTCGACGCCCTCGGCAAGCGCCACTGCGACTGCCTCGCCGGCGAGGCGCCGCCAAAGCGGCAGGAGCTCGGGGCGGCCGAGGCAATCGGCGATGCCGAGATTGCCGAGCGCCTGGGCGAAAAGCAGGGAGCCATAGCCGAGCTTGCCCCAAAGATAGGACCAGATGCGCGGCGTCGTGATCGCGTCGGGTTCGAAGCCCTTCATCTCGTCGTGCAGCTTCGCGAGACGCGGCGTCATTTTGCCGTCGATCTCGCCGAGCACCACTGCGCCGCGATTGGCGTAGATGATCTCGCCCGGTTTCAACCAATCCGCGCCGAAATTCACGAAGGCGCCCATGGTGCGCTCCGGTCCGACGATGCGCGCGATGATCTTTTCGCAAAGGCCGTTCTGGAGGGAGAGCACGTATCCGTCATTGGCGAGATGCGGCTCGAGCGCGCGGCAGGCCTCTTCGGTATGGTGCGCCTTGACCGAAAGGAAGACCCGCTTCCATTTGCCTTCGACCCGGGAAGGCTCGAAGGCTGGTGCCACGACCGTGAAGGCATCGACCGGGCCGGTGATCGCAAGGCCGCGGGCCGGATCGCGGATCACTGTCACATGCTCGGGCACGATGTCGACAAAGGTCACATCATGGCCGGCACGCTTGAAGTAAGCGCCGACAGTGCCGCCGATCGCGCCCGAACCCCATATGAGGATATCCTTGTCCATCGCGGCCCTTCATCTCCCTAGCTCATCCATTTCCGTGCAGCATCGCCGAAGCGCAGCACCGGCACAATCTCCAAGCTGTTCGCCGGGGGCTTTGCCGATGGGCGCGGCTTCCTGTACCATCAGAACCGCAAGAGATTCCGATCGAAACGGAAAACGGACCTCGTCATCTCGTCCCGTTGCGGGGACAACAATCTTGGAAATGGGCTGGTGCAGTCGTGAATGGAGCGGAGAGCCTTGTACGGACGCTGGTGGCGGGCGGCGTCGATGTGTGCTTCAGCAATCCCGGCACGTCCGAGATGCATTTCGTCACCGCGCTCGACCGGGTCGAAGGAATGCGCTGCATCCTCGGCCTCTTCGAGGGCGTGGTGACCGGAGCAGCCGACGGTTATGCACGGATGACGGACAAACCCGCCGCGACACTCTTGCATCTCGGGCCCGGGCTCGCGAACGGCATGGCCAATCTGCACAACGCGCACAAGGCGTCGAGCGCGATCGTCAACATCGTGGGCGATCACGCGGTTTATCACCGCCGCTACGACGCGCCGCTCACTTCGGACATCGAATCGGCGGCCAAAACCGTCTCTTCGTGGGTACGAACCTCGCCCGACGCGAAATCCGTGGCCGCCGATGGCGCCGCGGCGATCGCCGCGTCGCTTGCGGCGCCGGGCCAGGTCGCGACCTTGATCCTGCCCGCCGACACGGCGTGGAACAACGGGTCTGGCGTCGCCGCCGTGCCGCAAGTTGAAAAGCCAAGGCAGGTTTCGAAGGATGCAATTGCCGAGGCCGCGCGCGTCCTGCGCTCGGGCGAGCCGACCGTGATCCTTCTCGGCGGGCGGGCTATGCGGCATGGCGCGCTCGAGCTCGCCGGCAAGATCGCAACGAAAACCGGCGCGCGCCTCATCGCCGAGGGCTCGGTCGCCCGCACCGAGCGCGGCGCCGGCCGTGTGGCGGCAAGTCGGCTTCCGTATCCGGTCGATCAGGCGCTCGACATGCTCAAGGACGTGAAGCACCTCATCCTCGTCGGCTCGCGCACGCCTGTCGCCTTCTTCGCCTACCCGAACAAGCCGAGTCTCCTCGCTCCGAAGGAATGCCAATCGCATCTCCTCGCGAGCCGCGCCGAGGACATCGCGCAGGCGCTCGAATGGCTCGCAGACGAGCTCGGCGCGCGCGCGGCGAAGGCGCCCATCGTGCCTTATGCGAAAACAACGCCCGCCACCGGCGCCATCACGCCCGAGACTCTGGGCCAATCGCTCGGCGCGCTCTTGCCGGAGAATGCCATCGTGGCCGATGAATCGATCACGACCGGGCGCGGCTTCGCCAAGGCGACGCGGGGAGCCCACCCGCATGACTGGCTGCAGAACATGGGAGGCTCGATCGGTCTTTGCATGCCGCTTTCGATTGGGGCCGCGGTCGCTTGTCCCGACCGCAAGGTCGTGTCGCTCGAATCGGACGGCAGCGGCATGTACACGCTGCAGGCGCTGTGGACGCAGGCCCGCGAGAAGCTCGACATCGTGACGTTGATCTTCGCCAATCGCACCTACGCGATCTTGCGTCACGAGCTCACCAATGTGGGCGCCCAGAATGTCGGGCGCAAAGCGCTCGACATGCTGGACATCGACCGGCCCGATCTCGATTGGGTGTCGATGGCGCGCGGCATGGGCGTGCCGGGCACGCGGGTCGAGACGATGGAAGCCTTCAACGCGAGCTTCGCCGAGGCTGTCGCGACGCGCGGCCCCTCGCTCATCGAGGTGGTGCTGTAACGCGCATCGGGCATGCCCGGTGACGATTTCCCTGATGCCGGGGCCCGGCCGCGCGATCCCAAAGGATGGCGAGGGGAAGAGCTTTCTCGGCCGCGGGCGCAAGCTCGGCACGGGTTCCAGCACTGATTGAACTAACGCAATCCATTTGAAAGTTGAGAGCCGACGAACCCGCCCGTATAATCTTCCTCTATTCTTCAGGTGAACATAGGGGCATGCGATGGAATGCCCGCAATGCCGCGCAACGAACCCTGATTCCAAGCGCTTCTGCGGCGAGTGTGGTTCACCGCTGGTCGCGACCTGTCCGTCATGCGGCGCCCCAGCCGGTCCCGAAAAGAAGTTCTGCGGCGATTGCGGCGCACCGTTGTCGCCGAAAAGAGCGGCCGGTTCCAACGCGGAAGGCTCATCGCGCCTTATCGAAACTCCTCGCGCCGCCGGCGCGCCCCTTCCTTTGGCGACAGGCAACGCAGGCGCGGAGCGCCGGCAGCTCACGGTCATGTTCTGTGACCTTGTCGGCTCGACCGAGCTCGCAGCCGGCATGGATCCCGAGGATCTTCGCGATGTCATCGGCGCTTATCAGGACTGCGTCGCCAAGGTGGTAAAGCGCTTTCAGGGCTTCATCGCCAAATTCATGGGCGATGGCGTCCTTGTCTATTTCGGTTATCCCAAAGCCAGTGAGGATGATGCCGAGCTCGCCATCAGGGCCGGTTTGAAGCTGAGAAGGAAAATCGCCGAGCTCAATGCACGCCCCGGCCTCTCCCTTGCGGTGCGCATCGGGATCGCCTCGGGCCTCGTCGTGGTCGGCGACTTGATCGGTTCCGGCTCCTCGCAGGAACAGGCCATCATCGGCGAAACGCCCAACCTCGCGGCCCGTTTACAGGCGATCGCGAAGCCATCGACCGTGATCATTGCCGAGAGCACGCATCGCCTGGTGGGCTCTCTGTTCGACTACCGAGACCTCGGGAGCATCGCGCTCAAAGGGTTCGCCGCCCCCGTAGCCGTCAGGGAAGTCATAGGCGCGCGCGCCCATGGGGGCCGGTTCGAAGCCTTGCATGCCGGCACGCTCACGCCGCTCGTCGGCCGCGAAGAGGAGATCGAGATTGTGCTTCGCCGCTGGAGCCAGGCGAAGGAAGGCGCGGGCCGTGTGGTTTTGCTTGCGGGGGAAGCGGGAATCGGAAAATCGCGCATCACCGAAACAATTCTCGAGCGCCTGCTCTCGGAGCCGCATCTGCGCATCCGCTGGTTCTGCTCGCCGCACCATACGAACAGCGCACTTTTCCCAAACATAGGCAGCTTCGAACGCGCAGCCGAGTTCGAACGGGAGGATTCTCCCAAGATCAGGCGCGAAAAGCTTCAGGCCGTTCTCGATGAGGTGCCGACTTCCCAAGAGGATGCGGCTCTCATCGGCGAGCTCTTGTCGCTGCCTGGCGCACCTGTCGCTTCCATCCAGGCAGCGACACCCCAGAAGCGCAAAGAGATGACACTCGAAGCGCTCGTTCGGCGCATGGCCGGCCTCGCAGCTCAAAAACCGGTGCTTGCACTTTTCGAGGACCTCCACTGGATCGACGCGACGTCGCTCGAATTCCTGAACCTGCTTGTCGAACGCACCCGATCGATGCGCCTCCTTCTGGTTCTCACTTTCCGCCCGGAATTCCCGTCACCTTGGATCGGTCAATCGCACGTCACGATGATCGCCTTGAGTCGGCTCGACGCCGCAGAAGCGGAGATTCTCGCCGAACGCGCGGTGGGAGGGCGAGCACTGCCGGTGGAGGTTCGAAAGCAGATCGTCGCGCGCACCGATGGCGTGCCCTTGTTCGTGGAAGAACTCACCAAAGCCATCATCGACGGAGGTTGGCTGCGAGAGGAGGGAGACAAATACGTCTTGACGGGACCGCTGCCGGCCGCCGCGATTCCGACGACGCTGCACGCCTCACTTGTCGCCCGTTTCGATCGGGTGGCGCCGGTGAAGGAAGTGGCACAAATCGGCGCGGCCGTCGGCCGGCAATTCTCGTTCGAGCTCATGGCCTCGCTCATCGAGCTCCAGCCGCAGGCTTTGGCCGACGTGCTCGAGCAGCTCGTCTCCGCCGAACTCGTTCATCGGCGGGGCACCCCGCCCGATGCGATCTACACCTTCAAGCACGCGCTCGTGCAGGATGCCGCTTACGGCACCTTGCTGCGCGCCAAACGCCAGGAGCTTCACGCCCGTATCGCTGATGTGCTCGAGGCCAAATTTCCGGAGACGGCAGCCACGCAACCCGAAATTCTCGCCCGCCATTGCACCGAGGCCAACCTCACGCCTCGCGCCCTGGTTTTTTGGCAACGAGCAGGCGAGCGTGCCGCGCAGCGTTCGGCGAATGTCGAGGCAATCGCGCATTTCCAGCAAGGGCTCGATCTCATCGAGGCTTCGCCCGATCGTGGCGCGTACGCCGAACAGGAGCTCGCCCTCCTGATCGGGCTCGGCCCGGTGCTCATGGCAACGCGGTCCTCAGCCGCACCGGAGGTCGGCCGGCTCTATTCCCGGGCTCGTCTCTTGGCGCAGGGTGCTGGCCGATCCGGGCAACTCTACCCTGCGGTCTGGGGCGCTTGGCTCTTCTCTTATGTGGTGGGAGACATCGAGGCCGCCGGGCGGTTCGCCGACGACCTCTTCGTGATCGCGCGCGACGAGGGCGATCCGGACCTCATGCTTCAGGCCTACCACGCGGCTTGGCCGACCGTATTCGCCGACGGGGACCTCGTCGGAACGCGTGGTCATGTCGAGGCCGGCCTTGCGATCTATGTGCGCGAGAAACATGCGAGCCAGGCCCATCTTTACGGTGCGCATGATGCCGCCGTTTGTGGGCACTTGCACCTCGCATGGACGCTCACTCTCCTCGGCTACCCTGATCAGGGGCTTCGGCAGATGGATCTCGCGTTGGCGCTCGGTCGCGATCTCGTCCACCCGCCGAGCCTGGTCCACGCGCTCTGGGCCGCCGCGGAGCTTCGCTACATGCGTCGCGAGCCTCGAGCCGTCGAGGAATGCACGCAAGCGCTCGAGCCGTTCGCCCAGCACGGCTCACTCGTCGTGGTCGCAAACGCGACGATGTTGCGCGGCTGGGCGCTCGTCACACGTGGCAGCGCGGACGAGGGCCTCGCCGCGCTGCGCAAAGGCTTGAGCAATTGGCGCGACACGAAATCGCAATACCATGTGACCAATCGCCTGGCGCGAGCCGCCGATGCTTTGAGTGCGGCCGGCAAAACCGAAGAGGCATTGGCGCTTGTCGACGAGGCGCTCGCAGGCGTGAAAAAGGGCGCGACCCGCTGGATCGAGTCCGAGGCGCATCGGCTCAAGGGCGAGTTGCGGCGCCGATACCATCCGACGGATTTAGCGGCTTGCGAGCGCTGCTTCCAGCAAGCGCTCGACATTGCGCGCAGGCAAAGCGCAAAGCTGCTCGAGCTTCGCGCGGCCTCGAGTCTCGGGCGGCTTTGGCGCGACCAAGGCCGCCTCGATGATGCGCGCTCGATACTGATTTCAACCTATGAAGGTTTTACCGAGGGCTTCGACACGCCCGATCTCAAGGCCGCAAAAGCGCTGATCGACGAGCTGGGGCGCATATGATCCAGGCTCCAGGCCATGATGGGCGAAAAACGACGTCTCAGATGCGGCAGGGAAGGGGGGTGCTGGCGAATGTTCCTGGTGGGCGGACTGGGAAAGTCGAAGACGATCTATTCGGTCGACCCATTCATGAAGATGTCGATCCGTCAGGGCATGACGACTTCGAAGGCGCCCGTGCGGCACTAGCGAAGGAGATTTTTGCTTCCAATTCTCCGGCTATCGCGCACCCTGAAGCATCGAACACGACTTGGTCGTACCTCCAGAGGCGCTCGAAGAAGCTTCGAGCGCGATGATTGGCATCATCGCCCTGTCCCGCGAATTGCAGAATTTCAGTCAAATTTCGACGCCCGTCGATGGCGCCGAGCAACCGATCCTCGAAACAATCGACGGCACAAATGAGATCCGTAAATCTGTGCGCCCGGTTGATCAGCACCGCGGTGCTTCCGGGCGGCAGCCGTTCCCGAACGCACACCGTCCACGGCAGCGCAACCGGAACGTAGTCACGCCATTTGTCATCCGCAAAGTCGATGATCCGGCTCGCATCTGGATCATCGTCGCGATAAGCGATGCAGCTGTGCGAGACCATGGTCCCGCGGAAGAGCTCGACTGCGGCATGCTGGAGCGGAGAAGGCAAGGCGGCAAGGCGTTCGACATGGGGGCTGCGCGCCACCACCCCGCATTGTGCCAGATAGGGCGCCTGCTCGGTCCAGCGCCCGAAACGCATGCCGCAGCGATCGAGCCAGGCATAGAATTCCGATACCGTGTAGGCACGGTCTTGCGGGTGCAGAAATGCATCCGCCATTGCCTCCGACCGCTCCAGATCCTTCGCATTGCGCAGGACGCCCGAAACGGGATGAGTAGGCGGCAGCATTTCAATCGTCGCGCGAAGGTTTCGCAGCTCTTCTGCTGATGCGCCGATCCCGAGGCGGCGGCAATACTCTTGCATCATATAGATTCCGGCCCTGCCATAGGGTGCGTAGACCATGAGCCGCATTGCAGCCTTTGGCCTCATGACATCGCGAAGAGCGCGAAGGCCGTCATCCGGGTCGGGCAGGTGGTGCAGCACTCCCGTGCAAACTACGAGATCGAACGAGCGCCCGATGTCACGCACGCGCTCAATGGGAAGTTGGTGCAGCTCGAGGTTCCTCAGATCGTATTTGCGCTGCAGATCGCGCGTGTGTCGCAAGCTCGTCTCACTGATGTCGATTGCCGTGACCCGTGCTTTCGGCTCGCGCATCGCATATCGCGCGGCCTGTGACGTCCCGCAGCCGGCGATCAGAATTTCCAAATTTTCGCGAAAAGGCGCGAAGGGCCATGTCAGATGGAACGTGGCCCTCCGACGTTCCGGGTTTTTGTAAAGCTCACGATGCTCGTGCAGGCTGGTGAGAGGGGGCGGATAGGGCATTCGCTCGTAGAAATCGCGAAGCTCCTCGATCCCGCTCACGCAAGTCGTCCCGCAGTCTTCATCGCTCAGTGTTGGCCGCCGCCAGACGAGTCTTGAAGGTGCTGGAGCACCGCATCGAGATTGAACGAAGCCGGCTTCTGACGCGGCGGGAATTGCTTGAACGCTTGTATCTGCTGCGCAACGAGCGCCTGCATGCTGTAGATGATATAGGCATGTGAGATCAGCCAATCCCAATAGGTATTCGAGTTCTCGTCAGCGCGCTCGAAAGGATCGCGGCGCAGGTTGAACATCTTCGGCGCTCTGAGCTTTACGAAGGGCTCGAACCAGCACATGAGCTGCTTGGCTCGCTGCTCCATGAGCACCACCTTCCAGTCTCCCATGCGGATAGCCAGGATGTCGCCGTCATCGCTGACGTAGAAAAAGAACTTCCTAGGACCTTCCTTGGCCTCACCGGTCACGTACGGGATGAGGTTGTAGCCGTCAATGTGCACTTTGTAGGTCTTCTTGCCGATCTTGTGACCCTTGAGCAGCTTGTCCTTGATCTCGGGTTCTCCCGCGGCCGCGAGCAAGGTCGGCAGCCAGTCCTGATGAGAAGCGACGTCGTTGAACACCGAGCCGGGCTTGATCTTGCTGGGCCAGCGGACGAAGATCGGCACGCGCCAGCCGCCCTCCCAATTGGTGTTCTTCTCGCTGCGGTACGGAGTGATTCCGGCATCCGGCCAGCTATTGTAATGCGGGCCGTTGTCGGTCGAATACATGACGATCGTGTTGTCGGCGATGCCGAGTTCGTCAAGTTTGTTCAGCATTGTGCCAATGTGCTCGTCATGTGCCACCATGACGTCGTTGTACTCCCCCTGACCATTGCTCTTGCCCTTGTGCTTCGCGGCACTGTGTGTGCGGAAGTGCATGCCGGTCGTGTTGTACCAGACGAAAAACGGCGTGCCGTCCTTGTGGCATTTGTCGACGAAGTTGAGCGCATGCTCGGTGACCTCTTCATCGATGGTCTCCATGCGCTTCTTGTTGAGCGGGCCAGTATCCTCGACCTTCTGCCCGCCCTTGCCATCTGCCCAACAATGGAGCACGCCTCTTGGGCCGAAGCGCTTCTTGAATTCCGGATCCTTCGGATAGTCCGGATCCTCCGGTTCTTCCTCGGCGTTGAGGTGATAGAGGTTGCCGAAGAATTCGTCGAACCCGTGCGCGGTTGGCAGAAACTCGTCCTTGTCGCCAAGATGGTTTTTGCCGAACTGACCAGTCGCATAGCCGAGTGGCTTGAGCAGCTCCGCGATCGTCGGGTCCTCGGCGCGCAAGCCCACATCGGCACCCGGCATTCCAACCTTGGTGAGCCCGGTACGGACCGGGTTCTGTCCGGTGATGAAAGCGGCCCGGCCGGCCGTGCAGCTCTGCTGGCCGTAATAATCCGTGAAGGTCGCGCCCTCATTGCCGATCCTGTCGATGTTCGGCGTCCGATACCCCATCTGTCCTCGGTTGTTGTAGCTGATATTCCACCAGCCGATGTCGTCACCCCAGAGGATGAGAATATTCGGTTTGCCTGTCGCCGCCATCTCATCTGCTCCTCTTTGCTCGTGCTTCAGACCGAAGGCGTAGTCTGCGCCGCGGCTCGCATTTGTCGTCGGTCGCCGATCGGCGCGGCTTCCAGGAGTGATAGGCCCGCATGTGCACCGTCGCGCTATACGAGGCGCAACAGCACCGCAGAAAAAGCGAATAGGCCGATGCAGACGAGGAGGATGGCGACCGCCAACACGGGCGACTGCATTTTTTCCTTTTTCAATCCGGCTCTCATTCCGGCGATCGGCGCAAAGTCTGCGCTCCACAGATAGTTGATCGTCCAGCGGTATTGCCAAATCGAGATGAGCAGGGCGGCGATGCCGCTGAAGATCAGCGCGAGCCCGAGGTATTTGGCGGCGCCTGGATGCTGAGGAGCTTGCACGCCGGGCATGTCATTGAGCCGCTCGAAGAATTGCACGATCGCAAAGCCGAAACCGATCAACGAGACCCCCGTGCGCAGCCATGACATCATCGTGCGCTCGATGCTCAGGCGCGTGCGAAGCCAGCCGAAATGGCTGTCCGAGGTCAGCCTGACCTCAAACCTCGGAGCGCTCTGGTGCGGATCTATCATCGGGAGTTCCTCACCGGCGATGGTTGACGCTGCCGGCTTCACCTGCCCGTCCAAGAAGGCGCGCTCGCGCGATGCGCAGAACGAGACCGCGGATGATCAAGTAGGGCGCGAAGGCGAGCAGCAACGCGACGGCGAGCGCTTCGTTCGGGTAAAACGTTTGGAGGACGAGTGACTGGTAGATCACATCCATCATCAAGCCCAGGAGAATGATCCTGGCCGTCGCATTGAGCGCTTCGCGAAGCAATCCGACCCGCTCTTGCGAATTGCGCAACAGCATCGCGAGGAAAGGGGATCGGCCCGCCCTTGCATCCTCTCGCCCGTCATGGACGGCGGCGATCGCCGCCATCAATGGCTGCAGGACGAAGCGGAATCGCATCGGAGCATCCGTCCTGTCGAAGAGGTTGTGCCAAAGGCGTTGAAGCGTGTCGAACGTCACGCCATGCCATGCGACGCCACCTACGAAGAGCGCCACCGCCAGCACGATCACGATCTTCGCCAAAGGGCCGAGACGTTGCGATCGGGCATCCAATATGCGCTCCTCCGTATGTCGTGTTGGAGAAAACCCACGCAAGCAGTCGCAAAAGAACGGGATTCCGGCGAAGGAAAGACTTAACGGGCGCATCAACCCAGGGAGAGCACGCGCCACGACTGAAAGGCTACATCGCGACCTGTGAGCTGCATTGCCATCAACGGCTGCGCCCACGAACATGGCCGCCAAGCTGAGCCCCGATGGTCGGTGACAAGCGGTTGCTCACGACAAGGTGACGACACTGATCTATTTTTTGCTCGGATCGTCGGCCGGATCCGCATAAGTGATCGCGAACGGCCCCTGGCCATGCACCTGAACGACGGTCGGAGAAGTCGTCCAGGCGTAATGGTTCATCTTAGCGGGCGCTTCGGCAAAACCGCCGGCCTTCAGCAGCATGCCCTTCTTGGGATCGAGCTTGTCGCCTAGGCCGATATGAAAATCGCCTGAGAGCACCGTGACGTATTCCGAGGTCGGGTGGTTGTGGGCCGGGATCTTGTAGCCTGCCGGCATTTTCAAGCGCAGGACATAAAGGTCGTCCTTGTAGGGGTCGCCCGAGACAACCGTGAATGTCGCACCGCGAGGCAAGACATTCGGCACGGGCGACCATTTCAGATCCTTGTCGTTCACCGGTGACGACATGTCTTGCGCCGCGGCCGATCCTGCCGCCGCAAGAAAAAATGACAGGGCAAGCGTGAATTCGCGCATGATCACCTCCCGTTGCTCAAGAAATTCGGCGGGAAATATTAGGCGACGCTGCGCGAATCTTCAATAAGGTAATATTTTTTTGCCGATTTTAGAGACGATGCTCATCGTATCCCCGGTTTACATCGCGGTCGCAAAGATGACGTAACCGAAACGCGGCATCGACGTGCCCGCGCCGGATCGCTTCACCCGGTTCTTACCCCGCACCAAATCGATCAACGGGGCAGTTCCGACCAACTTGCACGCCTGCGAATGCATGTGATTAGATACGCAGAAGATCAGGGGACTAATTTGCTCAGACGTCGTTTTCTTCTTCCCATGCTAATTGCCGGGGCAGCCGTTTTTGGCTATCGCCCGTTTCGCGAGGCTGGGCGCAAAGCCTATCGTCAGCGCCCCCGGCCACGGCTTTTCCGTCGGATGCGGAACTTAGCGCTCTTGGCGCGTGGAAATTGGAACGGGATTCAACTCGCTTTCTCGAGACCGCGCGACGGTGTTACCTTTGTTCGCGGACTCGACTGGCTGAAGGCGAAAATCTTCGCCGGGGATGGCGGGCTCTTGCTCCCGCTCATTTACGCGAAAGACCTTTGGGTTATTGGAGAGAGTTCCAGAAAAGACGAACTCCGCGATACGGCGGTGCTGATCACGCTCTACGCCTACGAGCTCATCCAGATCGACGGCGCAAAATGCGAGGACCGAAGCGCCCCGGGACACCGCCTGGACCAGCTCATCGCGGGCCGAGCCGATACGCTCAGATATATGAAAGCGTTGCCTGCAGAGACGAAGCAAAAACTCGCCGATGCCGCCATCGCCTTGGAGAAAGTCACGGCGCTGCGCCGGAAGGACGACGATCTTATCTGTCGCGGCGGATTGGACGAGATAAGGGCAGGGCTCGAAAGAGGAACGCAACATGAGGTGCCGACACCGCCGGGACATCTGCCCGGCAAGTCGATCGGGGTCGCTCCTCCGGGAGATTTCGTTCCGAAATTTCTTTCGCCCGCGTTTTACAAACCGCTCCAGGATAAGGCCCGTTCGGAAATCCGGGAAAAATTCGCCCGGCTGATGCAGTGACCTAGCGCCTAAGCAAGCACCGACTCACGTTAACGCGAATGATTTTAGACGCGGGCAGAAACAATGCGGGACCGCATATTAGGAATAGCGTTTGCTGCGATCTTCGTGTTCACGACCGGTCATGCGAACGCTCATGACGAAGACGCCAAAACAGCACAAGCGAAAGCTCGTCTTTTGCGGGAGACGAGGGCCCTTTTCCAAGTCATGCGAGACGGCCAGCCACAACCCCAAGCCTGCGAGTTCAACAAGGTTTGGGAAAGCGAGCCTGTACGTTCAGATTTGGCGCAAGCAATCCCTGATCTGAAAGTCCATTCGAGGTTCATGCCCCGTACTTATGATATTGTACCTCAAAGTATCCTCGATCCCAACAATGAGACACCGGAGGCATTTTGTGACTGGGAAGAGTCAAAAAGCAATTGGGAGAAGCGAATAGCAAGCTTTGAAAAAAGCGAAGAGAAGACGCTCGCAATTCGCCGTTCATTGTATAGCTTTCCTATATTCACTCATCAATTCACAAAAGCAGCGATCTATGTAGGTCACAGCACTGACACACGGTACAATGGACGAGGAAGAATCAAAGGAGAGCCACTGTTTTTGTTCGAAGGAATTGAGGTATTCGAAAAATCAAAAGGAACATGGCGACACCTGAAAACAATAACTCTCGGCATCACCTAATTAGGATTTACGCTCTCGATGATGCCGACGCCACTCAGACCAATTTACGAAGTGAGGTTCGGTGCCTTCGACGGTAAGCGAGGCAAGATCAATTCGGTCCGTGAAAAGCATAGCGTTTGCGCAGGACCATCGCGCGCTTGGAACGACTAGAGCGTCGAACCCAAGGAAATATGCGGCATCCGCAATGTTCTCAGTCGGGCGGTAGTTGCGATCCTGATAAGTTGCAATGTTGACGCCGAGGTCCGCCAAGAGTGGCAAGTCGGTAAGATACAGGGTTTTGGTCGCCGTAACCTTCAGCCGGTGGACTCTAACGATATTTTTGAAGGGAAAACCGGCTGTAGGCTCAGAAGCGAATGGACTTCGGCAAGCGCTCCTGCGCGAATCTCGCGTGCTAACCCTACCCCCCGTGCTCGTGGCACCACTGCGCCACCTCGCGATGCGTCGCGAACCAGCATTTTCCGCTCGCCTTCATGTATTTGATCAGCCGTTCGAGAAGCGCGATACGGCTGCGGTGGCCGATGATGTGGGGGTGCATCGTCAAGAGGAAGAGCCCTCCTTCCGCGAGCGCGCCGTCAAACTCGGCGCGGAAAATCTCCTCGACCGCCGAGGGCGCCGTGTACGGGCGCAATCCCGAGAAGCGCTCCATGTTGAAATACACCGCATCGTCCTTGATCCATTCGGGCGGCAGCTCGACGATGCCGGTCGGCTCGCCATCGGCCGTGAGCTCGTAAGGTTCGTCATCCGCCATCAGGCTCGAATCGTAGAGGAGCTTCATTTCGCGGATGATCCGCAAGGTGTTTACCGAGAAATCCCAGCTCGCCGTGCGCATGCCGACGGGATCGCGGCCGGCGAGTTTTGACAACACCTCGGCGGCGCGCAGGCTCAAATCGCGCTCGGCCTTGTAGGGGAGCGTCGTATTGCGCTCATGGATCCAGGAATGGATGCCGATCTCATGGCCGTCGCCCGCAACTCCGCGCACTTCGTCGGGATGCAGGAGGGCGGAGACCGCCGGATAAAAGAAGCTCACCGGGATGGCTTCCTTCTGCATGAGAGCGCGCAGGCGGGGCACGCCCTGGCGATTGCCGTATTGACCTTGGCTGATGCGCATCGGGCTCGGATCGGCATCGCGAAGCGGGATCGTCTCGTGGTCGGCATCGAATGAGAGCGCGACCGCGCAGCGCGCCCCGTTCGGCCAGGCTTTCGGCCGCAAGCTTCGCCCCGCGCGCGCCCGCTCGACAAGGCCGCGCCAAACCGGCTCTTTCCACTCCCAAGGCTCTCCCTTCGGTTCAGTTTTCTTGCCGTTCTTGCCGCTCATTGACGCATTTCCCTTTTTCTCAATTGGATCTCATTTGCCGCCATCGACGCTGAGCACTTGCCCGTTGACGAAGCTTGCAAGGTCCGAGGCGAAGAAGATGACGGCATTGGCGATGTCCTGCGCCGAGCCGAGGCGCTTCAAGGCGATGCGCTCGACGAGCGCTTTCTGGCCGTCGGCCCCGTAACCCTCCCATTGCTTTTCCGTTGCCGCGTTCGAGCGGACGAATCCAGGCGCCACGCTGTTCACCGTGATGCCGAAAGGCCCAAGCTCATGGGCGAGCTGGCGCGTCAACCCGACGATCGCATGCTTTGCCGAGCAATACGCCTGAATGCCGGTGAGCGAAGCCTGCAATCCCGCACCGGAGCTGATATTGATGATCCGGCCCTGTTTGGCCTTCTTCATTCCGGACGCCGCGGCGCGGGACAAGGCGAAGGCCGCGCCGAGATTCACGGCGATGATCTTGTCCCAATCGGCATCCGAGACATCCTCGAGCGGTTTTGGGCCCTGGCCGGCGACACCGCCCGCATTGTTGACGAGAATGTCGATGGCTCCGCCCTCTTCCTTCTCGATCTCCTTGATCCAGGCGGACGAGGCGGCGCGATCGGTAAGATCGACGCGCTTCGTCGCGACACCGGCCTTCGCGGTGGCCGCAAGCTCTTTCTCGAGGACGTCGCAACCATGAACCCTTGCGCCTAGCGAAGCGAAGCTCTCGGCGATGGTTCGACCAAATCCGATGGCCGCCCCACTCACCACGACCGTCTTGCCCTTGAAGCTTATGTTCATCTCGACCTTCTCCGTCGCTTCGCGCGCGAAGCCTTTCGAGCATAGCAAGGAACGCGAACTCGTCGCCTGCAAAATCCGAAAGCCCGCTGTGCGTTTACGAAGGCGTCACGGCGGCGAAATTCGTGATAGGCTGGAGCCACTGCGGCTTGCGAGGAAATCGCTTGGCCTAGAGAAATGCTTGGCCGAGAGGATTGCCGAGAGAAATAGAGCGCGCGAGCCGCGCCAAGGGAGGACATCATGAGCGAGACCGCCGCCACGCGTCGCGTTTCGAAATGGCTTTCCGTGTTCGGACAAGCGCTCAAGCGTGGCGACGTCGAGAGCGCGGCTGCGATGTTCGCCCAGGAGAGCTACTGGCGCGACCTTCTGGCCTTCACCTGGAATATCAAAACAGCCGAAGGGCGCGCCGCGATCGCGACCATGCTCGAATCGACGCTTGCGAGCGCGCGCCCCGATAATTGGGAACTCGCAGGCGAAGCGAGCGAGGCGGACGGCATGACCGAGGGCTGGTTCGTGTTCGAGACCGAGGCCGCCCGGGGCCACGGCCATCTGCGGCTGAAGGGCGACAAATGCTGGACCATGCTCACGGCGATGACCGAGCTCAAGGGCCATGAGGAGAAGTCTGGCCCTACGCGAGAGAAGGGCGTCGAGCATGGGAGCGTGAAAAGGCGGCGAACCTGGCTCGACCGCAAAACGGCGGAGGAGGCGGAGCTTGGCCATAAACGCCAGCCCTATTGTCTCATTGTGGGCGGAGGCCAGGCGGGCATCGGGCTGGGGGCCAGACTCAAGCGCCTCGGTGTACCGACGCTGATCGTCGACAAGCATGAGCGGCCAGGCGATCAATGGCGCAAGCGCTACAAATCGCTCTGCCTGCACGACCCGGTCTGGTACGACCACATGCCTTATTTGCCGTTTCCGGAGCATTGGCCGGTGTTCTCGCCCAAGGACAAGATCGGCGATTGGCTCGAGATGTACACGAAAATAATGGAGCTCAATTATTGGCCTTCAACCGAGTGCAAGAGCGCCTCTTATGACGAGAAGCGCCAGCAATGGACCGTGAAGGTCAAGCGGGGCACCAGAACGATCACGCTTAAGCCCAAGCAGCTCATCCTCGCGACGGGCATGTCGGGCGTCCCGAACCTTCCGAAATTCCCCGGTGCGAGGCGCTTCAAGGGCGTGCAGCACCATTCGAGCCAGCATCCAGGTGGGGAGGCCTATAAGGGCAAAAAATGCGTCGTGATCGGTTCGAACAACTCGGCGCACGACATTTGCGCCGATCTTTGGGAGAATGGCGCGCATGTGACGATGGTGCAGCGCTCCTCGACCCATGTGGCGCGCTCAGACACGCTCATGGAGCTTGGCCTCGGCGCGCTTTATTCGGAGGCGGCCGTGAAGGCCGGCATCACGACCGACAAGGCGGATATGATCTTCGCCTCGATACCCTACGCGCTTCTCGCCGGTTTCCAGGTGCCCGTCTACAAGGAGATCGCCAAGCGAGACGCCGATTTTTACCGAAGGCTGGAGAAGGCGGGCTTCATCCATGATTGGGGCGACGACGACTCAGGCCTCTTCATGAAATATTTGCGCCGCGGCTCGGGATATTACATCGATGTCGGCGCCTCCGACCTGATCGCCGAAGGCAAGATCAAGCTCAAGAGCGGCGTCGAGGTGACGCAGATCACCGAAAAAGGCGTGCGGCTCAGCGATGAAAGCGAGCTTCCGGCGGACCTCATCGTCTATGCGACGGGTTATGGCTCCATGAACGGTTGGGCCGCGAAGCTCATTTCCGCGGAGGTCGCGGCAAAAGTCGGCAAATGCTGGGGGCTTGGCTCGAGCACCAAGAAGGACCCTGGACCGTGGGAGGGTGAGCTTCGCAATATGTGGAAGCCGACGCGCCAGGAGGCGCTCTGGTTTCATGGCGGCAATCTGCACCAGTCGCGCCACTACTCGAAATATCTCGCTCTGCAGATTAAGGCGCGGCTCGAGAACGTTGCGACGCCTGTTTACGGTCTGCCCGAAGTCCACCATGTGAGCTGATCGGGCTATTTTGCGCGAGGCGCAAGCCTCACCTCACCGGAATGTTATTGGACGCGGCGGCGAGTCGCCGTGATCACGAGCGCAGAGTTCTCGTCTTGAGAACCTGGTCCGGAGACGAGGATGCTTGCGCGCGAGATGACACCTTCGCCGGCCGTCGCGCCCGAGACGCGAGGGCTTGCCCAGGACGAGCCGGTTGAAGCGCGCTGGTTACGTCGCCATTCGGGGCTGGTGCGCTTCACACACTGGGTGAATGCCTTGTGCTTCATCTTCCTGTTGATGAGCGGGCTGCAGATCTTCAACGCGCACCCTGCTCTCTATGTCGGGGCGCAATCGGAGTTCGAGCATCCCACGATCTCGATCACGGCCAAGCGCGCCGATCACGGCATCAAGGGCGAGACGATGATCTTCGGCCACGCTATCGACACGACAGGCGTGCTCGGCGTCTCCACGACGGGCGGGCAGGTGACACCGCGTGCCTTTCCGAGCTGGAGCACCATCCCCAGCTACCAGGACCTCGCGACGGGAAGGCTGTGGCACTTCTTCTTCGCCTGGATGCTCGTGCTGAACGGCCTTGCCTATCTGGTTTTCGGTTTCGCGAGCCGCCATTTCCGGCGGGACCTTTTGCCGAGCACAGCCGAGCTTCGTCATATCGGCGCCGACATCGTTGCCCATTTGCGCCTGCGTTTCCCGCGCGGGGAAGCGGCCAAGCGCTACAATGTGCTCCAGCAGCTTGCTTACCTCGCCGTCGTGTTCGTGCTGTTTCCGCTCGTCGTTCTGACGGGCCTCACCATGTCGCCGGGCATCGACACCGCGGTGCCGCAGCTCCTCTCGCTTTTCGGCGGGCGTCAAACCGCCCGTCTCATCCATTTTCTCGCAACGTGCGGGCTCGTCACCTTCGTCATCGTGCATCTTGCGATGGTGCTCGTCTCGGGTGTTTGGAACAATATTCGCTCGATGGTCACGGGTTGGTACGATCTTCGCACAGAGCCGCGGTGAAAATGCGCAACGTCAGCATGAAACCCAAAGCGCCTCACCGGCGGGGATTCCTCAGCGCAGCCTTGTCGTTTTTCGCGCTTTCGCTTTCGGCCTGCGACCGCCTGTCGAGCGAGCCGCGCGCCCGATCCGTTCTCGATGCGGCAAGCTCGCTCTCCTATCGGGTGCAGCGCTTATTGCTTGGCGCTCACCGTCTCGCCCCCGAATACGGCGAGACCGACATCTCGCCCGTCTTTCGAGCCAACGGCTCGACCGATCCGCAAGACGACGAGTATCTCGATCTCGCCGACAGGGAATTCGCCGATTGGAAGCTCAAGGTCGATGGCCTCGTCGAGCATGAGCTTTCGCTCTCGCTCGACGATTTGCGCGCCCTTCCGGCCCGCACGCAGATCACGCGCCATGATTGCGTCGAGGGCTGGAGCTGCATCGGGAAATGGACAGGCGTGCCGCTTGCCGAGATCCTGTCGCGCGCGGGGGTCAAGTCGCAAGCGCGCTACGTCGTCTTTCATTGCGCCGACACCTTGAACGACGGCAGCCTGGGCGACGATCCCGAATCGATCCGCTATTACGAGAGCATCGATCTTGCCGATGCGGCTCATCCCCAGACGATCCTCGCCTATGAGATGAACGGCAAGAAGCTCGACATCGCCCATGGCGCGCCGCTGCGCCTTCGGCTGGAGCGTCAGCTCGGCTACAAGATGGCAAAATACGTCATGCGCATCGAGCTCGTGCGCAGCTTCGCAGGATTGCACGGCGGCAAAGGGGGGTATTGGGAAGACCGCGGTTACGAGTGGTATGCGGGGATTTGACGTGAACGCCTCGAGCCGGTCGCATCGATAGTGGAAAAGCGCACGCCCGACATCTGGTGCAACCGAGACGCCCTTGTGCGCGAACGCGAGCCGGTTATCCTGCCCGCTATTCAAACCCACCCGTAAACTCGTTCAGGTTTCCATGACCCCCAATCTCATCTTGCGCGGCGGGCGCGTCATCGACCCGTCGCAGAAAATCGACGCCGTGATGGATGTCGCCTTCGCAGACGGCAAGGTCGCGGCCCTCGGCTCCAATCTCGAGACGAATGCCGGCAGCGAGATTCGCGACGTCTCCGGCCATATCGTCACGCCGGGCCTGATCGATCTGCACACGCATGTGTATTGGGGCGGGACTTCGCTCGGCATCGATGCCGAGGAATTCTGCCGCACTTCGGGCGTCACCACGGCGGTCGACACCGGCAGCGCCGGCCCCGGCAATTTCCATGGCTTCCGCAAGCACGTGATCGAGCCCTCAGAGGTTCGCATCCTCGCCTATCTGCATGTCTCCTTTGCCGGCATCTACGCCTTCTCGAACAGGATCATGGTGGGCGAGAGCGAGGAAATCCGGCTCATGGCGCCGCTCGAGGCGGTCGAGGTCGCGGACAAGAACCGCGACGTCATCGTCGGCATCAAGGTGCGCGTGGGGCAACACGCCTCCGGCACGCAAGGCGTGCACGCCCTCGATATCGCGCTCCAGGTCGCCGATGAAACCGGCATGCCGCTCATGGCTCATATCGATCACCCGCCGCCGAGCTATGAGCATGTCATCTCGCGCCTTCGTCCAGGCGACGTTCTCACGCATGCGTTCCGCCCCTTCCCCAACTCACCGGCAACCGCGCAAGGGACGGTGAAGCAAGAGGTGATCGCGGCAAGGAAGCGCGGGGTGCTCTTCGATATCGGCCACGGCAAGGGCTCCTTCGCCTTCAAGACGGCGCGTGCCATGCTCGCCAACGGGTTCGAGCCCGACACCATCTCGTCGGACGTGCACACGCTCTGCATTAACGGCCCCGCCTTCGATCAGGTGACGACGCTCTCGAAGTTCCTGTGCCTCGGCATGCCGCTCGAGCGCGTCATCGCCGCCTCGACCGTGAATGCCGCGATGGCATTGAAGCGCCCCGAGCTCGGATCTCTCAAGGCGGGCTCTGTCGGCGACGCGACGGTGCTCTCCATCAAGGAGGGCAAGTTCGATTACGTGGACGTCACAGGCGAGCATTTGACGGGGGATCGGCGCATCCTTTCGCAAGGCGTCGTGATCGCCGGAAAATGGTGGCATCCCAAGCGCGGCAACAAATTCAGGAGGATCGACGCATGAGTGCCGAAGACAAATTGAAGGCGATGGGTCTCACCCTGCCGCCGACGCCCAAGCCGTTGGCCAATTACGTGCCCTACAAGAAAATCGGCGATCTCGTCTTCCTTTCGGGGCAGGGGCCACGCTATCCGGACGGCAGCTTCGCCAAAGGCAAGGTCGGCCGCGACGTCACGGTCGAGCAAGCCTATGAGCATGCAAAGCTCGTCGGCCTTGGCCTCCTTTCTGCCGCCAAGGCTGCGGCCGGCTCGCTCGATAAGGTCGAGATGTTGAAGATGCTCGGCATGGTGAACGCCGTGCCGGAATTCACCCAGCAACCGCAAGTGATCAACGGCTGCTCGGATCTCTTCGTCGCCGTGCTCGGCGACAACGGCCGCCATGCGCGCTCGGCGGTCGGCATGGGTTCATTGCCCGAAAACATCACGGTCGAGATCGAGGTGGTCATCCGCGTGCTTGCGTGACGCGCAAGTTCGATGGGGTTACATGATCGGCGATCCTCACGCCCCGATCTCGAGCTCGAACACCGCCACGATGTGGCGCGGCAGGCGCCGCGGCGTAATCAGCACCGCGTCGGCGCGCAAATCGCAGCTCGTCGCCCAGGGATTGCGCGTGAGCCAATGGGCGGCAGCGCGGCTGAAGACGCGCCGCTTGCCGGGGCCGATCGCTTCGAGTGCCGCTTCGAGAGCGTCGCGCGCCTTCACCTCGACGAAAGCGATGGCACGCCCGCGCCGCATGATGAGGTCGATCTCACCGCCCTTGCCGCCGAAGCGACGCGCCAGCGGCCGATAGCCCTTGAGCATGAGAAAGAGGAGCGCCAGGGTTTCGGCCCGAAAACCGCGTTTCAAGGCGCGCCGTCGACGCGCCAAGAAGGAAGCGCCACGGTTCACCGATCGACCTTGTGCGTGAGCTCGAGCGCACGGGCATAGACCTCGCGCCGCGGTAAACCCGTCTCCGCGGCGACCCGTCCCACCGCTTCCTTGAGGGACCGACCGTCGAGAGCCTTCGCGAGATGTTCGTCGAGCTTTTCGGACGCCTTCGCGTGGGCTCCTTCCTCCCCGGGCGCGCCGATCACCACCACGACCTCGCCCTTCGGGGGGCCTGCATCCGTATAATTCCGCGCGAGCTCGGCGAGCGAGCCGCGCCGCACCTCCTCGAAGAGTTTGGTCAATTCGCGTGTCACCGCAGCCTTGCGTTCGCCGAGGACGGATGCGGCATCCTCGAGCATGGCGGCAAGCCGGCGCGGCGATTCGAAAATCACAAGCGTGCCTGGAACGCTCGCCAGTTGTGAAAGCCGGCTGCGTCGAGCGGCCTGTTTTTGCGGCAGGAATCCTTCGAAGAAGAAGCGATGCGTGGGCAGACCGGCAACCATCAGCGCGGCGAGAACCGAGGAAGCGCCCGGCAGGCCCGTCACGGCGATGCCATCGGCCAGCGCCGCCTCGACGAGCTTGAACCCAGGATCGGAAATGAGCGGCGTTCCGGCATCGGAGACGAGCGCAATTTTCGCCCCTTCCCTCAGCTTGGCGAGGATCGCGGGGCGGACCCGCTCGGCGTTGTGCTCATGATAGGCCTCTAGGGGGGTCGCGAGGCCGTAATGGGCAAACAGCCGCCGCGTCACCCTCGTGTCCTCGGCAAGTACCGTATCGGCACCCGCGAGCGTCGCAAGAGCCCGCAATGTCATGTCGCCGAGGTTGCCGATCGGCGTCGCCACGATGTGAAGCCCCGCCCTGAGTGTCGCAGGCAAAAGCCTTGGAGGCGCAGCTTCACGCTGGTTCGGTGGCGGCAAATCGCGTCCCGGCAAGGTCAGCTCCCCATGGCGCATCATCCCATAAGGCCTTTTGCGGGCGATCGGTAGCGCGGTCCGGTGGGCGGCTTGGCGGAGAAGCCAGAATCCGCTCGCCTCGACACATTATCGCCATTGAAGGATTGATGTTGCACCAGCCCCGCTCGCACGCCTAAAACTTTCATTAAAGGGGCGTAAGGGGGAAATGTGGTGAGGACAAAGGGCATGTTGCGCTATCAGCGGGCGGGGGAAAGATTCGGCATGAATTTTCGGATGAATGACGTGACGCCATCCAGCCCCCCTGTCCCCGATTGCCTTCCTGCGCCTATGCCTTTTTCTCCCGAGCGCCGGTTGATGCTTGCCGGCATGCTGACGCTTTGCGTCGCGGCCTGCTCGGGTGCGGGGCTTCCCGGGTTCGAGCAGACGCCCGCCGTTCCCGCCGTCGGCGCGGGAGGCGTCAAGATCGCACTCATCTTGCCGCTGAGCGCGGGTGGACAGACCGGGATCGCGGCGAATTCGCTGAAAAACGCGGGCGAGCTTGCCATCGCGGAGGCCAACGCACCCAATGTGCAACTCATCGTCAAGGACGACAAAGGCACTTCCGACGGGGCATCCGCTGCGGCCCAGGAGGCCGTCAACGAAGGCGCCGAACTCATCGTGGGTCCCCTGATCGCGGCGAATGTGCAGGCCGCGGCGGCGGTCGCCCGCGCGGCCGGGCGGCCTGTGATCGCCTTTTCCTCCGATGCGAGCGTCGCCTCGCGCGGCGTCTATCTCTTGAGCTTCATGCCGGCGACCGACGTGCAGCGCGTCGTCAGCTACGCCGCCGCGCAAGGCAAGCACTCCTTCGCCGCGCTCGTCCCCGACACCCCCTACGGTCAGGTCACCGGAGGGGCTTTCCAGGAGGCGGTGACGCGGGCGGGCGCACGCGTCACCGCGCTCGAACATTATGGTCCTGAACACAACCAGATGATCGACACCGCGAAGCGCCTTGCTCCTGCCTTGCAAGAGGCCGATGCGCTCTTCATACCGGACGGAGCGGATACGCTGCCCGGCATTCTCGAGGCGCTTGCCACGAGCGGCGTCGATTTGAAACGCCTCAAGCTCATCGGCACGGGCGTGTGGAATGATCCGAAGCTGTTTCGCTTGCCGCAAATGCAAGGTAGCTGGTTCCCGGCGCCTGAGCCGTCAGGTTTTGCCGCCTTCGCACAACGCTACCGGGCTCGCTACAATTCGGAACCGTCGCGGATCGCGTCGCTCTCCTATGACGCGCTGTCGCTTGCGGCGGCGCTCGTGCGCACGCAAGGTTCACAGCGCTTCTCCGAGACCGTGCTCACGAACCCCTCCGGCTTCGCCGGTGCGGATGGGCTCTTTCGCTTCCACCCGGACGGGACGAGCGATCGCGGCCTCGCGGTTCTCGAAATTCGCAATGGGTCGGCAGTGACGGTGAGCCCCGCGCCGAAGTCCTTCGCGGGAAGTTGAGCCCTCGCATGCTCGCCAGGAGCGATCGCTTTGCGCGTAATGCGGGAAATCGGGAGAACGTCTTTCGCGGCGAAGATGCTCGATCAAAGGCTGACCACGCCCGCCTCTGGTCTTGAAGCGATCACGCGCCAGGAGATCCACCAACCATGATTCGCGCGCTGCTCCGCCTGCTTCGCGGTCTCGGCTATCTTATTTTGGCGCTCGGCTTCATCGCCTTCGTGGTCGACGGCTCGCGCTATATCGCCAATAACGAATGGTCCTTCCTCACGCTGGGCGCCGCCGTCGACGCCGTGCTTCCGCGCGCCTATGCGGGCTGGGAAACGGCGGCCAAGCTCAGGTTGCCCGGCTTTCTTTGGGACCCGGTGCTCACGCGCGCGCTCGCGCTTCCTTTCTTCGTCGTGGCGGCAGTGATCGGCGTCTTGCTTTTGGTTCTCGGCCGGAAGCGCAAGCCCCCGATCGGGTATTCGAACCGCGATTAGCGGGAGCAGTGAAGTGTGAGTAGTGAATGGCGAGGCGCGATCCTCTTCGCTACTACATTCACTTCACCTCTCACCTCTCATTCGCCACTCTCCAATCGATTTCGCCCTCGCCATGGGCCGCGAGCCAGGCATTGGCGCGCGAGAAGGGCTTCGAACCGAAAAATCCACGGTTTGCCGAAAGTGGCGAGGGATGCTCGCTCGCAAGGACGAGATGGCGCGACTTGTCGATATAGCATGCGAATTTTTGCGCCTTGAGACCCCATAAGAGGAAGACCACCCGATGTCGCTCGCGGCTGACCGCAAGGATCGCCTCCTTGGTCATTTCGCGCCAAGGCCAATTCACATGCGCGCCCGCATTGCGAGCCTCGACCGTGAGCGCGGTGTTCAGGAGGAGCACGCCCTGTTCGGCCCAGGCGGTAAGATCCCCGACGAGAGGCTCGCCGGCCACCGCAACGCCGAGATCCTCGCGCAGCTCCTTGAAAATGTTGCGCAAGCTCGCCGGCAGGGGCTTGACGCCGGCGCGCACCGAAAAGGCAAGTCCATGGGCGTGTCCGGGTGTGGGGTAGGGGTCCTGGCCGAGAATTACCGCCCGCACTTTCTGCAACGGTGTGAGGCAAAAGGCGTTGAAGACATCCTCGGGCGCGGGCAAGACGGCATCACCCCGGCTCCTTGCCGCATCGGCGAGCGCGACCGCCCCCGCGCAAGCGGCCAGGAGCTTCAACTCACGAACCCAACCCTCGGCCCTTGCATCGCGAAGGAAACGCTCGAAGGCCTGCCGATAACTTGTGGCTTCGCAATGCACGGCGTTCTTCGGCTCAAAGGGCGACGATGCGTCCTTGCGTGCGCAGATCGATGGCGCCGAGCCGCTTCACATAAACCATCACCTCATTGGCCAGGAGCTTGCCGTCCGTGCCGCCGATGAGAACCTTGCCTTTTCCGAGCGCGGCGTAACCATCGCCACCCTTAACCATGAAATCGTTGCTCCCGACCTTGTAGCGGGCGAGCTTGTCGAGCGGCTTTCCGTCGATGGTCACCGAGGCGACGCGCGAGCCTGCCGGCTGGCGAGGATCGTAGGTGACGACCATCCCCGATATTTGAGGAAACCGCCCCTGCCGGTTCTCGACCTGCGAAAACCCGTTCTCGAGCGCCGCGACGATATCGGCGCCGGTGATCTCGACGAGTGCCGTCGAATTGCCGAAGGGTAGCTCGGTGAGCACATCGCGACGCGTGATGGCGCTGCCCGCCGGGTAGAGCTTGTTGGCCCTGATGCCGCCGCCATTGGTGATCGCCACATCGGCCCCCGTCGAGGCGCGGATCGCATCGGCGATGAGGTCCCCCATATTGGTTTCCTCGCCGCGGACGCTTGCGGTGCGGCTGTCGAGCTCGACTTGCGTCTTGCCGATCTCGACGTCGAGCTGCTGGGCGAGTTCGGCCTCATAACGCTTGACGATCGCGAGAGCCGTCGGGTCCGGCGTCGCCTCGGCCGAATCGGTCGGCCGAAAATGCGGACGCCAGCTCACGACGCGTTTGCCGTCATTCGTCATCACCATCGCCTCGAAATCGATCGCGGTGACGAATTGACCTTCCTCGCCGCTCTCGACCATCACGGCCTTGCCGTCATATTCGATGCGCAGATCATGGTCGTGGCCGGTGAGCAGCACGTCGACGAGGCCGGAACGTGCGATCTCGTAATCCATGTCGATCGGCGTGTGCGTGCAGGCGACGATGAAATCCGCACCCTCGGCGCGCAGCGCCTTCACCTGCGCGGCAAGAGTGTCCATTTCGAGCGCGAAGACGAGGCTGTTCTCGGCCGAGATCCTCTTGGTCGCGGCGAGCGCGAGACCGACGACACCGATCTTGAAACCGGAAACGTCGAAAACGGCACGGTCTTGATGCCTGGGCAGCACAGCGCCGTTTCGGTCGCGCAGATTGGCGGCGAAGATCGGGAAGTTCGCCTCGCCCATGCGCTTGCGGTAGACGGCCTCGCCGAAATCGAATTCATGATTGCCAGGCACGAACACATCCGGCTTGGCGACATTGAGGAGCTCGATGATGTGCGCGCCCTGATCGAAGCCGCTCATCAGACTGGGCGAAAGCGTGTCTCCGGCGTGGAAGACGAGAACGTTCTTCGAGCGCGCCCGCTCGGCCGCGATGATCCCGGCGAGCCGCGCGAAGCCGCCGCGCCCTTTCTCCTCCCCCATCTTGTAGATGTCGTTGACGAGCACGAGGGTGAACTTAACCGTGTCCGCCGCGAAGGCGCCTCGTCGGAGGAGGGCCTGCATGCCCGTCGCGGCAAATGTGGTGGTCAGAAGCCTGCGGGTGATCGCGACCATCTACGTCTCCAAATTTGCTTCGGGCAAAGGACGGTTCCGGGTTTATGCGCTTCCGCAAGGCCGCCGACAAGGCGCGCCGGCGCGGTGCACGGCGAGGCAATTTGTCAACCTGGCCAGCTCAGCCTATTGCCACTGCATGCGATCCGATCCCCAGCCCGGGAATGCCGGCAATGAACCGGCTTTGCGCACTGCGGTGCGAGCAGGCCGCATCGGCGTTCTCCTCGTCAACCTCGGCACGCCGGAGGGGACCGATTATTGGTCGATGCGCCGTTACCTCAAGGAATTCCTTTCCGACAGGCGCGTGATCGAGACACCGCGCTGGCTATGGTGGCCGCTTCTCAATCTCGTGATCTTGACGACGAGGCCGGGCCCCAAAGGCCGTGACTATGCCTCGATCTGGAACCAGGAACGCAACGAAGGGCCGCTGAAGACGATCACCCGGGCCCAGGCCGAAAAACTGAAGGCGCGCCTCGCGGCGCAAGGCGAGCGCATCGTCGTCGATTGGGGGATGCGCTATGGGTATCCCTCGACCGCGGAGCGCATCGAAGCCCTGGCGAAGGAAGGTTGCGACCGCCTCCTCCTCGTCCCGCTCTATCCGCAATATTGCGCCGCGACGACGGCAACCGCGTGCGATCAGGCCTTCGAGGCTTTGCGCAAATTGCGCCGCCAGCCCATTTTGCGCGTCGCGGCACCCTGGCACGACGATCCGCTTTACATCGAGGCGCTCGCATCGAGCGTACGCTCGCATTTCGCGAGCCTCGATTTCGAGCCCGACATGGTCGTCGCGTCCTTCCATGGAATTCCGCTCGAATATTTCGAGAAGGGCGATCCCTATCCCGATTTGTGCCGCGCGACCGGCCAGCTGTTGCGCGACGCTTTGTCCTTGCCGCCGCAAAAATTTGCATTGACCTTCCAATCCCGCTTCGGGCGGGCCGAATGGGTGAAGCCGTATACGATCGACACCATGCGTGAGCTTCCGGGGCGAGGGGTCAAGAAGGTCGCGATCATCGCTCCGGGATTTACCGCCGACTGCCTCGAAACGCTCGAGGAGCTCGCCGTCGAGAATCGCTCGGCTTTCCTGGAGGCCGGTGGCGAGCGCTTCACCTATATACCTTGCCTCAATGACAGCGAGGCCGGAATGGGTGTGATCGAGGCAGTCGTGCGCCGCGAACTCAAGGGCTGGCTTTGAGCACGCAGCGCAAGCGCCGCAAGAGCAAATCGATTTGGCCGCCGTTCCCGGCGAAGCGAAAGCACCGCGCTTCGCACACCTCATGGGGAATGGTCGCTCTCCTCTTCCTCATCGGCGTCAGCGTGTCGCTTCAGATCGGAAAGGTGCCCGGCGAGCTTCCGGCCATCGAAACCGAGCTTGGGCTCAGCCTGTTCGACATCGGTTTGATCGTCTCGATCTTCAGCCTCATCGCGGCGACCGGCGGCATCTTCATCGGCGCGGTGTCGGATCGCTTCGGCAGCTTGCGCCTTGCCGTCGCAGGGCTCGCGCTCGGCGGGCTCGCGAGCTTTGCAGGCTCCTTCGCGACGAGCGCCTTTCCGCTGCTCGTGACCCGCGTTATCGAGGGTATGGGCTTCATTCTCGCGACCACCTCGACTCCCGCGCTCATCGCCAATGAAACGATCGCGTCCGACCGCGGCAAGGCTCTCGGGCTCTGGGGCATGTATATGCCGGCGGGAACGAGCCTCATGATGCTGCTTGCCGCGCTCCTTGCGGGCGCCTGGGATTGGCGGCAACTCTGGCAAGCCACCGCTTTCCTCAATCTCGCTTACGCGACCGTGGTCTGGCTCGTCTTCCGCCGGCGATCCGATTCATCTTTCGGCCAGTGGCCGACGAAGCCAAAGCCGATGCGTTTCAGGGACAGGCTGGTGACGGCGCTGAAACCGGGCCCTTTGCTCCTCGCCGGCTGTTTCATGACGTACGCCGGCAATTTCCTCGCGCTCATCGGCTTTCTCCCATTGATGCTCACGAGGAGCGGGGAGGTCTCCGCAAGCTCGGCCGGGTTGCTCACGGCCTTGATCGTGGCGGTCAACATGATCGGCAACGCGGCCTCGGGTTTCCTCGCCGAGAGCAAGATGTCGCGTTCACGCATCATCGCGATCTCCGCCGCCATACTCGGCCTTGCCGCGATCGGCGTTTTCATCGACGCCTTGCCCTTCGCGCTGCGTTACGGGCTCGCGCTCGTCTTCTCCGTGGTGGGCGGCGTCATTCCCGGCACCTGCTTCGGCGCGGTCGAAAGCTTTGCGGCGAGCCCCGCCAAGGCGGGGCCGATTTTCGGCGGCTTGATCCAGGGGGCCGGGATCGGACAATTGATCGGGCCTTCGCTCGTGGCCGCGATCGTGGAAGCGATCGGCAGTTGGTATGGCGCGGCGGTTTTCATTGCCGCGGGATCGCTCCTCAACGTGGTGTTCGCGCTCCTGCTCGAGAAGTTCGTCGTGACCAAACCGATCGAAGGCGCAAAGCCGGCAACAGCCGTGTGAAACGGCTTCGAACTTATTCGGCCGCCTCGGCGATCGGCGCGGGCTTGGTCCATCGCAGAACGGGCTGACGCGCGGCGCGCGTCTCGTCGAGCCTGCGGCGCGGCGCGTGGTAAGGCGCGCCGGTGAAGCGCTCTTTGTCGCCGCGCTTCACCGCCATCGCGAGATCGCGCAAGCTCGCGATGAAGAGATCGAGCGATGACTTCGATTCCGATTCGGTCGGCTCGATGAGCATCGCGCCATGCACGACGAGCGGAAAATACATCGTCATCGGATGGTATCCTTCATCGATCATCGCCTTGGCGAAGTCGAGCGTCGTGACGCCCGTGTCCTTCAGCCAGGCGTCATCGAAAAGTGCCTCGTGCATGCAGGGCTTGTCGCCGAAAGGCAGCGACATCAGGTCGGAGAGGCAAGCCTTCACGTAATTGGCGTTGAGCACCGCATCCTCCGACGCTTGGCGCACACCGTCGATGCCGTGCGACAGCATGTAGGCGAGCGCGCGAACATACATGCCCATCTGCCCTTGGAAGGCACAAAGGCGCCCGAGCGGCGCCTCGTCGCCCTTGGCGTCGCTTGCGTGCTCGACAAGCGTGAGCGTCTCGCCTTCCCGACGAAGGTACGGCACCGGGGCGAAGCGGGCGAGGCGGTGCGAGAGCACGACCGGCCCGGCGCCCGGGCCGCCGCCGCCATGGGGTGTCGAGAAGGTCTTGTGCAGATTGATATGCATGGCGTCGCAGCCGAGATCGCCGGGCCTTGCCTTCGCGGCGATCGCATTGAAATTCGCGCCATCGGCATAAAAATAGGCGCCCGCCGCATGCACCGCCGCCGCGATCTCGACCACGTCTCGCTCGAAAAGCCCGCAAGTGTTCGGGTTGGTGAGCATGATCGCTGCCACCTCAGGCGTGAGCAGCGACTTCACCATTTCGGGCTCGACCGTGCCGTCGGCGCGCGCCGGCACGGGCTTCACCGTAAAACCGATCAGGGCGGCGGTCGCGGGATTGGTGCCGTGCGCCGATTCCGGCACGAGCACGATTTTACGGTTCTCTCCCTTCGCCTCGATGGCCGCCTTGATCGCCATCATGCCGCATAATTCGCCATGCGCGCCGGCCTTGGGCGATAGCGCCACGGCCTCCATGCCGGTGAGCTCGAGAAGCCAGCGCGAGAGTTCCTGCATGAGCTCGAGCGCGCCGGGCACGGTCGAGAGCGGCTGCAGCGGGTGGATGTCGCCGAAGCCGGGAAGGCGGGCCATGCGTTCGTTGAGACGCGGGTTGTGCTTCATCGTGCAGGAGCCGAGCGGAAAGAGCCCGGTGTCGATGCCGTAATTCTTTTGCGACAGCCGCACATAATGACGCATCGCCTCGGGCTCGGAGAGCCCCGGAAGCCCGATTTCGCCCTTGCGCTCGAGCGCGCCGAGCCGCGCCTTGAAGGTAGCGGGCTCGTCAAGGTCGACGCCGGTGACGTTCGTCCGGCCGATCTCGAAGATCAGCGCCTCTTCCTGCATGAGCGCGCGATTTCGGGTGAAAGTGGGATGCGCGTCAGCGGCCGCATCGCCGGGCGAGGTGGGCCGGCCTTGGCTGTTGAGCATGTTCAGGGTCTCCGGATTGGACTTTGGGGATAGTCAGAGCGCACCGATCTTCCCCCTCCCCGCCGCTTCGCGGGGGGAGGGAGGTGGAAATGCCGGCTAGCCGCGAGGCCAGGCCGCTGCGAAGGAGTTCCACGCTCGCGCTCCAAGGCGAATGCACGCCCAGCGCCCATCTTCCCCCTCCCCCCGCGAAGCGGCGGGGAGGGCAGGGGTGGGGGGCGGTGCCGCGGCGAAAACGGTTCTCGTTGGCGGCGCGCCTCAACGGCGCCCGCGGCGGACCGCACCTTCCTTCGACGGTGAGCTTCGTCATCAGCGCCCCCCACCCGTACCCTCCCCGCCGCTTCGCGGGGGGAGGGCGGAACGTTGCGCCACCACAGAGAGGATCGTCTCAACAACGCCGTCGAGGTTCTCTTTGACCTCATTGTTCCAAAAGCGAAGCACATGATAGCCGTGTTCATTCAAATAGGCGGTTCGGCGATCGTCATGACGAAGTCCGGCGACGTGCCCGTGCTGCTCACCATCGAGCTCGATGACGAGCCCAAGGGAATGATTGGCGAAATCCGCCACATAGGGGCCGATTGGGGCTTGGCGGCGGAAATGACTCTTCGGCAATTCCACGAGCCGCAAGGCTCGCCATAAACGCCGCTCTGCAGGCGTGGCGTCATGCCGAAGAGCACGCGCGCGCTGCGTCCGCGGATCGAAGCGGCGGGTATTGCCCGTCATCAGCGCCCCCCACCCGTAACCCTCCCCGCCGCTTCGCGGGGGGAGGGAGGTGGAAATATCGGTTAGCCGGAAGGCCAAGCCGTTGCGAAGGAATTCCACGCTCGCGCTCCAAGGCGAATGTACGCCCAGCGCCGAACTTCCCCCTCCCCCCGCGAAGCGGTGGGGAGGGCAGGGGTGGGGGGCGGTGCCGCTGCGAAGACGGTTGTCGTTGGCCGCCTGCCTCAACGGCGCCCGCCGCCGAACGCGCTTTCCTTCGACGGTGAGCTTCGTCATCAGCGCCCCCCACCCGTACCCTCCCCGCCGCTTCGCGGGGGGAGGGAGGTGGAAATGCCGGCTAGTCGGGAGGCCAGGCCGTTGCGAAGGAATTCCACGCTCGTGGTCCAACGCGAATGTACGCCCCAGCGCCGATCGTCCCCTCCCCTGCCGCTTCGGAGGGTAGGTGGTAATTTGCGTGTCACAGCACGTCCTCGAGCGCTTTGACGAAAGCGGCGCGGTCCTCATCGGTGTTCACTTCGGTCGAGGCGACGATCAGGAGATCGTCTAGGCCGGCCTTCGGCATCAGGCGGGAGGCCGGGACGCCGCCGAGAACACCCTTCTTGGCGAGCGCCTCGACGACTTCGGCGGCCGGCCGCGAGAGGCGCAATGTGAACTCGTTGAAGAATTGCTCGGTGAGAAGATGCGCGCCCTTCACGCCCGCCAGGCCGTCGGCGAGCTTCACCGCGTTGGCGTGATTGATGCGCGCAAGCCGCCGCAGGCCCGCCTCGCCGAGCAGGCTCATATGGATCGTGAAGGCGAGCACGCACAGGCCCGAATTGGTGCAGATGTTCGAGGTGGCCTTGTCGCGCCTGATGTGCTGCTCGCGCGTCGAAAGCGTGAGCACGTAACCGCGGCGGCCTTCAGCATCGACGGTCTCGCCGCACAGCCTTCCCGGCATCTGGCGCAGATATTTGGCCTTCGCGGTAAAGAGGCCGACATAGGGCCCGCCATAGATGAGGCCGTTGCCGATCGATTGGCCTTCGCCGACCGCGACATCGGCCCCCATCGCGCCCGGCGGCGAGACGAGGCCGAGCGAGACGGCCTCGGTGAACACTGCGATCAGGAGCGCACCCTTGGCCCGGCACGCCTCGGCGATCGGCGCAAGATCGCGCAAATTGCCGAACACGTCCGGCGATTGCACCACGACGCAAGAGGTCTGTGCGTCGATACGGGAGATGATGTCCTCGTCGGCGCGCGTGTCGGGCGCGAGGCGCTCGACGTTGTCGCCCGCCATGGCGGAAAGCGTCGCGACCACCTCGGCGTAATGGGGGTGCAGGCCGCCCGACAGCACCGCTTTCTTACGGTGCGTCACGCGATGCGCCATCAGCACGGCCTCGCCCGTCGCCGTGGAGCCGTCGTACATCGAGGCGTTCGCCACCTCCATCTTGGTGAGCTCGGCCACCTGCGTCTGGAACTCGAAAAGATATTGAAGCGTGCCTTGCGCGATCTCGGGTTGGTAGGGCGTGTAGCTCGTGAGGAATTCCGAGCGCTGGATCAAATGATCGACGCTCGCCGGCACATGGTGCTTGTAGGCGCCG
>JAFBAS010000131.1 GCA_019247605.1 Hyphomicrobiales bacterium
TGTCGGTCCAAGCTGCGGTCACGGGTTTGCTCACTGAAATCCAGCGCGAGAACAGGACAACGCTCCTGTTCATCAGCCACGATCTTTCCGTGGTGCGCTATCTCGCCGACCGCATCATCGTCATGTACCTCGGGAAAATCATGGAGAAGGGCACGACCGAGGAGATTTTCTCGCCGCCCTACCATCCCTATACCGAAGCGCTTCTCTCAGCCGTGCCGATCGCCGACACCAGCGTGAAGAAGCGCAAGATCGTGCTCTCGGGAGAAATTCCATCCCCGTCCAATCCACCTCCCGGATGCCCCTTCTGCACGCGCTGCCCGTATGTGATGAAGGGCATTTGCGACACGCTGCCCCCGCCGCAACGCGAGATGGCGCCGCGCCACGTCATTGCCTGTCATCTCGATGAAGCCACGCTGCGCGCCATGCAGCCGGTGATCACGATCGAGCCGCGCGACATGGAAGCCGAGCTCGTCGGGTAAGGGGTTTCCAATCGGCAAGCGCGATTGACCCGCAATTCGCCAGCGGCGCAACAGGGCTGTATGCTCGGGGTGCACATGCAATCGATGCTCGCCTGTTTCGCCTTGTGAACCCGCCTTGCGCCTTGGCCCCGTTCTCGCCGATGCGAGCTCATTAGTGCGCCAGCTCTGATGGACGAATTCGATTTTGTCGTCGTCGGCGCGGGCTCGGCCGGATGCGTACTGGCGCGCCGCCTCGTCGAGGCCGGCAAGACCGTCTGCCTGCTCGAAGCCGGGCCTGAGGATCGCTCACTCTGGATCCATCTACCCATCGGATACGGCAAGACGATGTGGGATCCGCGCTTCAATTGGCGGTTCGAGACCGACCCGGATCCTGGGATGAAAGGGCGAAGAATCTATTGGCCGCGCGGCAAGACGCTTGGCGGCTCGAGCGCGATCAACGGCTTGATCTACATCCGCGGTCAGCGCGAGGATTACGATGATTGGGCCGCCGCCGGCAATCCGGGATGGAGCTTCTCGGAGGTGCTCCCCTACTTCGTGAAATCGGAGAACAACGATCGCGGACCCGACAATCTGCATGGGGGAAGCGGGCCGCTTTGCGTGTCCGATATCGGCGCCAAGGATGAGCTCATCGAGGCTCTCATCGCGGGCGCGCAAGAGCTCGGCATTCCGAGGAATCCCGATTTCAATGGCGCGACGCAGGAGGGCGCCGGATATTACCAGCTCAACACACGGCGCGGCCTTCGCTGCAGCACCGCGGTCGGTTATCTGCGTCCGATCCGCCGCCATCCGAAACTGAACGTCCGGACGAACGCGCTTGCGACGCGCATCCTGTTCGAGGGGCGACGCGCAAAAGGTGTCGCTTATCGGAACCGCGCTGGCCAAGGTGAGGTGAGGGCCAGGCGCGAGGTCATCCTTTGCGCTGGCGCCATCCAGAGCCCGCAACTTTTGCAGCTCTCCGGGGTTGGCCCCGCCGGCCTTCTCGCAGAAAACGGCATTCAACTCGTCCATGCGAGCCGCGAGGTGGGGGAGAACCTGCAAGACCATCTTCAGTTCAGGCTGATCTACCGGTGCAGCAAGCCGGTCACCACGAACGATCAGCTACGCTCGCTGATGGGGCGTGCCCGCATCGGCTTGCAATGGCTTGTCTCGCGTTCCGGCCCATTGGCCGTCGGCATCAATCAGGGCGGGATTTTTGCCCGCGCGTTGCCCGAATCGGACCGTCCCGACGTGCAGTTCCATTGCGCCACGCTTTCGGCCGATATGGCGGGCGGAAAGGTGCATCCGTTTTCTGGCTTCACGCTTTCCGTCTGCCAGCTTCGGCCCCAATCGCGCGGCTATGTGCGCGTTCGCTCGGTCGACCCTGCCGAGCCGCCTGCGATGCAGCCTCATTATCTTTCGACGGAGCTCGATCGACGCACCGCCGTCGCCGCGATCAAGCTCGCTCGCGCGCTGTCGCGAACACCCTCTGTGCGTCCCTATGTGGCCGAGGAGATCAAGCCGGGATCGGCGCTCAGGAGCGATGACGAACTCCTCGACTTCGCGCGCGAGACGGGCGCAACGATTTTTCACCCCTCAGGCACGTGTCGAATGGGCTGCGATGCCAGTGCAGTGGTCGATCCACGCTTGCGAGTGAACGGCGTCGAAAGGCTGCGGGTCGTCGACGCCTCGATCATGCCGGCGCTGGTATCGGGCAATACCAATGCGGGAGTCGTGATGATCGCGGAAAAAGCCTCGGACATGATCCTCGAGGCGCGCTGACGGTTGCGAGAAGGGACGGCTGACGCCGCGATCACGTGGGAATAGGGGCGGGCAATCGTGCTTCGATTTCCGTCGATCATCCGAAATGCTTTGGCATTGCTCGTAATGTCGATTTGGGGCTAATCTCGGCGCGCGCTTCAAAGAGGGGACGGGCTTCGAATGGCGTCTTCATTTCGAAGTTTGCGGCAGGGCGTCGAGCCGATTTGCCGGTCATGCGATGGCGAAGGCTTTCGCCGCGCGAGACTTGTCCGATCCAACCCATCGGAACCTGAGTGTCACAGAACCGAGCTTGGAGCGATCGGCGGCAGAGAACGCACACAGTTTCCCTCCATAATTCTCGGCGCAATTCTCGGAGAGGTGAAATGAGCCTCAAAGCCGTAAAGCTCTGGTTGGGCGCTTGCGGTCTTCTGGCGCTTGGCACCCTCACATCGGTCGAGGCGCAAGATTTCAATGAGCAGCAGGTGGCGCGTGGGAAATATCTCGTCGCCGTCATCGGTTGCGGAGATTGCCATACGTCAGGATATTTCTTCGGCAAGCCGGATATGGCGCACGCCCTCGGCGGCTCGGATGTGGGCTTCGAAATTCCGCAACTCGGCGTCTTCGTCGCGCCCAACCTTACCCCCGACGCGCAGACGGGGCTTGGCGATTGGACGAAGGAAGAGATCGTCGCCCCCTTGCAAACGGGCAAGCGGCCGGACGGGCGCGAGCTTGCCCCCATCATGCCCTGGCAAGATCTCGCGAACCTCACGCGCGAGGACGCCATGGCCATTGCCGCTTATCTCAAGACCTTGCCGCCCATCAAGAACAAGGTGCCCGGTCCCTTTGCGGCCGGCACGCGCCCGACTGTCCCCGTGATGAAAATCGTTGCTCCTTAGACCAGGCACGGGGTGGCGGTGAGATTGGCAGCAGCCGGAGTTTTTTTAGGGAGGTCGCCATGTCGATGAACCAGCTGGACGCGGATCGAGTTCGGGGCACAATCACGACCTCGATGCAGGAGCATTGGGTGCTCTTCCTCATCGAGGGCATCATTCTCGTCATCCTTGGCCTTGCGGCCATCATCGTTCCGCCGCTTGCGACGTTGGCGGTGGCCATTTTCCTGGGTTGGCTATTTTTGATCAGCGGCATTGTCGGGCTCGTCACCACCTTCATGATGCGCCATGCGCCAGGATTCTGGTGGTCGCTCGTATCGGCCGTGCTCGGCATCGCGGTCGGCATCGTGCTCATCGGCTGGCCGGTCAGCGGCGCCGTCTCGCTCACCTTGGTGCTCATCGTTTTCTTCATCATCGAGGGCGCCGCTTCCATCATGTTCGCGCTCGAACACCGGCGTGAGCTTTCCGGACGCTGGGGTTGGATGCTCGCGAGCGGCATCGTCGATCTCATTCTCGCCGGGATCATCTTTGCCGGCCTGCCATTAAGCGCGGCATGGGCAATCGGGCTTCTCGCCGGCATCAATCTGGTTTTCGGTGGCTCAGCGCTCATCGCCATGGCACTTCATGCGCGCTCGCCGGACGCACAAAGTGCGAGGTTTGCGAGCTAGAAACAGATTCGCAAGACCCGTTTTTTGCGGATAGGATCGGCATCGCGGGGGTAATGCGGCAGGTGGTCTCGTCAGCGGCGGCAATACAGACGAGTAAAGCGCCAGGAGGACGTGATGACAACGAGAGCTTCGGGTCGCAGATACCCGGTTTGGTCTCTTCTCATGCCCGTCGGCTTCCTTGTGCCGGCGCTTGCTTTTGCTCAAACGACGCTGCCTTCGGGCAACATACCGCCAGCTCCCGTCGGACATCGACAGCCCTCCGCGCGTGACGTGCCGAGCAATGACAGCATGAGGGCCGCACCGGGGCCGGACGATCTGAAAATGCCGCGGGAGACAAGCAATGAGGCGTTCGGACCCGCGTTGAAGGCCTTGCCGAAGCTCGACATCAAAGGGACTTGCCGCCGTGCACAACCGCTCACGGGTCAACAGAGCGCGTATCAGGGCTGCATTAACGACGAGACCGACGCGCAACGCGAGCTGTCGCGGACCTGGTTCGATTTCAAACCTGGCCCGCGCTCGACCTGCACGCAAGAGACGCATATCGGCGGCGCGCCGAGCTATGTCGAGCTTCTCACCTGCCTGCAGCTCGACAAGCAAGCGGTCGAAGCCCAGATCGAGAACAAGAAGCAGCTCAACGTGCCGCAGGCCCCGACCGAACCGCAGGAGTAAAGGTTTTCGGAGATGCGCGAAGAAGGCGTGATGACCATTCCGGCACGGCGCGGCAAAGCTGCCCGTTTAAAAAAGGGCCAAGCCATCGCGGTGATCAATACCCATGGGGAGCAGGTGGTGGATACTTGGGCGTTCGCCGCCGACGACCTTTACGAGTTCATGTCGATGGAGCATACGCGCGCCGCACTCGGCATGCTTATCCCGAAGAAGGGCGACACCCTGTTCACCAATCATCGCCGCCCCATCCTGACGATCGTGGAGGACACCTCACCGGGTGTCCACGACACCTTGATCGCGGCTTGCGATGTGTGGCGATATGAAGGGCTGGGCTGCAAGGAATATCACGAGAATTGCACCGACAATTTGCATGCCGCCATGAAAGAGCTCGGGCTGCAAGCTCCAGAGACACCAAGCCCGCTCAACCTCTTCATGAACATTCCCTGGACGGCAAAAGGCGAGATCACCTTCGAAGCGCCCGTCACCAAGCCGGGGGACACGGTGACCTTCCGGGCCGAACGCGACCTCGTCATCGCGTTCTCGGCCTGTCCGCAAGACATGTTGCCGATCAACGGCAAGGGAAAGCGGCCGACAGAAGCCCATTTCCGGATTTTCTGACTGATGGCGCCTCTCCAATCTGCTCTGATGTCGGCGGGGATGGACGCTTGATGACGGGCGCTTTGTCGGACGGGCTCATCGCCAGGCCGAAGGCTTTGAAGGGAGGGAGATGCGCATGAAGATTTTTTGGAGCACACGACCGTTCTTCTGGCTTGCACTCACGGTGTTGCCGCTCTGCGGCTTCGCAAGCGGCGCACGCGCGGATGCGCTCGACGACATCACCAAGGCCGGCAAGATCAATGTCGGGGTGTTTGCCGATTTTCCGCCCTTCTCCTCCGCGAGCGCCGACATGAGCCTCAAGGGCTACGACATCGACGTGGCGCAGATCATCGCCGATACGCTCAAGGTGAAGCTCAATCCGGTCAGTGTCACCGGCCAAAATCGCATTCCCTATTTGACCGAGCACCGGGTGGACATCCTGCTCAGCGTCGGCCAAAGCCCGGAACGCGAGAAGGTGATCGACTTCACTGCCGCCTACGCACCCTATTACATCGCGGTCATCGGGCCTCAAGCTGTCAAGGTGGAAGGCAAGGCGGACCTCGCCGGCAAATCGATCGCGGTCAACCGCGGCACGCTCGAGGACACTTCGCTCACCGAGGCAGCGCCGCCGAGCGCCGACATCAAGCGCTTCGACAACTACAACTCCGTCATTCAGGCATTTCTCTCGGGCCAAGCGCAGCTCATGGCGGTTGGTAACGATGTGGGCGCTCAGGTTCTCGCGCGTCAGGTGACCCTCAAGCCCGAACAGAAATTCCAGTTGATGACCTCACCCGACCACATCGCGCTCAACAAGAACGAGCCGCGCCTGAAACAAGCGCTCAACGACATAATCGCCAAGCTCGTCGCCGATGGCACGCTCAACAAGATCTCGGAGAAATGGCTCGGCAAGCCGCTCGATCCCAAGGACCTGTGAGCATGATGCGAAGCTTCGGCAAGACCGCGAAACAAAACGTGTTTTGCGGTCGCGCACGCATCAAGGCGAAGGGATAGGATGAAAGCGCTGTCTTCCGTCGAACACCTTCCACTCTGGTGAACTACGTCCTTGATTTTGGATGGTTGAGCCAGGCACTCGAACCGATCATTCGGGGCGCCTTTGCAACGATCTTCCTGACCGCGGTAACCGGGGTGCTCGGCATCATCTGCAGCATTCTCGGAGCGAGCGCGGCTCGTAGCCGTTTGCCTGCCGTGCGCAGGGCGATCGAGAGTTATGTGGAGCTCATTCGGAATACGCCGTTCCTTGTCCAGCTCTTTTTCATTTTTTTTGGTTTGCCAAGCCTCGGCTTGAGGCTCGATGCGACGGTGGCGGCCATTCTGGCGATGACGATCAACTTGTCGGCCTACGGGACCGAGATCGTCGGCGCGGGGCTTGACGCCGTGTCACATGGGCAGCGCGAGGCCGGACAGGCGCTCGGCCTGCGGCAACGCCACGTTTTTCTCAAGATCGTCCTCCCGCAAGCCTTGCGCGTCATCTTCCCGGCGCTGACGAGCCAAATCGTGATCATGATGCTGGAATCGGCGGTGGTGTCGCAGATCGCGGTGCAAGACCTCACCTACGAAGCCGACATGCTCCAGGCGCGCACCTTCCGCGCCTTCGAGACGTATCTGGTCGTGACCGGGGTTTATCTCGCCTTGAGCATCGTGCTCCGGCGCGTGATGGTCGCAGGCGGCCGCAAGCTCCTTGCTGGCGGAATTTCCTGATGGATTTCACCTTCTGGGACATTCTGCGCAACCTTCTGCTCGCCGCGCGCTGGACGGTGCTTCTCTCGATCGTTGCCTTCGTCGGCGGAGGGATCGTCGGTCTTGTCATCTTGCTGGCGCGCGTCTCTTCGCGGCACTGGCTGAGCAGGTCCGCCGAGCTTTACATCGGCCTGTTTCAAGGCACGCCGCTCTTGATGCAGTTGTTTCTCGCATTTTTCGGTCTGCCGCTCATCGGAATACGCATCGAGCCGTGGTCGGCCGCCGTCATCGGATTGACGTTTTGCGCCAGCGCCTTCCTCGCCGAGATCTGGCGCGGGGGCGTCGAGGCGATTCCGCTCGGCCAATGGGACGCTGCCAAAAGCGTGGGTCTCCATTACGTCGAGGAAATGCGCCTCGTGATCTTGCCGCAAGCTTTTGCGATCACACGCGCTCCGATGGTCGGTTTCCTCGTGCAACTCGTGAAGATGACGGCGGTCACGTCGATCATCGGCTTCGAGGAATTGATGCGCGCCTCGAACGCGATCAACAACGCGACCTTCGAGCCTTTTACGGTTTACGGTCTCGTGGCGCTCATCTATTTCGCGATGTGCTTTCCGTTGACGCGCTATGCGCGTCATCTTCAGATACGTGCCCAAAACTGAGAAGCGTTGGCTCGTGCCGTCCGCTGCCCCGACGGCGCCGCCTCGCCACGGGAAATTTTGCGCATAGCTCATACGCTTGGGCGCGAAACGGATCGCGTTCAGGCCCACTAGGATATGCCTTGACGTCTTCGGAATTGCAGGAGCGGGCTGGCAGAGCGCATCTCGCAAAGCTCGGGATCGTTTGACTCAATTGAAATGTCATCTGATTTCGTGATGGGTCGGATCGCAAAGCTTCGTTTGTCAAATGGCGCGGAATCGACCATGTCAGCGTCATCGCAACAGCGCTCTGCTCGCATCCGGGAGACGATGAGCATCGTTTGCGACAGAGCCTTAAGACCGAACCAGGTTGACCGCGTTGGCACAATTCATCGAGGCCGTCCCCAAGACACAAGCGCAGGCAACGGCACGATATCGCCGAGGCGCGCTCCTCGTCGCGGGCGCCGCGCTCGCCTGGAGCACGGCCGGTCTCATCACGCGCGCGACTACGACCGATGCCTGGACGACGCTCTTTTGGCGTTCGCTGTTCTCCACGCTCTTTCTCATCGTCTATATCGGGCTCCGCGACAGAGGCCGTGCGCTCAGCGCATTCCGCGGGCTTGGGCTTCCGGCGCTCTCCATCGCCGTGTCCTTCGGCACGTCGATGATTTGCTTCATCGTCGCGCTCGGGAAAACCTCGGTCGCGAATGTGCTCATTTTCCAGGCGGCTTCTCCCTTTGTCGCCGCGGTGCTCGCCTGGTTCTGGCTCCGCGAGCCCCTCTCGCCCAGGGGCGCGCTTGCGATCTTCGCCGCGATTGTGGGCATCGCCGTCATGGAATCGGACTCGCTTGCCAGCGGGCGCATCCGAGGTGACCTCGTCTCCGCTCTCATGGGGTTCAGCTTTGCCGTCATGATCGTGCTTGCGCGTCGCCATCGCGACGTATCGATGACCTCGGCGATGTGCCTTGCGACCGCGCTCACCTCACTGGTCACCCTGCCCCTCGCGGAGTTCGCCGTCACGCCGGGCAATCTCGCCCTCCTGGCCTTGTTCGGCGTTGGCCAAATGGGGCTTGGTCTCGTCATGTTCACCGCGGGCGTGCGGCTCATCCCCGCCGCCGATGCCGGCTTGATCACAGTGCTCGAGGTGATCCTGGCGCCGATCTGGGTGTGGTTCGCGTTCGGAGAGGATCCCGGTACGCGCGCCATCCTCGGCGGCACCATCGTCCTCGGCGCCGTCATCGTTCATACGATCATGGAGAGACATGCAATCGGCAACGCGGACGCATGAGGAGGGCGATATGGCTTCACGATCGGTTGCGGTGATCGGCAACGGAATCATCGGCCATGGCGTGGCTGAGGTGTTCGCCAAGGCTGGCTGGCGCGTGACGCTCATCGGGCGAAGTGAAGCAAGTCTCAAGAACGCGCTCGCTAAGATCGGCGACAGCCTAGCGGCATTCGTGTCGCATAGGCTCGTCAGTGAGGAAGAGCGCGGCAACGCACTCTCGCGGGTCAAGCTCTCGACCCAGCTCGACGACGCGAGGGGCGCCGATTTCGTGATCGAGGCCGTGCCTGAGGATATGGCGCTCAAGCGCGCGATCTTCGAGCGGCTCGAGACCATCTGTGGAAGCGAGACCGTGCTTGCTTCATCGAGCGGACACCTTGTGAGTGAGCTCGTTGAGGGTCGCAGAGGCGAACGCGTCGTCGCGGCGCATTTCTGGTATCCGCCGCAACTCATTCCACTAGTCGAGGTTTGCGGCGGTCCCGAGACTCTGCCGAGCGTCGTCGCGCGCACTTGTGAGATCCTCAAAGAGGCCGGTAAGGAGCCTGTGGTGATCGATAAGGAGGTGCCGGGATTCATCGGCAATCGCATCCAGTTTGCCGCCCTGCGCGAAGCGTGGTCGCTCTGGGCGTCGGGCATCGCCTCGGCAGAAGCGATCGACGCCGTGGTGCGCAACTCGATCGGTCGCCGGCTTGGGGTGACCGGGCCGATCGAATCCGCCGATGTCGGCGGGCTCGACACCATGGTCGCCTTTGCCCGCTTCCTGCAACCGAGCCTCGATGCCGCTCCATTGCCGCCGCCCCCGCTCGATCAACTCGTCGCCAGCGGTCATCGTGGCCTTTCCAGCGGACGCGGCGTCTATGACTGGACGCAACGGGATGGCGCGCGCCTTCTCGAGGCGCGGCGCGAAGAGCTGTTCCGCTGGCTCAAGGCCGACCGCACCGGACATGGCGCATCAAAGAAATCTTAGCGAAACTTGGCAACGCAGAGGACGGCCAGTTCCGATCTTGCTACTGCGCGCCGGCAAGATTTAAGACCGCTGCGCGAGTAAACAGAGGATCGCCACCTCGGCTTACGGCTCGTATAAAGACAACGAAAACCAAGCCCATCGCCAGCGCCAGCGCTACGCCAAGCCTTGCGGTAAGTTCATCGGGGAACGGGATGAGCGCATGTCAGCGACCGGCCTGCACCCCAGGGAGGTCTCATGGCCAAGATCGAAATGCCCGATGAGGTAGAAATCAATCGCCGCCATCTCTTCTGCGGTGGCGCCGCAGCGGCTCTTGCGGCCACCCAACTCGGCTATGCGGCATCGGCGAAAGCACAGGGCGCCAAAGCGAAGTCCGTCAAGTTCGCGGCGATCAAATCGGCATCGAATATCTCATTTGCTCCGCTGAAACAGATCGATGCGGGATTGTTGAACGTCGGATATGTCGAGACCGGCCCCGATGATGGCAAGCCGGTGCTGCTTCTGCACGGCTGGCCTTACGACATCCAAAGCTATGTCGAAGTCGCTCCCTTGCTGGCTTCCGCAGGTTATCGGGTGATCATCCCGTATCTCCGCGGCTATGGCACGACGAGCTTTCTGTCGAGCGAAACGGTTCGGAACGGACAGCAATCGGCCATCGCTTTCGATATCCTTGCTTTGATGGATGCGCTGAAGATCGAAAAGGGAATTCTTGCGGGCTTCGACTGGGGCGCGCGCACCGCGAACATCATTGCGGCGCTTTGGCCTGAACGCTGCGGCGCCCTCGTTTCGGTGAGTGGCTATCTGATCGGCAACCAGGAAGCCGGCAAGACGCCGCTGCCGCCGAGTGCCGAGCTTCAGTGGTGGTACCAATATTACTTCGCAACCGAACGTGGACGAGCCGGATACGACAAGTATAGGCGAGATTTCAACAAGCTCATTTGGCGGCTCGCTTCGCCCAGATGGGCATTCGATGACGCCACTTTCGATCGCAGCGCCGCGGCCTTCGACAATCCCGACCATGTGAACATCGTGATCCACAATTATCGCTGGCGCCTAGGCCTCGCAGCCGGAGAGCCGAAATACGACGAATGGGAGACGCGGCTTGCCCAGGGACCCATCATTGGCGTGCCCACGATCACGCTCGAAGGTGATGCGAATGGCGCTCCTCACGCCGACAGCGCGTCCTATGCCAAGAAGTTCTCGGGCAAATATTCGCATCGTGTGATCGAGGGAGGAGTAGGTCATAATCTTCCTCAAGAGGCTCCGCGAGCCTTCGCAGAAGCTGTAATCGAGATCGCTTAAAACTGAATCGCCTCGCGAAGCGCGTCTTCCACATCCGCGAGAGCAAAGTATAAGCTTGCGTTCGAATACTTGGCGCTCAACATTGATGTGAGCACGCAAGAGGGGGGCAAGGCGATCGGATCTTTCGTTGCTCCCTCGCGCGATAATATACTCGAGCTGTTTCAACCAACGGAGGCGTTCATGATTCGCAAGGCAAAAGCGGTTTGGCGCGGCACGGGTCGCGCAGGCGAGGGTGACCTTTCCACCGATTCCGGCGTCCTGGCGAAATCGCCCTATTCGTTCAAGACTCGATTTGAGAACGAGAAGGGCACCAATCCTGAAGAGCTCATCGCGGCCGCGCATGCTGGCTGCTTCACGATGGCCTTGGCATTCGGGATGCAGGCGGCGGGGCTCACTCCGACGGAGCTTGCCACCGAAGCCGCGGTCACCCTCGAGCCGGAAGGAAAGGGTTTTCGGATCAGCCGCTCGGCATTGACCTTGCGAGGCAAGGTGCCGAATTTGGACGAGACGAAATTTGCAGAACTCGCCAAGGATGCCGAAAAGAATTGCCCGGTTTCCAAGGTCCTCAATGCCGAAATTACGCTCGACGCGAAACTGGTCTGAGCATGCGCGCCAAGAGGGCAAGTTGCGCTCCCATTGCCGGAACGCCGCCCATTCGCCAAAACGGCCGATAAGATCGAGTTCTTTTTTCCAGGCGGCATTCGAGCTCGCGCACGCGCCCTGATGGTCGAACGTTCAAGGCAAGCAAACCCAAGGAGCTGGACATGAGCAACCCTCAGGGGCGCGGTGAGACCGCGGTCAACACCCCGAAAGCGCGGGGCGTCGACATGAAACTCGAGATCGTCGTGATTCCCGTGTCGGATGTGGATCGCGCCAAGCGCTTTTATGCCGGCTTGGGCTGGAGGCTCGATGCCGACGTGTCGAAAGGCAATGATTTTCGGGTTCTGCAGTTTACACCTCCGGGATCGGCGTGCTCGATCATCTTCGGTGCGGGTGTGACGGAAGCTGCACCCGGCTCTGTAAACGGGCTCCACCTCATCGTTTCCAATATCGAGGCGGCGCGCTCCGAGGTTGTCGCGCACGGCGTCGACGTCACTGATGTGTTCCACGACTCAGGTGGTGTGTTCCACCATGCCGGCCGCAAGGAGCGCCTGAGCGGGCCGGACACGGCGCGGCGCAGTTACGCCTCATTCGCCTCGTTCACCGATCCGGACGGCAATGGCTGGACCTTTCAGGAGGTCACTCGCCGTTTGCCCGGACGCATTGATGGGGGCCTCGCAAGCTTCACTTCCTCAAGCGAGCTTGCGGCGGCGCTGCGGCGTGCGGCGGCCGCACATGGCGAGCACGAAAAGCGTAGCGGTCAGCCAGACGCAAACTGGCCGGATTGGTATGCCGAATACATGGTTCGGGAGCAGGCCGGCACCGAGCTGCCTTCGTAACCGATAGGTTGAGCGAGGAAGCGGATCAACGTTGCTCGGGTTTGCCCTCTTTCGACGATAGGCGTCCGCAAAAAAAGGTTGGCTGACGCGAGGTCGACAGAAGTTGGAGATGTCCGAGATCGGGCTCGGGTGCTCGGCCCGTAGTCTTGGCCGTTAGGGGTGATTTTTCGGCCGAGCGAGATAGCTGCCGAGCATCGCAGGTCAGCACCAAAGCCGCGCAGAAAAACACGAATCCGTGCATCGGCCGCGGCGGGCCGTTCAGGACTTTGCCTCATGGGATCGCCTGGGTTAATTGTCGCCAAACCCTCTAATCGCCGCAGGAGTCGATCATGGATGCAAAGACGGACGAGAGCGCGGGCAAATGCCCGTTCAAGAGCGGCCATAAAAACCGCGACTGGTGGCCGGAGGCGCTCGACATCGAGATGCTCCATCGTAATTCGACGTTGTCCGACCCAATGGGCAAGGAGTTCGATTACGCGAAGGAGTTCAAGAGCCTCGATCTCAACGCAGTCCTCAAGGATCTGCACGCCCTGATGACGAAGTCCGAAGACTGGTGGCCGGCCGATTTCGGTCATTACGGCGGCCTTATGATCCGCATGGCTTGGCACAGTGCCGGGACTTACCGCATCACGGATGGCCGTGGTGGCGCGGGCGCCGGTCAGCAGCGCTTCGCCCCGCTCAACAGCTGGCCCGACAACGCCAATCTCGACAAGGCGCGCCGGCTGTTGTGGCCGATCAAGCAGAAATACGGGCGCAAGATTTCGTGGGCTGACTTGATGGTGCTTGCAGGCAATGTCGCCCTCGAATCGATGGGCTTCAAGACATTCGGCTTCGGCGGCGGCCGAGCCGACGTTTGGGAACCCGAAGAGCTCTATTGGGGTCCCGAAGGCACGTGGCTCGGCGATGAACGCTACAGCGGCGAGCGCCAGCTTGCCGAACCGCTGGGTGCGGTGCAGATGGGTCTCATTTATGTCAACCCGGAAGGTCCGAACGGCAAGCCTGATCCGATCGCTGCGGCGCACGACATCCGCGAGACCTTCTTCCGCATGGCCATGAACGACGAGGAGACAGTTGCATTGATCGCGGGCGGCCACACCTTCGGGAAAACCCATGGTGCCGGTGATCCTTCCCTTGTCGGCGTCGCCCCCGAAGCAGGTGCGCTCGAGGACCAGGGCCTCGGCTGGAAGAGCACACACGGGAAGGGGCTCGGGGCCGATGCGATTACCGGCGGCCCGGAAGTCGTGTGGTCGCAGACGCCAACGAGATGGAGCAACCACTTCTTCGACAACCTTTTCAAATACGAGTGGGAGCTAACGAAGAGCCCCGCTGGTGCGTGGCAATGGCAGGCGAAGGGCGCGGACATGACCGTGCCCGACCCATTCGACAATTCGAAGAAGCGCGCACCGACGATGCTGACGACCGACCTCTCGTTGCGCTTCGACCCTGCATACGAGAAGATCTCGCGGCGCTTCCACCAGAACCCTGATCAGTTCGCAGACGCCTTCGCACGCGCCTGGTTCAAGCTCACGCACCGCGACATGGGGCCGATGGTTCGCTACCTCGGCCCCCTCGTCCCGAAAGAGACACTGATCTGGCAGGATCCCATTCCAGCAGTCGATCATGCGCTCGTGGGCGATGGCGAGATTGCCGCGCTCAAGACGAAAATCCTGGCGTCCGGTCTTTCGGTGTCGCAGCTTATCTCGACTGCCTGGGCCTCTGCCTCCACTTTCCGCCGCTCCGACAAGCGAGGCGGCGCAAATGGCGCGCGTATCCGGCTCAGCCCTCAGAAAGACTGGGAGGTTAATCAGCCGGCCCAACTGCACAAGGTGCTGCTGAAGCTCGAAGAGATCCGGAAGGAGTTCAACGCTTCGGCCACGGGCGGCAAGAAGATTTCGCTCGCCGACCTCATCGTGCTTGCAGGCAACGCTGCGGTCGAGAAGGCCGCGAAGGATGCCGGGATCGAAGTGAAGGTGCCGTTCACGCCCGGACGCATGGATGCATCTCAGGAAGACACGGACGCCGCATCATTCGCGCCGCTCGAGCCACGTGCGGACGGCTTTCGCAACTACATCAGCACCAAGCGGCAGTTCATGAAGCCCGAAGAGGCCTTGGTGGATCGCGCCCAATTGCTCACTTTGACGGGACCCGAAATGACCGTGCTCATTGGCGGCCTGCGCGTGCTCGGTGCCAATGCAGGCGACTCCAAGCACGGTGTCTTCACGACGACGCCGGGCAAGCTGACCAACGATTTTTTCGTCAACTTGCTCGACATGAGCACGCAATGGAAATCAGCCGGCTCGGATGGAACGTATGAGGGCCGCGACCGCCACACGCAGAAGCTCAAATGGACCGCCACCCGCGTCGATCTGATCTTCGGCTCGCACTCGCAGCTGCGCGCCTTCGCGGAGGTCTACGCTTGTAGCGACTCCAAGGAGAAGTTTGCCAGGGACTTCGTCGCAGCATGGACGAAGGTGATGAACGCGGACCGCTTCGACCTCGCGCGACCGCTGGCGAATGCGGCGTAACGGGAGCGCGGATCAAAGGGGTGATCGGACCTGAGCGTCTGCAGCTCGCAGGCCCGGCTTCCACGACGCGGGTCCAAGAGAAACGCGAGATACTCCCCTGCCCGAAGCTCGGGCAGAGCAAATCTGCGCGTTGATGAGCACGGCGGGTGCGTCCCAATATTGACGCATCTGCCTCGATGACACGGGGCAATCCAGGCCAGTCTTCCTAAATTTCATGAAAACTGTCTCCAAGGGAACAGGGGTCCGGGGTCGTTCCTGGTAAAGCTCGGCAATGTTTTTTGCGGCTGCTTTAACCGGATCAATTGGTGGCGGCCGCCGAGATTGCGGGAGGCTCGCATGCAGAAAATACTCGTTCTCGTCCTTGTGGCCCTCGCCCTGACGGGTGGTGTCGCGACCGTGTCGAACCTTATCAGCCCGCCGATTCATGGGCATTGCCAAGGTCGGAATTGCTGAAACTGAATGCCTGCGCTCAAGGCATGATCTGGAAAGAGCGGCGACAGGAAAGCTTGGACGCGGGAAGTTCCGGACATCGCACCGACGCTTTGTTCGGTCTTAAACCGCGGCCGCGCGCTCCATCGAGAGAATTTACCTTCGATTGCTGATCGCGAATGGGCAGTCCCTCTGGCGGCGCGCTGCCGAAAAGCATTCAACAACCCAGATCCGATGACTGCCGCGGGAACTTAGGCGGTTCTTGGTCGTTTTAGCGGCGTCTACTCATGCGGATCGGAAGGAGAAGAGCCGTGATGACTCGAGCATTAATGCTGGCTGCTGGACTGATGTTCTTGGCTGGGCCGCTGGTCTCTCAGGCTCAGGCGTATACTCACCATCACCATCACTACCGCGGACATGGTCATGCTGCCACCTATGCTCCCTCCGGCGGGTCGGGATCAGCGGCCCCCGGTGTCCACTATCCCCGCAAAAATCAGACGCAGCCTCAACCTCAATAATCTTCGGCTGCACATTCAGGTGATTGTGACGGCACAGGCCGGGCTCAGCTCGGCCTGTGGTTTACTTTAGTTTAAATTACGAGCTGGATCGCAGCTTGCCGACGCGGCCGTTGAAAACTGTGGAAGGCGAGCCAACCCGCTTTCCCCGCCATATTGGTGAAGCAAATTGCCGAGCCGAAATAGGCCCGAGACCCGGCCAAGACGAGGCTCCGCAACTTTTCAGGCGCTACGCTCCGTCGCGCTCAGCCCGCGCTCGCCGTGCCTCGCTAATGAGCGGGCATCATCATGAGATTCGTGTTCAGATTGGCGATGATCCAAATGGAGCCGGCGATGACGAGGAATACGATCAGCACGCCGAAAGCAAGGGCGAGAATGTTGTTCGTGTTGTCGGGTCCGCTCCCAAGATGCAGAAAGAAGACGAGGTGAACGCCGATCTGCGCGAAGGCGAGCACGATCAAGCCGACCGGAATTCCCGGGGGCCAGAGCAAATCGGTCTGCGACACGATGAAGGAGGCAATCGTCGCCAAGATCGCAAGCGCCAAGCCTGCCGTGTACGACAGGTAGCTCGCCGTGGCCTCATGCTCTTCCACACCCGGCGTCCGGTCCTCAAAGATATGCTCGCGAGCGCTCATCGTGCTAGGCTCCCATCAGGTAGACCAAAGTAAAGACACCTACCCAGACAATATCGAGGGCGTGCCAGAACAGGCTCCAGCACAATAGGCGCCGCAGCACCGCGGCTTGCAGGCCCTTGGCCGCCACCTGAGCCACCAGATAAACGAGTGCGACCAACCCGCTGGCGACGTGGACGCCGTGGGTGCCCACCAAGGTGAAAAAACTGGACAGGAAAGCGCTGCGCGAAGGTCCCGCGCCTTTGTCCACCATGCCGGCAAATTCCGTCACCTCGATGAACAAAAACGCGGCACCGAGCACGAAGGTCAAAGCGGCGAATATGAATAGACGAGTCGGATCGCGCCGCTCTGCCGACAACACCGCGATGCCGCAGGTATAGCTCGAGAGCAACAGGCACATCGTCTCGATGAAAACGCTGCGCAGATTGAACAGCTCGGCTCCTGTCGGTCCGCCGGCGGTGTTCCCCGACAAGACCGCGTAGGCGGCGAACAGCGCCGAGAACATGACCATGTCACTGAGGATGAAGATCCAAAAGCCGTAAGCGACGACGACGCGCTTGGGGGCTGGGCCGCCACCGCCACGCCCGCGCGCAAGTTCGGTCGGAACCGCGGTTTGAGGGCTGTCGATCGCTGCGATCGTCATGCAGGCTGTCTCATTTCAACGGGCCCGTTCCAATTGCGCGAGTTCGGCGGCAGAGATTTCGTGCTCACGCTCGGTGCTCCAGGCAGCAACGAGGACAACGGTGATCGCGGCGAGAAAACCGAGGATCGCCAGCCACCAGATTTGCCAAATCAACGAAAATCCCATCACGACCGCAAAGAAAGCGGTGACGAAGCCGGCTGGGCTGTTGCGCGGCATTTCAATCGACTCGTAGGTCGGCTCAGCCGGTGGGCGACCGGTACGCTTCATGTGCCAGAACGCGTCAACCGTCTCGACCCTCGGCAGCACCGCAAAGTTGTAGGCCGGAGGCGGCGAAGAGGTGGACCATTCGAGCGTGCGGCCGTTCCATGGGTCTCCGGTGAGGTCGAGGCGGCGCTCGCGCGAGCGTATGCTGACATAGATCTGCGCGACCTGGCAGAGGATTCCGCACAAGATGACGATGGCACCTGCCTCCGCTACCCACAGGAGCGGCTGCCAGCTAGGCGTAGGAATGTGTTGCAGGCGCCTGGTCATTCCCATCAGGCCAAGCTGATAAAGCGGCATGAAAGCGAGATAGAAGCCGATGAGCCAGCACCAGAAGCTCGCCTTGCCCCATCGCTCGTCGAGCGTGAATCCGAACGCCTTCGGGAACCAATAGTTGATCCCCGCCAAAACGCCGAAAACGACGCCGCCGATGATGACGTTGTGAAAATGAGCGACCAGGAAAGCGCTGTTGTGGACCACGAAATCGACCGGCGGCACCGCCAGCAAAACGCCCGTCAATCCGCCGATCACGAAGGTGACCATGAAACCGACCGAAAACAGCATCGGCGTCTTGTATACGATCCGACCGCGGAACATCGTGAACAGCCAGTTGAAGATTTTGACGCCGGTCGGCACCGCGATGATCGACGACATGATTCCGAAGAAGGCGTTCACGTCGGCGCCTGCTCCCATGGTGAAAAAATGATGCAGCCACACCATGAATGAGAGGATGCAAATCCCGAGCGTCGCCCAGACCATCGAGCGGTAGCTGAACAATGCTTTTCCGGAAAAAGTCGCGACAACTTCGGAATAGATGCCGAACGCCGGCAAGATCAATATGTAGACTTCGGGATGGCCCCATGCCCAGAAAAGATTGACGTACATCATTTGATTGCCGCCGGCATCATTGGTGAAAAAGTGCATGCCGAGATGGCGGTCGAGCAACAGCATCACGAATGCCGCGGTGAGAACGGGAAAAGCGGCAACGATCAGTAGGTTGGAGGCCAGCGCGGTCCAGCAGAACACCGGCATCCTGAAATAGGTCATGCCTGGAGCGCGCAATTTGAGGATGGTGGTCACGAAGTTGATCCCGGTGAGCAAGGTGCCCACCCCGGAGATCTGCAATGACCAAAGGTAGTAATCGACACCCACATCGGGCGAAAAGGCGAGTTCGGAAAGCGGCGGGTAGGCCCACCAGCCGGTCCGCGCGAAATTGCCGATGACGAGCGACATATTGATCAGAAGAGCGCCCGTTGCGGCGAGCCACAAACTGATCGAATTGAGCACGGGAAAGGCGACGTCGCGCACGCCTAGCTGCAAGGGCACGGCAAAGTTCATCAACCCGATGACGAGCGGCATGGCGACGAAAAAGATCATGATCGTGCCGTGTGCCGAAAAGATCTGATCGAAGTGATCGGGAGGCAAGTATCCCTGCGAAGGTCCGATTGCGATCGCCTGCTGCGTGCGCATCATGATCGCATCGGAAAAGCCGCGCAGCAGCATCACCAGGCCGAGCACCACATACATGATGCCGATGCGCTTGTGGTCGACGCTGGTGAGCCATTCCCGCCACAGGTACGGCCACCAGCCCTTTACCGTCACGGTTCCCAGGACTGCCAGGATGACGATGCCGACCACCGCTCCGCTCAAGATTGGAAGCGCCTCGTTGAACGGAATTGCGGCCCATGTCAGCCTGCCAAGCATGTCAATCTCCCGCCCGACGCGTCAGCGGCTGGGGCTGGCTCGACCCGCCCATTTTTCGAGGACCAGCGACGGTCTGCTCGACGATGCGCTCGAACAGCTTCGGATCGACCGAATGGTAGGTCGTGGGCGGCACGGCGATACTGGGCTTTGCCAGCTCGGCGTAGCCGGGCTCGCCGAGCGCAGATCCGGCACCTCGCACCTGCTCGAGCCAGGCGTTGAAATCGTCGCTCGACACCGACTTCACGATGAACCGCATCTCGGAAAAGCCGTCCCCGCTGAAATTCGCCGAGAGGCCGGGATATTCGCCTGGCTTGTCGGCAAGGAGGTTGAGGTGGGTCGTCATGCCGCCCATCGCGTATATCTGGCTTCCCAACTGCGGCACGAAGAATGAATTCATCACCGTTGCCGAGGTAATACGGAAGGCGACAGGCGTTCCGGTGGGGATGACCAGCTGGTTGACGGCCGCGACACCTTTATCGGGGTAAATGAACAGCCACTTCCAATCGAGCGCGACGACGTCGACACGCAGCGGATCCGATGACTTCGGTAGCGGTGCCCGCGGATCGAGCTCATGGGAGCCGATCCAAATGACCCCACCGAGCAAGATTACCGTCAGCGCCGGGATCGACCAAACGACGAACTCGATACGCTGCTCATAGCCTTCGTCGCTGTCACGATTGGCGCGGCTGTTCGAGGACCGATACCACCAGGCGAACGCCAGCGTGGCAATGATCACGGGAATTACCACGACGAGCATGATCCCCGTCGAATTGACAAGGAGGAGCCGCTCCGCCGAAGCGATTGGCCCTTGCGGATCCAACACGCCCTCTCGGCGACACGAGGCAACGAGAAAGGCGACACAAATGACCGGCCAGCGAAGCCGACCCGAGTGATGAGCCCGCCGAGGAGACTTGGTCGTGCTGCTCATCCGCCAAGATTAGCACCCTCCGCTGCGTTTGGAAGTCACCCTGACGATCTCACCCAACCCTGGTGATCGCCTGCGATGGGATTGGCGCCACCACTGCTCTTGGGCAGATCGACGATCTCATCTCCCGCAGCAGCTCGATTGCGCTCACGATCGAGGGGGCGCCTCCATCCGCGCGACTCACGGCCATTCCGCAGCGAGAAAACGCGCGAGTTCACAAAGGCAGTCGGATGACCCTTTTGTGCGCCCCAGCCGGGAATAGCCCCAGTTTTCGCAGTGAAGGAACCAGGTCATGGGGCGCTAGAGGACCGGAGCGTGCGGTCGAGGGGTGTGGTGGGCTCGTGAAAGAGCAATCCACCTCGCCGCTGAACACGGTGCCCATTCGGAGAGGGCTACGGTTTCCCTGGTGTCGACGGCCGCCGGGACGCGTCAAAGGCAGTTCTGTCGCAAAAAAACGGTAAAGTCGACCTCGAGGGCGGGCGGATATCGAGCTGACCGGAACAAGCGTCCCGGGAGACCCTGAAAACGCGGGCCGGACCAGGTCAGATCAGCAATTCTTGTCGAGTCCTTTTGCCGAAAGGTCGAAATATAGACCCTCCTGATATTTTAGAAGCTTGCGAGGTTTTTCCGATTTTACTAGTGCTGATCTTCATGATGGAAGAGTCGTTAAAATTCATCGGCGATAATCTATGGGGAATATGGATGCCGGGAAGGCTTGCAGGCCAAGCGCACGCGCGCAGGCAGAAGGAGAAAAGGGTCGCAGTTATACAATCCTGTTATATTCCGTGGCTTGGCTTTTTTGATCTTATCTCTCGTTGCGACGAATACATTATCTACGATCAAGTGGCGTTTAGAAGTCACCATTGGCATAATCGAAACCGGATCAAAACCGCACATGGCCCGCTCTGGCTTACAATTCCCGTGAGCGCGCATCTCGGCCAGCCTATCGAAGAGATCGCGATCAAAAGCGGCTGGGCGGAAAAGCATTGGCGCAGTTTGGCGCAATCCTATGCCCGCTCGTCACATTTCGGCAGCGAAGCGCCGGTGATCAGCAAGCTATATGAAGGTCTGTCGAGAGAAACTCGATTGAGCAAAATTAATGAGTGCTTGCTGCACTTTGTCGCTAAGCGACTTGGTCTCGCCACCCGGATCAGTCGCGATCGCGACTACGACGTCCAAGGTTCGCGCACCGAGCGCGTCGTGTCGGCCTGCGTGGCGGCGGGCGCGACCCATTACCTGTCAGGGCCGTCGGCAAAAGCCTACCTGGACGAGCGCCTGTTCGCGGCTGAGGGCATCGAGCTCGAATGGATGGAGTATCCCGACTATCGCGAGTACGCGCAGCCGCACGGCGGCTTCGTCCCGAATCTGAGTATCGTCGATCTGTTGTTCAACTGTGGCCCCCGGGCAAGTGATTACCTGATGCCGTCACCTGCTTATGCGCTTGCATGAAAATCTCGATCGTTACCACGATTTACAAGACAGAAGAGTATTTGGATGAATTCCATCGAGAGTGTCTGGAGGTGCTTCAGGACACGGGCCGCCCGGAATACGAAATTATTTTCACTGTCGACGGGTCGCCAGGAGAATGGCGGCCGGTTGTTGCCGCTTTGAAGGCGCGCGACCCGCACGTGAAGGTGTTCGAACTTTCGCGAAATTTCGGCCACCATATTGCGATCTGGTGCTCGCTCGAGCACGCCACAGGCGATCTGATATTTCTCATCGATTCCGATCTCCAGGTTTCGCCAGCCATTTTCAAGGAGTTCGACGCAAAATTGCGCAAAGACGGCGATCTTGATGTCGTCTACGCGTACCAAGCTCAGCCGCAAGGGTCTGTGCCAAAGACATGGTTGAGACGCGCATTCTGGCGAATTTTTAGGGCGGTAAGTTCCGTCGAGGTACCACCCGACATTCTGACCGAACGGCTGATGCGGCGCGAATATGTGGACGCGCTGCTTCGGCTGGGTGATCGCAATCTTTTCCTGGCAGGCATGATGCACTGGACGGGCTTCAAGCAATTGGGCGTCCCGACAAAGAGACGCACTCGAGCTGGCTCCTCCTATTCCTTCTTGAGGCGAGTTGCGCTCTCGGTTGACGCGATAACATCCTTTTCGGATGTGCCGATGCGCCTCTTGTTCACGTTTGGAGCCGCAATTGCCGGGGTGAGCTTGATCGGCGCCTTGGCGCTGATCCTCGATAAAATCCTTGAGCCGGAAATGATACTTGGAGGATTTACATCACTATCTGTGTTAATTCTATTTTCGTCTGGAGTTATTACTGGAAGCATCGGATTGCTCGGCATCTATATTGGGAAAATTTTTGTGCAAGTGCGCGAGCGGCCCGTCTATATCGTCAAGCGCGTGTTTTGAGCAGATCGATGTCGGCGCTGGACGAGCACGCGGATGCCTACGGTCCGACCTTCCCATATCTGCGCGAAAATCTCGGCATGCAAGCGGTCTATATCGAGCTTTTGGAAGCCGCCATAAGGTCGAGAAGGGTGAGCCGGGTCCTCAGTCTGGGCATCGGTCATTCGACCGTTATCTCGGCCTTGTGCCGATCGCTGCCGAACCCCGTCAAAAACTATGTGATCGTCGAGGGGTCGAGGAAGCTTGTCGCCGATTTGCATGCGCGGCTTTGCGGAGACCACAAGCCAACGGTCGTCGAGAGCTATTTCGAGGAGTTTGAGACCTCTGAAAGGTTTGACCTCATCGAAATGGGATTTGTTCTCGAACATGTGGCCGCCCCAGACCTCGTTCTGCGCAAAATGGCTTCTCATCTTTCGTCGCAAGGTGCCTTGGCGATTGCGGTTCCGAATGCGCGTTCCCTGCATCGCCTAATCGGATTCCATGCCGGTTTGCTCAAGGATCTGATGATGCTGTCGGAGCGTGATCGCGAACTGGGACATCGGCGCTATTTCGATCGTGTGGCGCTCGAGGAGCTGTTGGCTGGTAGCGGTCTGCGAATCGAGAAGACAAAGGGGCTCATGCTGAAACCCTTGACGACAGCGCAACTCGCGGCCGCCGGTCTCGGGGAAAGAGTCATGGAGGCGCTTTATCGTGTTGCGCTCGATTTGCCGGACATCGCGAATGCGCTCTACGTGGAGGCCGTGCCCGCTCGATGATGGAACCAAAGCGCATTGGCATTGTCGCGCCAGGATCGGTGCTCGGAGGCGCCCTCGCCGAGTACCTGAACGGCCGGTTCGAGGTGACGAGCATTGGACGAAGGGGAGCACTGCTGAGCTTCGATCTCGCCTCTGTGCGGCCGATCGAGGCATCAGTCGCGGCACTGGATGTGATCGTGAACTGTGGCGCAAGCTTTGGAGGTCAAGACCCCTCCGGCTGGCGCGACGCAATTCTCACGAACGTCCTGGGTGCTGTGAACGTGCTCGAACTCGCCCGACGCAGCGGTGCTTGCCACATCGTAAATATCTCTTCCGTATCGGCGATGCCCGAGAATGCAGATCGCGACGCGAGCGGATACGGTCTATCCAAGCTTCAGGCAGAAGCTTGGCTTACCTGGGCCGCGGACCGCGCCAAGGGGGTCACAAATCTGCGGCTTGGGCCATTTTACACCGATGATGAGACAGGCGCGCGGCATCAGCCCTTTCTTTACGCCGTTATGAAGAAGGCGGTCGCAGGCTCGGAGTTCATTTTGTACGGTAATAACGATCCCGCACGAAATTACCTCCACATCCAAGATGTCGTTCGCGCGATCGAACGCGTGATCTCAATCCGTGCGACAGGTTGTTTCGCGATTGTTGCACCTCGCTGCTATCGGACGACGCGCGTGATCGAGCTTGCTTACGCTACATTCGGCAGGATGGCGCAGATTCGACGTGATCCATCCCGACCGGACCTCCCCGAGATTGTTTGGCCAAACCCGACGGCCTCTTTCGCGGCGCTTGGCTGGTGTCCGTCCATTAACCTGAAGGAAGGTCTGGAACGGGTTCGCTCGCGCCTTTTAGGAGGAAGCGCGTGAGGCCTGTCCTCGTGAGCGGGGTCGGCGCGGTCATCGGCTACGGGATCGTGCGCTCATTGAAGCAAAGACGACCCCAAATCCATGTGATCGGAACTGATATCCATGACCATGCTGTCGGGCAGGCTTGGTGCGATGTCTTCATCAAATGCCCGCCTGTGATTGCGGAACATTTTCCGTCCTTCCTGCTCGAGCTGATTCGAGATCATGAGATAGGCTGCGTGTTTTCGGGCTTTCCTCAGGAGATTCCCTTTCTCGCCAGCCTTCAGGCAGAGCTCGAGGACGACAATGCGCGTGTCGTGCTCAATAGCGCGAGTTCGCTTGCCCTGGGGACAGACAAATGGGAGCTCGCGAAGGCTGTTCACCTCGAGCCGCTAGCGATCGAAACGCGGCTCGTGACATCGCAGGTGTGCTTTGACGATTTGGCTGGCGCGCTTGGCTGCCCTTTTGTGGTCAAGCCGAGGGCGGGTTCGGCGTCAAGAGGATTGGCCATCATTTCCGGGAAGGACGATTGGCGTCATGTCATACGCGACGGCTCGTTGATTGCTCAGACCATTATCGGCACAGCCGATGACGAATACACTGCGGCCATTCACGGTGATGGCGAGGGGGCCTTTACAGCATCGATCGTGATGCGCCGTTGGCTGGGGCGCGAGGGAAACACGGTGCGTGCCGAGGTTGTCGCCAGCGCTCCGTTTCTTGATGCGTTCAGATCAGTATGCGAGCTCGCCCGTCCGATAGGGCCGACCAACCTTCAGTTTCGTCTCGATCGCGGGATTCCCTATCTGCTCGAAATCAATCCTCGAATCTCGTCGTCCACTTATATGCGCAGCTTGTGCGGATACAACGAAGCGCTCATGGCATACGACCATTACGTCAATGGTGCCTTACCCGAGCAGCCCGTTGTGCAGCCTCGGCGTTTGATCCGATATTGCGAGGACAGGGTCTGGTGATCGCGATCTTCTCCGATGTTCACGGCAACTGGCCTGCTTTGAGAGCCGTGCTTCAATGTATTGATGATCTCGGCTGTGCAAGCGCGATCTCGCTTGGCGATGTGGTCGGTTATTATCCGTTCGTGAACGAGTGTTGTGAGGCCCTGCGCTCGCGCTCAGTGGTTAGTCTCTACGGCAACCATGATCACTATCTGGTGTCTGGGGCAGGATGTCCTCGTTCCAAATCCGCCAGCCTTTGTCTCGCTCATCAGAGGGCGACGATTGCGGATGATCATTTTGGATGGCTATCAGAAAATCCGCGTCGGCTCGACTTCGACGATTGTTCCTTGGTGCATGGCGGCTGGATGGATGAGCTCGAAGAATACATCTTGCGCCCGAGCGCCGCTTACTTCGCCTCGCTGCCGCAGCGTCTTTTCTTTTCCGGACATACTCATGTGCAGGGAGAATGGAAGTTGGGGAGTAAGACATATTGCAACCCCGGGTCAGTCGGACAGCCCCGCGATGGGGATTGGCGAGCCGCCTTCGCCACGCTGGCCGGCGGGCAGATCAGGCTTCATCGGGTCGAATATGAGGTCGAAGAGACCATTGAATGCATGAGGGCGCTTGCATTTCCCGACGCTTTCTCGGCCAACCTGCGTCAGGGTACTCGGATCGGAGGTGAGACCGAAGGTAGTTGCCGATCAGAATAGCTGCAAGGTGGCCGCCGACGCTCCCGAGCGAATGTCCGGGGACAGGGGAAGCTTTCCCGGTAAGCCACAGCAATTGTTGCAATCATGCATCTTAAAAGTGCAGTAGTTCATTTGCTCGTTTACTTCTCGCGATCTGTATAATGACGCAGCATGCGATCTCGACATGACCCCGTCGCCTGTCGGGTCTGCCCCGCTTGCGAGAACCTCGAGCCGATCCGCGAGGGAGAAGCGGTCTGGCCCGCGGGCTGGCAGTGCGCCAATTGCGGCGCGGCTGTTCCCCTATCGGATGGAGTGCCATCCTACGCCCCCCGGCTCGCCGATACGCTGACCGGCTTCGATCCCGCGGCCTTCGATTGGCTCGTCGAGCGAGAAGCCGGCCACTATTGGTTCGAACCCCGCAATACGCTGTTGTTGGCATTGGCCAATAAATACTTTCCGAAGTCCGGTCATTACCTGGAGATCGGGTGTGGCACAGGCTTCGTGCTCGATCGTTTCACCAGGGCCCGGCCCTGGGCAAGCGTTACCGGTTCCGAGCTCCATCCGGCCGGACTCAAGCACGCAAGGGCGAGGCTCAAGACTCGCGCCTTCTTCGTGCAAATGGATGCGCGGCGAATACCGGCACGCGACGCCTTTGATTTGATCGGCTCTTACGATGTGCTCGAGCACATCGAAGACGACGAGGCTGTCCTGCGCGCTGTTCATTCTGCCTTGAAAGGGGGTGGCGGTTTCATTGCCTCAGTCCCGCAACATCCATTCCTCTGGAGTGCCGCCGATGAGCTCGCTCACCATAAGCGGCGCTACTGGCGTGGCGAGCTCGAGGCCAAACTGTCATCCGCCGGTTTCGAGATCGTCGCCTCCACATCTTTTGCCGCGATTGTCACACCCCTGATGGCGGCGACCCGCTTGCGGCAAAAAAAAGCTCGGATGGAGGATTTCATTCGACGCGAATTCGCGGTCCCACGTCCACTCAATTTTGTGCTCAAGGCTGTATTGAACGCTGAGGTTTCGGCAACCGCAAAGGGACTTTCCTGGCCTTTCGGTGGCAGTCGCGTGGTGGTCGCCAAAAAACGCCAACAGCGATGTGGCTGATGGCGCGTTCTATCTCACCCCGCCTTTGCAAGCGTGGTGAGAACGTCGATGACCCGATCCTGATCGACCTCTTCGAGCGCAAGATGGAGAGGGAGCCTGATCAATCGCGAGGCGATATCGTCGGTCACTCTCATCTCCCCACTGAGGCGACAATATTTTTGGCCAGCCGGTGCGGAATGCAAAGGCACGTAGTGGATAACGCCATACACACCTTCGCGCCAGAGCACCTTCAGCCATTCCTCGCGCAAGGCCGCCGAGGGCGCAAGCACGTAAAAGATGTGGCCATTGTGCTCGCAATGTGAGGGGATGCGCGGTCCCCGCAAGAGGCCGCCAGCATCGAGCGGGCTCAGCGCTCCTTGGTAGCGTCTCCAAAGCTCAAGCCGCCGCCGCGTGAGGGCCTGGCTCTTTTCGAGCTGGGCCAGGAGGAACGCTGCAGTGATTTCGCTTGGGAGGTACGACGATCCGAAATCGACCCAAGTATATTTGTCGATCTCGCCTCTCCAAAATTGACTTCGGTTCGTGCCCTTTTCCCAGATGATCTCGGCGCGATGGAAAAAGGAGGGCTCGTTCACGATGAGCGCACCGCCTTCGCCGGAGATGACGTTCTTGGTTTCATGAAAACTGAACGCCGCAAATTGGCCGAAGCTACCAAGGGCCCGGCCGCGGTATTTGGCGCAAAGCCCTTGCGCCGCGTCCTCCATGACGAGAAGATTCCTACCGCGCGCGAAGTCGAGAATCGGATCCATCTCGCAACCGACACCAGCGTAGTGAACCACTGTGATGGCCTTCGTCCGCTCGGTGAGCGCGTCTGCAAGCAGGCTCTCGTCGAGATTGAGCGTGTCGGACCTGATGTCGACGAATACAGGACGCGCGCCTCTCAGCACCACCGCATTGGCCGTGCTGGCGAAGGTGAACGATGGCATGATCACCTCGTCGCCTGGGTTCAAGTCGGCCAGCATTGCCGCCATCTCCAGCGCCCCGGTGCATGAATGCACCAGCAAGGCCTTGCCTGGAGGCAGCATTTTTTCCAGCAAGACTTGGCAGCGTTTGGTGAATTCACCATTGCCCGACAAATGGCTGCCCGAGAGTACTTCCCCGAGGTAAAGGCGCTCTTCGCCCGCGATCAGCGGCCGATTAAAGCTGACCGGGCTCGCCGACCGCTTGCTGGCGTGCTGGATATATAGATTCCGCATCTATCGCTTCACATTGGTGATCAGCTCAGCTGGAGGTCTGTACGTAGGCGTAGGCAGTGACCTCGACATCATCGAGCCTGACGATCGTCTTGGTCACGAAGTGATTAACGATGGCGCTGTCCGCAAATCGAGGGGGAAGAGGCATGTAAGAAATGGCGAGTACTTTGCTCGGTAAGGGCGCGGTTTGAAAGTTGTGCAGGAAGACTGCATAGGCGTCTACAAGGGGGTCGATGGCTGTTTTCAAGCGTTCCCATTCTGACGATCGGTAATCGGTGAGAACAGGGGAGCAAGCTTGCAGTGAGAAGAAATACATGAGCGTCGGCCAGCAGACTTTTGCCGCCACTTCCCGGCTGAGGTTCGCTCTGAAGTCTTCGACACTGAGGCCGCGGCGGGCCAGCGTCTCGAAGCCGTCTTTAAGGTCAGCCCTGCTCCGCCCAACATCCTCATCGATGGATTGATCCGAAGTCGAGGTCTTGGGGGTATTGATGAGGCGCCCTTTATAGGAACCGATAACCGGGGGAGGGTTGGACACGCGGACCGTGAAGAGGGATTCATCCCAAAGGTGGGGCAGCACCACACGATCAACCGGGCCCACCAGGGCGACGGCCTCGCGGTAGGTGCGTGCTTGGGCCAGCGACTGGACGTTATACACCTCCCAAAACTTTTCGTTGCGCAGCGCTCCAACAATGAGAATGCTCAACAACCACACCCAGGCAACGGCGGGAACCGATCGTGCTAAATTTGGTGTTGTCCAAGCTTCGAGTCTAAGGAAGGGCGCCAACAGTGCCGCGCCCAGGACGATGCAGACGTAATTTCCGTATACCTCCCAAGTCTGGACTTGAACCGCGTGGCCCGTAAAAATTTGTTGGTTTAGCGTGATAAAAGGAACCAAAAGAAAAATAAAAGATAAGCACAACCGTCGATGAATGCGGCGCTTTTGCCAGGCGGCGTAGGTGCACAGCGCGATCCCGAGCGCCGACCACAGCACCGAAACCCGCAAGGTCGGAAAATGGGTCGCATATATCGTCGTGGCGCCGGCTGCGTGCGAGCTTGCAGTGGACAACGTCACCGCGTACGCCGCCAAGGTGATGATTACTGCCGGAACGAAGCATCTCCATACCGGGAGCCGATAGAACAATGCCGCGGCGAGCGAGGCCATAACGAATACAAGGAGCGCAATCAACCCCGTGCTGATGTATATTAAGGAGGTGAACGGCGTCGCCGCGCAAAGCCATCGGTATGCCGCAGGCCGCCAATCCCCAAGGCTGTGCACGACGCCGAAGAAATACAAAAACAAGAAGCAAAAACTTACTTCCGGTTCGGGACGTCGAAAAACCGGGAAGCATGACCATAGGTCGGGCCGAAACAGCCAATCTTTGCCGATGAAATCGGCCACCATGATAGCAGGGGGCGGGTTCGCGACAACTTGGCTGCTCCCACTCAACACATCGAAAGCAAGGCACAGAAGAAGCGCCAGTGCCAGTCGGGAAATGGTCCGAGAGGAGAAGCAGCGAGCTGCAACGAAGGCCGCGAGAAATGCGAGCGGCGGGAAAATCGTCTGGTAAGCAAGCGCAATCCAATCGAAGCTCGTAACGCCAACGGCTCGCAGCGCCGCGATCAAGATCCGACTGGCAAAACGGTAGTCGAGGCTGAATGGCAGGTCGACAGCAAACGAGAAATAGAAAGGCTCATCAGGGGCCGCCTGGAACAATGCGAATTCGTGAACGGCAAGATCAAATTTGGCTGTCGACCAGAAGCAGCAGAATGCGACCACTAGCACCGTGATTGCGATTGCGAGGCGTGCTCCCAGCTCTGCGCTGACCCGGATGGTACCAAAGGCGCGCCGAGAGGCCACGGTCGTCTGCCGGCGGTCGCCCACGATAAATTCCATGAAACCTCGTCATTAAGAAAGTCGATCGTCCGGTATTGGGCAGAACCCAAAAAATGTTGGAGGCTGTTAGAAAACATGGGGCTTTGACCAAAAATACTTCAAAAAAGCAATAGTAATTGATTGGAAAACGATAAGCCGAATATTGACATGGCTCGCTTCAAACATTGTTGCACGAATAATCGGCGTAAAAGTGGACCTCATCTGGAGCGGCAGGTCCATGGCCAGCGAGGTGGTCACCATGCATTTTCTTGTCGACGCTACGGAGCATGCGATTCTTGTTATCAATTTCATGGCGCTGGTCCTGATCGCGATCGGAACCGTCGAAGCTTTTTTCAAGGGTCTGCGGGTCATGCTGTCACGGTCGGCGACAGGCTATGCAAGACGAGAGGTATGGCTTCAATATATGCGCTGGCTGGTCGCCGGATTGTCTTTTCAGCTCGCGGCCGACATTCTTGCGACCTCGGTTGCTCCCGCCCGGGACGAATTGGTGCGCCTCGCCATTATTGCGGTGATCCGTGTTTTTCTGAATTTCTTTCTTGAGAAAGATCTATCCGAGATGCGCAGGCGCCAATTGGAACACACAGACAACGGCGAACATCCGGCCTGATCCGCAGAAGCGGTGTTCGGAAACGACCTCCGCTATCGACGGTAGGCTGGAGCATGTGGGTCCGCATGTGGGCGAGCTGCACCTCGCAAGCGAATGGCTGGTTGCGGTTGTGGTATGCCAAATTCAAAACGGAGGGGTAGGTGTCGGAAGAGAGCTGTCAATCGCTTTTGCCGAGATCGGACAGGAAACACGGATTAAATTAGATCGTTGAAGTCATTGGCGCGCCCAAGGGGAATCGAACCCCTGTTTTCGCCGTGAAAGGGCGACGTCCTGGACCGCTAGACGATGGGCGCGTGCGGCCGTGGCTATAGTCGGGCCTTCTCCGAAGAGCAATCCCCGTCGCGCATTATCAGCGCTCATCCTGCAGGAAGAGCGGCACGCCTCAAAAGACGAGATCTCAACCGAAAGCGCGCCGCACCAGGGCTTGCTGGTCCTTCTCGTGGTCGCCATGGAAGCTGCCGGCAGGTGAAGGTGAGGCCGGGCGCGCGACGCAGGCAAATCTCAAGGCTGTCGTCCCAGCCTCGCGCAACAGTCGTTCGAGAGGTCGGTCGAGATAGGCCCACCATCCTTGATTCTCAGGCTCTTCCTGGGCGAACACGAAATGAGCATCCCGCCATTTCCGGAAAAGCGCCGCGAGCTCGCTCTCGGGCAACGGGTAGAGCCTCTCGATGCGCAGCACTGCGGCATCCTCGATCTGCGAGGCTTGTCGGTGCTTTTCGAGCTCGTAGGCGAG
>JAFBAS010000155.1 GCA_019247605.1 Hyphomicrobiales bacterium
CTTGTCGATGAAGCGCGCGATCAGCCAAGGACAGGCGATACGGTCGATGACCGGACGTTCACGAGTGACCCATTTCATGAGCTTTGCTCCCTTCCGGAGAGTGGCGCGTGATGGGCACGATTGCGCATCCCCGCCACTGCTCATCTGCAGATGATACATGGAGACCCTGTAAGATACAACTGTTTCATTTTATGTGCACCTGAGATACAATGAAGGGATGAGCCGTTCAGCATCAGAGCCGCAGGAGAGGTGGCTGCTTCTCGTCCACCAGCTCCCGGCGAAGCCCGCCTATTTTCGGGTGAAGATCTGGCGGCGGCTACAGGACATCGGTGCCGTCGCCGTGAAGAGCACGGTCTACGCGCTACCGGCCAACGCGGAGACACAGGAGGATTTCGGGTGGCTCCTCAAGGAAATCGTGGACGGCGGTGGTGAGGCCATGGTCTGCGAGGCGCAGCTCGTCGACGGGCTCTCCGATGCGCAGGTTCGAGCGCTCTTCGATACGGCGCGCGATGAAGATTATCGCTTCATCGCCGAGGAGGTACGCAGTCTTCTCGCAACGCTGAAGACGGCTTCGGAAGGCCAGAAGGCCGAGGCGCGCGCGCAGGCCATCCGCCTGCGCAAGCGCCTCGCTCAGATCACAGCGATCGATTTTTTTGAAGCGAGCGGACGCCTGGGGGCTGAGGGTCTGGTCGCAGAGCTCGAAACGCGGAGCACGCAGGAAAGCGGGATGAGGGAAACGAGAGCAAAGTCTTCGACGCTCAGAGCCAAGGAGCTCAAGGGTCGGACATGGGTCACTCGCAAGGGGGTGCATGTCGACCGCATTGCATGCAGTTGGCTCATTCGGCGCTTCATCGATCCCGATGCTGTCATCCTTTTCGTCTCGGCAAAAGGATATTCGCCCAAAAAAGGGGAATTGCGCTTCGACATGTTCGATGGCGAGATCACCCATGAAGGGGATCGCTGCAGCTTCGAGGTCCTCCTCGAGCGCGCCGGCCTCAAGGATCCGCCGCTCCTGGCGGTTGGCGAAATCGTCCACGACATCGACCTGAAGGATGCGAAGTTCGGGCGCGAGGAAACTGCGGGAATCGCGAGCTTGATTGCGGGTATCGCGGCCACGAGCTCAGATGATGATGAACGCGTTGCCCAGGGCGCTGCCGTATTCGACAATCTTTATCAGTATTTCAAGAAAAAAAGCAGACCATAAGAGCTCACTTGCCCTCTCCCGAAGTCGGCATCGGCTCGTTGCGGCCGCGTCTCTCCACTCTGAAATCGAGCTCAGTTCCCAGCGCGAAGAGCAGATCCGAGATTCGATCGATGCCGCGTCGCCCCGGTCCGCGAAGGCTCATCATCTTCTTGACCTTGCCCGGAGTGGTATTCAATCGCGAGGCGAGCACATCGAGCGTCACCCCCAATTCCTGCTCGATGAACGCATCCGCGATGCATTGCACGACGGCCGCTCTCGTCCTGAGCCGGTGCGCGAAGAGGACATCGGCATGGATGGCATTCTCACCGACCGTCGGGGTTTTGGTATCGGCCACGCGATAGGTGTCGAGCGCGAGGACCGCCTCCTCCATCGCAGCCACATGGCTCCCGTGGCGCTCCAAGGCGTTCTGATAAGCTTCCAGAACGACGGCCGTCTCCATTTCCTTCACCTTGCTCATTGCGCATCTCCGGGAGGCGAGCTCGCAGAGCCCACATCAATCCCTTCCGAAACGCAAAGGCTTCAAAACACTCATCGGAGTTGTTTTAACTGATACGACGAGTTACCCCATTGTGAGGGGTGGCGGTTCGCCGCGGTGGGTGCGGCAAACGAGCGAATGGAAACTCTTCTCGGCTCGGTTGAGATTCGAAATGGAAACCCAAGAACTGCCAGCGCGCCAATGCGGCTCCTGCACCTTGTGTTGCAAGGTGCTCGGCGTCGCCGGGCTCGACAAGCCGGCAGGCGTCTGGTGTCGGCATTGTCGACCGAGCCAAGGTTGCGCGATCTATGAAACACGGCCGCAGGAATGTCGCACCTTCGGTTGTTTGTGGCTCGCCAATCCAAACTTCCCGGACGAGCTCAAGCCGGAGCGTTCGAAGCTCGTCTTCGTTCTCGAGGCTGAGGGAAATCGGATCGTCGCCTATTGCGACCCGGGTCGGCCCCTCGCCTGGAAAGAGGCGGCGAATTACCGAATGCTCAAGAGCATGGCGGTCAGGTCGGCCGAGACCGGTCGGCAAGTGGTGGTCGCGCTGCGTGAGCATTACACGGCGATTCTTCCGGACCGGGATGTGCCCCTCGGCGTCGTGAAGCCGGGCCAGCGCATCGTCTATCGTGAAATGGCTGCGGGTGTGGGAAGGCGCCTCGAGCCCGTCGTCGAATAGGAACGCCGGCGCAAGGCGCAGGGAAACAACGCATGGAGCTTTCAACGCTCATCATCGGACTTGTGCTGTTCCTTGGCGGGCACGCCTTCACCATGCACCGCGCGGCCCGCGCGCGGCTCCTCGAAAGCCTCGGGGAGGGGCGCTACCGGGGGCTCTACTCGATCGTTTCGCTTGCCGGGCTCGTGCTCATCATTCGCGGCTATGGCGTCTACCGCTCCGCCGGAATGGTTCCGCTCTGGTATCCGCCGGCGTTCCTGCGCCACGTTACCTTCCTCCTGCTGCTCATCGCGTTCATCCTCATCGCCGCAACTTATCCGCCATCGCACATCAAGCGCTGGGTCAGGCATCCGATGATCACGGCGATCATCCTGTGGTCTTTCGGCCATCTTCTCGTGCGCGGCGATCTCGGCTCAGTCCTCATGTTCGGGGGCTTCCTTCTTTGGGGAATTCTCGCCCGCATCTCGATGGCGCGCCGCGCTTTGAAAGATGTGCCCGGCCCTACCGCCGTCTTGACCGAACCGCGATGGCAATCCGACCTTGCGGTTGTGGCGGTTGGTCTTGTGGCTTATTTCGCCTTCGTGATCTGGGGCCATCCCTGGCTTATCGGGGTGAGTGTCGTTTGATCGCTCCGCGCGCGGTGTCTTGAAGGGAAGATCCGTTTGTGGCCCGGCCACGCGAAGAACTGGCCATTTTCAGCATGTTCGGCTATCAATCGCGCCGAACGCGAATGAGAGAATCGTTGAGATGAAGAAAGTTCATGCCGACGCGAAATCGGCGCTGGCCGGCATTTTGAAGGACGGCATGGTGATCCTCTCGGGCGGCTTCGGGCTCGCCGGCATTCCGGAAGCCTTGACGCTCGCCTTGCGCGAATCCGGCGTCAACGGGTTGACCGTCGTCTCCAACAACGCCGGTGTCGATGGCATCGGGCTTGGATTGCTGCTGGAGACGCGCCAGATCAAGAAGATGATTTCGTCCTATGTGGGCGAGAACAAGCTTTTCGCCCAGCAATATCTGGCGGGCGATCTCGAGCTCGAGTTCAACCCCCAAGGCACGCTCGCGGAGCGCATTCGCGCCGGTGGAGCGGGCATTCCGGCGTTCTTCACGAAGACAGGCGTCGGCACCATGATCGCGCAAGGCAAGGAGACGCGCGAATTCGACGGTGAGACTTATGTGCTGGAGCGCGGCATCGTCGGCGATGTTGCCCTCGTGCATGCCTGGAAGGGCGACACCGAGGGCAATCTCGTCTATCGAAAGACGGCGCGGAACTTCAATCCGGTGATGGCTACGGCGGCAAGGCTTACGGTGGCCGAGGTGGAGCATCTCGTCGAGCCTGGCGAGCTCGACCCCGACCAGATTCACACACCCGGAATTTACGTGAAGCGCATCGTGCATGTGCCGGTGGCCGGTGCCAAGCGCATCGAGCATCGCACGACGCGGCCGCGTCCGGCGGCCGCCTGACGGCTTCATCGAGGAGACGAGAAATGGCCTGGACCAGGGAACAGATGGCGGCGCGTGCGGCGCAAGAGCTGAAGGACGGCTTCTATGTCAACCTCGGCATCGGCATTCCAACCCTTGTATCGAACTATATCCCGTCGGGAATAAGCGTCGTTCTGCAAAGCGAGAACGGCATGCTTGGCATGGGGCCCTTCCCGTTCGAGGGCGAGGAGGATCCCGACCTGATCAATGCCGGCAAGCAGACGATAACGGAGCTGCCGATCACGAGCTATTTCTCGAGCGCCGACTCCTTCGCCATGATCCGCGGCGGCCATATCGACTTGTCGATTCTCGGCGCCATGCAAGTGGCCGAGAACGGCGATCTCGCGAATTGGATGATTCCCGGCAAAATGGTCAAGGGGATGGGCGGCGCGATGGATCTCGTGGCCGGCGTCAAGAAGGTCGTCGTCGTCATGGAGCATGTGGCGAAGGACGGGCCGAAATTGCTCCGGCGCTGCACGTTGCCTCTCACGGGCCAGCGGGTCGTGGACCTCGTGATCACCGATCTTGGCGTATTCTCGATCGACAAGCACGGCACGCGCGGCCTGAGCCTGATCCAGCGCGCAGACGACGTCTCGGTCGACGAGATCAGGTCGAAGACGGAGGCGCCGTTCGCGGTCGCGGAACAAGCCAAGGCCGCTTGACGGCGGACCGGTCGTGCCTCGACCGATCATGCCGGGCCAAACTCGCGAGCAAGGCTCGAGGGGAAAGTCGGGGCGCGTCGAACCGGCGAGCCTTAATTGAGCACGCTCAGCGACACGAGGCAGGTGGGACGAGACGAAGCTCGCGAAGCCATGCCTTGGCGGCAGCTTCTTGGCGGCGCGATCGTGGTTGTTGTCGCGGTGCTTGGCACGCTCGTGCCGCGCTTTTTTTCACCGGCGTCGCTTGCTTCGTTGATCGAGAACGGCGCTTGCGCCGAGCTTCACGCGCAATGCCGGGTGAACGGGCCCATTCGCGCGCATCTTTTTCCTTACCCTGCGATCGAAGCGCGAGATGTCGCGTTTGTGCTCCCGAGTCTCCGGATGGAGATACATGCCGCCGAGGCGCGGGCCGAGCTTCGCGCCCTGCCGTTGATTGTCGGGCGGATCAGCGTGAACCATCTCGACCTTGAAAAAGCTGAGATCGACCTGGTCACCCCGCCCGGCGGAATGCGGCTCCTCGCCTCGGCGAACGACGCGGGGGCGGCCCTCCTCGAAAGCGTCGCCGCCGCCGATCTTGCCGGCAATCGCCTGACCCGCATCGGGCTCGATCACTCGAGGCTTCTCATTCGCGCCGCCTCCGGCAGGACCACCCTCGCTTTCGAAGGCCTTTCGGCCTTATTCGGTTTGCCACAACGCGGGGGTGAGTTCTTCGGCGATTTCGAGGGCCTCATCGACGGCGAACTCGCCCGATTGCACATTGCGGGCCCAAGCCTGCCGGAAGTGACGCGCAGTGAAGGCTCTTCGATCAAGGTCGACGCGACGCTAGGCGCGAATTGGCTCAACTACCGCGGACGGCTGGTGAAGGCCCCCGATCTCGTCAGCGCCGGCACGCTCGAGGCGAGCTTACCTTCCGCGCATGTGCTCACCCGTTTGCACGCCGTGAGCTGGCCGGCTTTTCTCGCGGACCTGGATTTTCGCCTCGCCGGCCAGGCCTTCATCACCAGCCGAGGCGCCAATTTGGAAAACGCCGAGTTCACGATCGGCCGTTCGCGCTTCGCGGGCGGCATATCCCTGCGCATGGCGGGCGACGGACGGCCTTCCTTCTCGGGCACGATCGCGGCGCCGCTCATCGCGCTTGCCGAGCTGCCGCGGTTGCGGCCGGAAGAGATCGTGTTTCCCGCCCTCGGGCGGCTTCCCGACATCGATCTTCGCCTTTCGGTGCGGCGTATGCGGCTGGGCGCCACGCGGCTCGACGAGATCGCGGCGGGCGTGATCCTCGCCGACAGGCGCCTCGACATGACCTTGTCCCAGGGTCTGGAGGGCACGGCTGGAGCCAAGCTGCACATCGTCGCGGCGCCGGATCCTGTGGGCCTGACTGTGAAAGCACAGGCCTCTTCCGAAAGCTTCGATTTCGGCACCGTTTTGGCGAATTTTTCACCGCATCCGGTCCTGACGGGGACGGCGAGCCTCAACTTCACAGTCGAAGGCCGCGGCGGCAATCTCGACGCGCTCACGCACGCGCTGAGCGGCAAGGCCAACCTGCAATTGCGCAAGGGCATCGCTTCGCTCCCGGATGCCGGGCCGGATGCGGCGATGGGTGCCGAAAACCCGCTTGCGCTTTCACCCTTGTACGGTTCTCGCCGTTTTTCAGATGCGAGTTTCACCGGGGCCGTGGAGCGCGGAGTGTGGATGGTCAGCGACGGCTGGATCGGGGAGGGGACATCCCAGATCGCGGTTGACGGCTCGGTCGACGTCGCCGATCAGAAGATCGATGTCTCCTTGAGCGGGCCGGGCGAAACGCATTCCGATCCGCCTTGGAGGCTGCGTGCCACAGGACCTTGGTCGAAGCCGACCGTTTCGCGGCTTTCCTCAGGCGCGAAATAGCTTCTACTTGTGATCGCGTGAGATGGTGGGCGGGCCCGCGCCTGGACATTTGCACGCCGGCAGCTTGGCGCATCGGCTTGGCGAGTGCGTTATGCTCCTGACCGGGCTATCATCGCTCGCTCCGCATTCTTGGGTTCATCGGCGTCAGCACCATCGAGAGCACAATGAACGAGAGCTCCCACGCCGCGGCTGTGGTCTTCGACCGGTTCGAACGCGTGGTCGATCCAACGCTCTACCAGCCGCTTCCGGCCGATGACCTGATCGGCATGACCGATGTCGTCAGCTCGACAGAGGCCATTAGGGAAGGGCGTTACAAGGCAGTGAACATGGCGGGCGCCGCCGCGATCACGGCGGTGATGAACGCCGTTCCCGAGGAGAGCTTTCCTTTCGTCTTCGGAGGTGACGGAGCAACGCTCGCCGTGTCCTCGCGGCACGCGGCGCAGGTCCGCGACGCGCTGGCGCGCACCTCGGCCTTCGCGCGCGATGAGCTCGGGCTCGATCTGCGCGCGGCCTTGATACCGCTCTCGGCCATTCGCAAGGCCGGAGCCGATGTGCGCATGGCCTGGTTCCAGCCTTCCCCCGAGGTACGCTATGCCATGTTTTCGGGCGGGGGGCTGGCTTACGCCGAGACGCAGATGAAGGCGGGCCGCTTCGCGATCGAGCCCGCGCCCACAGGCCAAAAGCCCAATTTGCAGGGCCTTTCCTGCCGATACCTTCCCGTCACCAGCAAGAACGGCGTGGTCTTGTCGCTGATCGTGAAGCGAGCCGAAAAGGCGAGCGAGACGGAATTTGCTGCCGCCGTGATGGATGTTTTTTCGATGCTCCACCAGCTCGATCGGGACGGCCATCCGCTCCCGGCCGAGGGCCCCCCGGTGCGCTGGCCGCAAGGGTTCGAGCTCGAGGCGCGCGCCTCGCGGCGGCGCGAAACGCTCGCTTGGCGCAAGCTCAAGCTCGCCTTCATCGTCGGGGCTTCCTGGCTCATCCTGAAGAGTGGAACGAGGGTCGGCCGTTTCGATCCCGTGCATTATTTGCGCCAGACGACGCAGAATACCGATTTCCGAAAATTCGACGACGGCTTGCGCATGACGCTCGATTGCAGTGAGGCAACGGCCGACAATGTCGAGAAACGGCTTGCCGAGCTCGGCAAAAGGGGTGTCCTCAGCTTTGGTGCGTTCCGGCAGAAACAGGCGCTTGTCACCTGCATCGTGCCTGACCCGATGCACAACGATCATATGCATTTCGTCGACGGCGCCGATGGCGGCTACGCCCTTGCCGCGCGCAAACTCAAGGAACAGGGGGTGATGGCGACGTAGCGGTCATGGGCATGAACCCTCGTGGTGGCGAGGTCCCGCAACCTTGCCGGAATCGTCGGGCTCAAAACGCCTTCCCGAGCACAAAAATCTGCTCTTGCATCGTGAGAACATTTGTGGAACAAAGCCCGACGAGCAGGGAGCTGGGCGGTGAACCCGTGGCAGTGAAAGACTTCGTGGTGAACGACTTCGTGGTGAACGACCTCGCGGTGAAGGACTTGGCAGTGGAAGACCTCGGTGGAAACAGGGTCCACGGCTTGCCAGCCGCGTCTGGCTCGTGCGAAGTCTCGAGGGTGCCGGACCTTCGCGGTTTCGAACGCGTGCGGGAATCGAGGTGAGCGTCATGGCGGGAAGCGTCAATAAAGTCATCCTGATCGGAAATCTCGGCAAGGATCCCGAGGTGCGCCGTCTCAATTCGGGCGATCCTGTCGCTTCGTTGCGCATCGCCACTTCCGAGAGCTGGCGCGACAAGGCGAGCGGTGAGCGCAAGGAACGCACCGAATGGCACGACGTCGTGATCTGGAACGAGAATCTCGTGAAGATCGCCGAGCAATATTTGCGCAAGGGCTCGAAAGTCTACATCGAGGGCCAGCTGCAAAATCGCGAATGGCAAGATCAGCAGGGCAACAAGCGCCGCTCGACGGAGGTTGTCCTCAACCGCTTCCGCGGCGAGCTGACGCTGCTCGATTCGCGCGGCGGTGCCCCTGGCGCGGGCATCGAAGATACCGGCGAAAGCTCAGCCCAATTCGGCCGCTCTTCCCCGATGGAACGCCGCCCGGCGCCGGCTGCCGGCGGGGGCGGCAAATATGCGGGCGAGCTCGACGACGACATCCCGTTTTGAGAGGCGGATTCAGGCGTTCGCTCTCGACGCTGTACTCGTCGCCGTGACGGATCGGCGATCGGGACAGCTTCAAGCCGAGAACACCTGTCTGGCCATTCTTCCTTGCACGAAGCGGGGATCACGTCTGCCGAGAGCCGTCGAGAGCCGCAACCGTTCCGTCGATGACGAATTGCACGGCGAGCGCGGCGAGAATGACGCCGAGGAGGCGCGTCAGCACGATGTTTCCCGTGACGCCCAGGAGGCGCGCAAAGCGCTGCGCGAGAAGAAAGACGAGGGCGCAGCACGCGAGCACCGCCGCGATGAGCGCTATGAGCACGCCGAGCAGGCGCGGATCGGAATTTGCGCGACCAGCAAGCAGAATTGCCGCCGTGATCGCGCCGGGTCCGGCAAGCAAAGGCATGGCGAGGGGGAAGGCTGCCACATTGCGGATGCGATCGAGGGTGACTGCGCTTTGGGCCGCATGCGCCTTGCGTTCCCCGCGAGCCTGAAACACCATCTCGAAAGCGATCCAAAAGAGCAGCATGCCGCCCGCGATGCGAAACGCCGGCAAGCCGATCCCGAGAAGGGTCAAGATTTCCCCGCCTCCGAGCGCGAAAAAGGTCAGGATCGCAAAGGCGATGAGACAGGCCCTGAGCGCCACCTGACGGCGTTCCCCGTCCCCCATTCCCTGCGTGAGCCCGAGGAAGATCGGCGCGAGGCCGGGCGGATCGAGCGTGACGAGCAGGGTGGCGAGCGTCGAGGCGGTGAAATCATGGATCATTCTGATGACCTCACTTTGAGCGATTTCATAGCGGAATTCTCACGCAAAACCATTGAATCGCTCTGTAATCGGGTTACATCCATCCAGAGGCCGCAAGGTCCGATTCGGGGCCTTTGCACGGTCTAACCTGACTATTCCGGTCTCAACGAGGCTCGATCTTGGCCGAAGACGACGACAGCCCCGCCCCTGGCAACGGGCAAAGCGATATCCGCCCGGTTTCCATCACCGACGAGATGAAGCGAAGCTATCTCGATTACGCCATGAGCGTGATCGTGAGCCGCGCCTTGCCGGATGCCCGCGACGGGCTGAAGCCGGTCCATCGGCGCATTCTCTACGCCATGCGGGAAATGAATTTCACGCCTGACCGCTCCTACAACAAATCCGCCCGCGTCACCGGCGAGACCATGGGGAAATTCCACCCCCATGGGAATCTTGCGATCTACGATGCCCTCGTGCGCATGGCGCAAGATTTCTCGATGCGGCTGCCGCTCATCGATGGGCAGGGCAATTTCGGCTCGGTCGATGGCGACCCGCCGGCAGCCGAGCGCTACACCGAGGTGCGGCTCGAGCGTGCGGCCATGTCGCTCCTCGAGGACCTCGACAAGGACACCGTTGATTTTCGCCCCAATTACGACGGCAAGGAGCGCGAGCCGGTCGTGCTGCCGGCGCGCTTTCCCAACCTGCTCGTCAATGGTGGCGGCGGCATCGCGGTCGGGATGGCGACCAATATACCGCCCCATAATCTCGGCGAGGTGATCGACGCTTGCGTCGCTTACATCGACGACCCGGCGATCTCGATCGACGAGCTGATGTCGATCGTGCCGGGCCCCGATTTCCCGACCGGCGGCATTATCCTCGGCAAGGCCGGCATCCGCGGGGCCTATCATCTCGGTCGCGGCTCGATCGTGATGCGCGCACTCACCGAGGTCGAGGAGCTGCGCAAGGAGCGCGAGGCGATCATCGTCTCGGAAATTCCCTATCAGGTGAACAAGACGACGCTCATCGAGCGCATTGCCGAGCTTGTGCGCGAGAAGAAGATCGAAGGCATCGCGGCCCTGCGCGACGAGAGCGATCGGCGCGGCATGCGCATCGTCATCGAGCTGAAGCGCGACGCGATGGCCGACGTCGTGTTGAACCAGCTCTACCGCTTCACGCCGTTGCAGACGAGCTTCGGTGCCAACATGGTGGCGCTCAACGGCGGCCGTCCACAGACGCTCAACCTCACCGACTTCCTGCGTGCCTTCGTCGAGTTCCGCGAAGACGTGGTGAGCCGGCGCACCAAATACCTGCTCGCCAAGGCGCGAGAGCGGGCTCATGTGCTGGTGGGACTCGCGATCGCGGTCGCCAATATCGACGAGGTCATCCGGCTCATCCGCACGGCGCCCGATCCCAATTCGGCGCGCGAAGCCTTGATGGGCCGCGACTGGCCCGCCAAGGACATGGCCCCTCTCATGGCGCTGATCGACGACCCGCTCCACCGGCTGAAAGAGGATGGCAGCTACCGCCTGTCGGAAGCGCAAGCGCGCGCCATCCTCGACTTGCGTCTGCAAAGGCTCACCGCGCTCGGACGCGACGAGATCGGCGACGAACTCAAGAAGCTTTCCGGAGAGATCGCCGATCACCTCGACGTGCTTCGCTCGCGCGAACGCATCATGGCGATCGTCAAAGCCGAACTTGCCGAGGTGAAGGAAGCCTTTGCCACGCCGAGGCGCACGCGCATCCTCGATGTCGAGGGCGAGGTCGACGATGAGGACCTCATCCAGCGTGAGGACATGGTGGTGACCTTCAGCCATGCGGGCTATGTGAAGCGCGTGCCGCTGATGACCTATCGGGCTCAGCGCCGCGGGGGCAAGGGTCGATCCGGCATGGCGACGCGCGAGGAGGATTTCGTTTCGCACATTTTCGTCGCTTCGACCCATACGCCCATCCTGCTCTTCTCCTCGCGCGGTCAGGCCTACAAGTTCAAGGTGTGGCGTTTGCCGCTCGCGGCGCCGAATGCGCGGGGCAAGGCGCTGGTGAACATGCTGCCCCTCGAGGCCGGCGAGCGGATCACGACGATCATGCCGCTCCCCGAGGACGAGGCGAGTTGGAACAAGCTCGACGTGATTTTCGCCACCGCTTCCGGCAGGGTGCGGCGCAACAAGCTTTCCGATTTCGCTCAGGTCAATCGCTCGGGCAAAATCGCCATGAAGCTCGATGAGGGCGATTCGATACTCGGCGTCGCCATCGCCACCGAAGCCAATGACGTGCTGCTCACGACGGCACACGGACAGTGCATCCGCTTCCCTGTCGAAGAGGTACGCGTCTTCAAGGGGCGCGATTCCACGGGCGTGCGCGGCATCGCGCTCGGCGACGGTGATCACCTGATCTCGATGGCCATCTTGCGCCATGTGGAGGCGACGCCCGAGGAGCGCGCCGCCTATCTGCGCATGCGGCGCGCCGTCGCGGGCGAGGCGACCGAGGAGCAAGCCCCCGCCGATTTCGAGGAAGCCGATGCCGGCGGTTCGCTCTCGCCCGAGCGCTACGCCGAAATGTCGGCGGCCGAAGAGGTGATCCTCACCATTTCCGAGAATGGTTTCGGCAAGCGTTCGTCGGCTTTCGAATACCGTGTCACCGGACGGGGCGGCAAAGGCATCACGGCGATGGTCGTGAATGAGCGCAACGGCCCGCTCATTGCCTCTTTCCCGGTCGACCAGGCCGATGAGATCATGCTGGTCACCGATGGCGGCCAGTTGATCCGCTGCCCGGTCGAGGGAATCAGAGTTGCGAGGCGCGTCACGCAAGGCGTCATCGTTCTCAACACGGCGGAAGGCGAGCGCGTCGTCTCGGTCGAGCGCGTCGGCGACGAAGGCGAGGGCGATGGCGACGATCGACTAACCGACGAGGAAGGCGAAGCCGCCGATTAGCTCAGATGACAGCTCTTTACCGGCGCAATCGAGGTCGGGGCACGCGTTGTCCGCGGCCTTGGATTTCCCACGTCAAATTCCTCGTTCCAATTCCTGCGTTCAAATTTCCGCATTCAAATTCCCCTTGGCCCCATTGAGGCGTCCCCGTATAACCAGGCCGTCACGCGGGCGTGGCGAAACTGGTAGACGCAACGGACTTAAACAGAAATTGAGTGCTCTTTGGGAAACCGAGAAGTAGAACTGCCCAAAGTCGGGGGAACCTTTCACATGGCAATCCCGAGCCAAGCCCGGCGACGGGAAGGTGTAGAGACTAGACGGGTAGCGCCTAAAGCGTGTCGCTTCGATCGGCGCACGCCACGGTGAAGGTATAGTCCAGACCACAAACGCGCCGAGCGCGGCGGCGAAAGCCGTAGCTGGTAAGAAAATCCGTAGGGCAGCAATGCCTGTGCCGGTTCAAGTCCGGCCGCCCGCACCACTCTGCCGATCCGCGCCCCCGGCCATTGAGCTCGGCTGGATTTTCCGAATTTACGGTCCTGACCTTCTTCTATTTTGGCGCCAACACCTGCCGCATCAACTCCGCAGCCTCTGGTTCGCGCAACCTGATAATTTCCTGATAAAATGCGATAGTAGCCTCGCAATAACTCCCATATTGAGCTGGTGACACCTTGGTGCCGAGGATCATGTGGGCGTTATCCCTACCAACTCGGAGGGTGACCGCGGAAATCACTTTTCCCCAAAGCGACTGGAGGATTTGCGCAGGGATGGTCGGTCTCTTAGCCGCCGTTTGGAGGACGCGTTGATCCAAAGCGGCCTCCCGCTCACGGAGGGTTGGCGAAAGCAAAAAGGGATCCAGCTCGCCCTTCGCGGCGTATTGATAACATAGAGAAGGATCACGCTGATTCAGGAACGTGTATTGATCGATCATAAGCTTGCCGAAATCGATCAAGGTCGGATCGTCTGCCAGGGGTAGGTTGGTACTGATAATACGCAGAAAACGTTGACGACCTTGGGCCAGTAGATGGGCCTCGGTTTGACCCTTTTGATATCCCTCGAGGAAATCATCGACCAGCGAGTTGAACTCATCGGGCGCAACGCGCTCCAGATCGGATAATGCAGCCAGGCTTTTCTTGAGCTGAGCGGCTAAGGTGTCACGGGGCAAATTAGCGCCAAACCCGGAGGCTGCGAAGTTACTGCCGTCTGAAACGTTCGTAATCACCCGAGAGCGTAGCAACTCGTCCTCAGGAGGCAGCCATATTGAATTATTTGGTGTTGAAAGGGCCTTGTCCACAAAAGAACGATCGATGCCAACAGCCGAAAATATTTCCCGCTGCTCCTCTGTCGCGTCGGCGAGTTCGCCTGCACTGATTCCCGGAAAGGTCGGCGCGTGGAATCCAAGCTGTGCTCGCGAATAGAGCCAGCGTTGCTGCCCACCCACAAATGCGACGGTGCAAGCTGACATGCATTGGTGTGAAACATAGGTAATAAGTTTGCGTTCTTGAATCGTATTATAAACGGTTACGGCTTCTCCTATCCTGCCTCCAGTACTATCCAGATGAACGATACGCACCTTGGGCGCTGCCCGGAGAAGGCGTACTAAATCTTCGTTAAGGCCAAATTTGAATCCTCCGCTGATTTCGAGCTCCGTGCCATTCCGCATGATGCGCAACGCGTATGGCGATATGTCTGGATCATCAAAAAACGCCATGCGCGAAAGCTCCGTCATCTGCGGCGCTCCGATGTTAACCGCAAGAGCGATAAGACGAACCAACCCGACGAAAACGGCTAATTTCGCAAGGATCGCCCAGGGAGCGGCCCGACCGAGGTCCTTACGCGCGATAATCCGCGCATCTGCTGACCTCCAAACTCCCACTCCTTGCCATACGGAAACGGCCGCGATCGCAAGCCAGCCACCAGCTAATGTTATGAGCAAAATACGCGGATCATAGCCATGGCCGGATAAGGTGCCATCAACGGCAACCGGGATGATTCCAATCAGTAGATTTCCGATGAAGCCAATTACCCAGTATGAAACCCAAAGTGGAAGCTCTCCGCGCCAATTGCGGGCTACAACGTTGTTGAAGCGAGGCTGTCGGGTCAAAGTTGCCCTTTTCCAGCTAGCGTCCGCCGGCGCAATTTGCGGTTTTAGGCTAGACTCCAACTGCTCGAATCGCGGCTCAATTCGCGGCGATGTGATCCCGCCCTCTTTAATGTGCATTGAGTGACTTTCCCCTCAGCCAGTGGCACCATCGAACATAATGTTCCAATGGAAATCAAGCTGATGAGTGGCTCTACGGCTCTCGGGTTGCCCGTTAATAAGTCGCCACGGTTGTCTTCTGGGCGTCGCGAAGTGTCATCGCGAAGCCGCTACTCGCGCGTCGCTCTTGCCCGGCGAACCTCGCTTTCAATCCTGGAGTGGGAGTTCGCCGATTTATCTTCGCGCCAGAGCGCTCTCACCTATGGACCAATAACGGAGTTGAGCGTCCTATTTCTTTTCGAGCATGATCCGCCCTTGCCGCTCGACCAGGGCGCGAGCCTTCGACGCAAGCATCATGAGGAGCCGCGGGAGCTGCACCGCGAGGCGCACATTATCCTCGGCGATGTCGATAGCGCCACTGGCGGCCTGACCCAATATGGCGACACGAAATTCCAGACGGTCCTCGGTCCATGCCTCGTCGATGACCGAGAGCTTCCCCGCGAAGCTGTCCTTCACCCGTTCGAGCCCGGATCGGATGCGGCGATTGGCTTCCGCCTTTCCGAGGTTGTGAGGAATGAGGACGATCAGCGCAGGGTTAGCGTCGGTCATTGGTTAACTTTCAGTAAAATCGAGGTGGAAATAGATTTCGCCAGTAAACGTTCCGCGCATCGCGTTGATCGATAACGCCGAACGAGGCTCGGATGTTCATCTGAATTTGCGAATATCTCGTCCCCGCGCGCCTCAATTCCTGCCTAGGCCATGAGCTTCGTGCGGGCTCGCCGCTGGCGCGGCTTCGCCTTGCGCTGGCGCAAATGGCGCGCGAGCTGCGCAAAACTGAGGCAATTGAGCACGCGCTCCTTGGGCACGCCGCCCTTGCGCGCCATCTCGACGCCCCAATGCGTGAGGTCGATCTCGGCCGTCGAATGGGCGTCCGGGTTGATGCTCATCAGGCATCCAAGCTCGAGTGCCCTACCGTGCCAACGCCAATCGAGATCGAGTCGAAACGGGTTCGCGTTGATCTCAACCGCAACTCCATGCTGGGCACAGGCGGCAAGCACTCTTTCGGTGTCGATCTCATAGCCGCGCCGCAGAAGCAATTGACGCCCGGTCATGTGGCCGAGGATCGTGGTGTGAGGATTGGCGACTGCGCGCACTATGCGCGCGGTCTGTTCCGCGCGGTCGAGCCTGAAGCGTCCATGCACGCTCGCCACCACGAAATCGAACTCACGAAGGATCTCGTCGGGGTAGTCGAGAGAACCATCCGGCAAGATGTCCGACTCGATTCCCTTGAGGACGTGAAAACGTGCGCCGTAGGCTCGATTGAGCCGATCGATCTCGCCATGCTGCTCCTTGATTTCATCGACGCTCAGGCCGCCCGCGTAATGGGCGGATTTGGAATGATCGGCAACGCCGAAATAGGTGAAGCCACGCTTGCGGGTCGCTTCGGCCATGGCTTGCAACGTGTCCCCGCCATCCGACCGGTCCGTATGCGCATGAAGGATGCCGCGGATATCCTCATCCTGCACGAGGAGGGGGAGCGTCCCTGCGAGTGCGCGAGCAATTTCCCCCCGACCCTCGCGAAGCTCCGGTGGGATGAACGGAAGGCCGAGTGTCGCGTAAATCTCTTCCTCTGTCGTGGCGACGACACCACCAGGCCTTGTCCGCAGGCCGTTCTCCTCGAGCACCATTCCCTTTTTCGCGGCGAGCGCTTGTAGCTCCTCGAGATGTAAGTCGGAACCCGTAGCGTATAAGAGAGTGATGCCGTAATGGCGCTCATCGGTGAGATGAACGGTGAGCTCGTCGCTTGCGTCGATCGTGTCTCGACCCCCTTCGAGGGACTTCACTTGCGCGACGAGCGTGAGCTTTCCGACAAGCTCGCAGCCGCGCCGAAATTCTCCGGCAGGAGTGATCCGCCCGATCCCGGCTTTTGCATCTCGCAGATGGCGCTCGGCAGTCTCGAGCAGCGCGGCAGCCCGGTGGAGATGGCGCAACCCTCGAGCGTTGCGCCTGATCTCGATGCCTTTGAGGATCTTGCTTTGCAGCGCCGCGCCAAGACCCTTGACCTTCTCCAGGCGACGGGCTCGAGCCGCTTCTTCGAGCTCGGCGAGTGAGCCGATGCCGAGTTCGTGACGGAGCTTCAGGATTTTGTCAGGACGCAAGCCCGGAACGGTCAGCAATTCGAGAAGGCTTTCCGGCATCTCTTTGCGCATCATCTCCAGCGTCGGATGCGTGCCGGTCCTGTGCAATTGCGTGATGATGTCTGCAATCGCCTCGCCGACGCCCGGAATCTCGCGCAAGCGATTTTGCTCCACGATTTCCCGCAAGGGAAGGGTGAGCGCGACGAGATTGTCCGCCGCGCGCGCATAGGCTTTGGCGCGATAGGGATTACCCGGGCGCAAGGCGATGCGCCGCCCGTATTCACGGAGCAGTTGCGCAACCTCTGAAGCGCTGAGAGGTTTCATGGTCGGCAGCCTAACACCTCAGTGGGCAAACGCTTGAACCGCATTTATGTGCCGATGCACCTGCCGATCGCGCGCTCGGACTCGGATCGTTTGGCCGTCGCTCGTCGAACGTCGAGGGTCGCGTCGTCGGAACCACATCTTGAAGATGATCATTCAAGGGAAATGGAAAAGCGCGACGAAAGGAGCCACGCCATGAACTCGACCGGTCTCGATGGCCGCCATCGCGATGCGAATGGGGAAATCAGCCGCAAGCACGGCAACACCCTGATCAAATCGCTGCGAATTGCTTATGGGAAAGATTTCGCCGCCGGTTGCGACGACGGTCAGACGCTTGCTGAAGTCTTGCACAAGCTCGATGAGCCCTCCCTCTCGAAACTGATCGAGGACGAAAGGCGGGAAGCCCAAACCAATCGTGAGGGATCTTCGGGATCGCAGGCTCGCGAGGAGCCCCGCTGATTGGTTTAGGTGGGCTTCGAATCCTCTTCCTCCTCGAAGGTCACCGCCACATCGGCGTTTGCCGAAAGGCGTACTCTGTTGCCTTCGACCTCGGCCACGAACTCGGCCGGAACGTAGTGGTGGTGACCTTTGTGCGAGCCTTCGCCACTATCCCTCCTGGTGAGCTTGATGCGCTCCCCCTCGACCGCGTCAACGGTGCCCAGATGCACGCCGTCGGCGCCGATCACTTCCATATGCTCCTTAATGGCTTCAAGATTGGGCATCTTGGTCCTCCCATGCTGGAGGGAGAACGCGGGCAGCGGCCGCAAGTTCGACGGCGGATACAAACTCAAATCGTTGATCCCGCTATCGAGTCGCAGCGAAAAGCTAAGCCGACAGTCGAAAAATTGCGAATTCACTAACCCGCGAGAGAACCATATCCAGTCAGCTGGCCGGTTTTTTTAAAAATCAACCGGGTAATCCTAAACCTTCGGAAACGTATTAGCTTCGACAAAAAACGCCAATTGAGATCCCGGCTCCTTAATGCCAGGCACTTTCTCTCGATACGGTGCCTGGCGTGGGGAAGTAATGGTAAGTAGCCAATTAAGGTCAATGCCTAAAAAATTGTTTAAAACGTCAGGAATTTGAGTGGCATGTATGTTATTAAATATTCGACATTGGTTCGCTAAGCCAAAATTCTGTCCGTAAAAAAAGAATAGCTTCTTTGCCATTAGAAAGTAATAACCAACGAAATTCATTCCACAAAATCCTGGTGATATTTGTGCAATGGAGGAGTCCGTATTTTCCCCAGACACTTGTAAACTGATCTTGTCTGTATACGAAAAATTATATTTATCCCCTTTCGCGGACGGCCAATCAAAAAGCATATTGCAGTACACTGAAAAACGAAATCCGAACCCGCGATTACTGATTACTGACGCGAATCCACCGACACTCGGGATAGTATGGTCATTAATTACGTTTATTATAGTAGAAAATATGTCGCTAGCGGGTGATTTATCCACCTCGTCAGCAAAATAAGCAATGTTGA
>JAFBAS010000009.1 GCA_019247605.1 Hyphomicrobiales bacterium
CGTAGGAGGGGTCTTTCCGATCGAGCTTTCGCTTGAGCTCCTCGAAATGGGCGTAGGCCATGCCTCCCATCCGCGCGCGGTCTTCTCGGCGGCATGACGTTGAGCTTCTGCCCTGTCGAATAGGCAAGCATCATGGTCCGGCAAGAGCGCTCGAGGTAGTAGAGGTCGTCGAACGCTTCCGCTACCGTGTTCCCGGCAACAAGGACGCCGTGATTTTGCCCTGCGTGAAAGCCAACGCATCGTAGCCTTCGCGATCCATCATCTCGCGCATGAGGGCAAAGCGATAGTCGCGGGTAGCACGTCCGAGAAAAGCCATTCAGTGCTCCTGTCGAGAAAGATGAACCCTCAGCGAAGGTCCGAGGATGAGATCCAGATTTCGCCCTTGCCGCCCACGGCCATATCCCCGGCAAGGCGCCGCACGGATCGCCTGAGCCTTCGCGCCGAGCCGACGCCGAGACGCTCGAGCTCGGCGGCAAGCAGGCTCGCCGCGACGAGAAGGTGCGAGCCACAATCGAGGAATGTCGGCGAGGGAGAATAATCCGCGCCGAGCAGCACGATCGTGCCTCGCCGCATGAGCCTCCCTGGTGTCCCGGTGATCTTGCCCTGCAGCACGAGCGTTCCCGCGATCATGCGACTTCCGGCGTCTTCGCCACTCGTCCCTCCCACCACAATGAGGCCGCGCCTCAGCCTGTCGCCGGCGCGCGCGCCCACACCGCCGTGAACGATCACGACCCCACCGGCCATCCCGGCCATTTCGCCGGCGAGAGGAGCACCGAGGCGAGCGCCCGCATCGCCATCGATCTCGACATGGCCGCCCTTGAGGCGAGACGCAGCGAAAGGGCCAGCATCCCCTTGGATGTGCAATTTGCCGGCGCGCATGAGCCGGCCGGCTTGCTCGCCGACCGAACCCTCCACGATGATCTCGCCAGAGGCCATGTTCGCGCCGACGAGGTCGAAGCGCTCCGACCCGCCTTCGAAGCGAAGCTGCGGCGTATCGCCCATGCGCAAGCTGAAAACATCGCCGACCCTGAGCTTGCCGGTATTCAAGGGAAGGCGCGTGATGGCCTTGTCGGAACGGCCCCGCAGGGCTTCGGGCACGAGACCAGAGAGATCGACCCTCCGATCGGGGTCCTGCTTTAGCCTGAAGACGAAGGCGCTCACGGCAAAAGTGTCCGCAAATGGAAATGATGGCGGCCGAGTTTGCCACCGTAATTGCCGGCGTCGATGCGAAGCGCGCCCTTTTTGGGGCCAAGCGCGACGACCGCGGCGATGCCGGCGCGCATCGCCTCGCCCACAGCCTCCGGCGTAAGCCCATCGATGACGATTTCGAGGACGCTTGCGATCTCTCGACCAAGCTTCGAAGCGACCGCGCCCTTGAGCGTCGGGCAATAGGCGTCATTAGTGGAGGCGATGAGCCCTTTGTATCTCGAACCCACCTTCGAGCCCGAGCGGACGATGCCTCCGGGGAAAGGCATGATCACGTCCGGCACCGCGCCGATGTCCCGTACCGCGGCCTCGGTCGCGTCGAGAACGTTTCGTCCGTTCGCGCCGAGTATGATGAGATTGCCGCCTCCTACGGCGGACTTGGTCATTCCGACGGTCGCCTCGCAGACGAACTCGCCATCCATCACCGGAAGTCGCCAGTAGTGGCGGCCACCAAATTTCTTAGAAATCTGCCAGCCGTCGCCGAAATAGCGAAGCGCGGCGCCGAGCTTCAGCTTTTCCTCGCCCGGGAGCGCACTTCCATAGCACGCGGTCCCCGGCGCGGTCAGCACACATTGGCCGACACGCGCCAACAGCTGCTTTTGCAGCTCGGCGGTGGACACCGCGAATAAAAGGACTCGCACCCCGGGGCGCCCATCCGGTGTCTCGGTGCCGGTGAGCTCGCGATCGACCCCGGCTTCGCATCCGCAACCGATGACCGAGGTCGCAAATCCAGTCATGGTCATCGCGGCCTGGCGCGCCCATTTGCGGTTCTCGGCGGTGATGATCAGTGCGGTGGCCCGCATGTCGAAAGCTTCAGCAAAGCTGTTTTCGACGGCGACCCCGTTCACGTTCAGGCGACGCATGGCACCTGCTCGAATTCGCCGAGGAAACAACGCGCCTCGTGCGGAACGACAAAAGATCGACGCGGCACGCCGTAGAGGTGCTCGTAATAGCGGTCGAGCTTCCGATCGATCGCCGCATCATGAGACGGCGTGACGTGCAAGGTCTTACCCTTGATCTCGCGTGTCACCTTGCCGTCGCGCACCACGAGTTTTCCGTTCTTGAACACGAGATGAGCGGCACGGAACATCTCGGCGCGGTCTTGCCGGTCGTGATACACGGCGATGTCCGCGAGCGCGCCTTGCGCGAGATGTCCGCGATCCTTCAGCCCCAGCAATTTCGCTGGCGCCGCACGGGTCATCGTCGCGATCTCGAACAAGGTGTACTCGCGCCCGAGCGAGGGGAGCGTCGTCATCGCAAGCGCCGGCTTGGGCAAGCGGTCGGTCCACGCGGCGCGCAAATTTCGGTCCATGAGCAAGGCGAAAAGCTCGGGATAGCTGGTGAACGGCGCGCCATTCGGATGGTCGGTCGTGAAGAAAACGCGCCACGGGTTCTCGACCAATAGGAAAAGCTCGAGTCCGGCCGCCCATTGCACGGCGTTCGTGAAGCTCGATTGACGATAGGCCATGGGCACGACACCGCCGCCATTTCCGTCGCCATCGATGATTACGCTTTTGCGTGGATGCGCAAATTTCGTCGCGGCGAATTGGCGCAAGACGTCGGAAGAGACCGTCACCGTCTGCCCGAACATGACCTGACCGACGTCTATGGTGACGTTCTTTGCAGCGTTGACGGCTTCGGCGAGCCGCGCCGCTGCCGAGGAAAAACCGCGCTTGCCTTGTGTGCCGTAGCTGTAGAATTGCAGATGGGCGAGATGAATGGGCAGGCCGTCGAAAGCCTCGATTGTTTCAAGAGCGGTCTCGACATTGCCCGCGAGTCCGAGATTGTTGCAATGCAAATGGAGCGGGTGAGGCACGCCGAGCTCGTGGACCGCCTGCTGCAATGCGCTCACGATTTCACGCGATGTCACTCCATAAGTGGGCACGACATCGTCGAGTCCGAAGCTTCGCAGGTTGTGCTTGAACGCCATGGCCGCGCCGGCGTTTATCACCTTGACGCCGAGCGCGCGCGAGGAAGAAAGCATCGAGCTCACATAGTCGCGGACGGCACCGAGCCCTTCCTTCTCACGCATGAGGGCAAGCAGGAAATCTTCATTGCCGAGGACGGCCAGGATGGCCTTGTCGATGAGCGGCGTGTCTGCGAGTTCGAGATGGGCGTGGAGCGCTGTGTGCGGCGCGACCGCCGGCTCGACGACCGTGGTGAAACCCATCGCGGCATATAGCCTTCCCGTTTCGATGGTCGACCAGCCGAGTTCAGTCAGCGGCGTTGCGCCCGGACGTGGCAAATGGGCGCGATGAAATTCCGGCAGCAGAAGGCGTGCCGTGTTCACATTGGCGCCGGCGATATGGGAATGGATATCGATCGCGCCCGCCATGACGATCTTGCCCGAGATGTCGAAGCTCTCGGCCGGCTGTCCACCCGCGGGCGGCGTGACGATGCGGCCGTCCTCGATCCAAACATCGGCGATCTCGTCGCGCCCGTGAGCCGGATCGATGACGCGCCCCCCCCTCAACCTGATCATCCGGCCGCCCTCCCCGCCGCACTAAGGCCGGCGCAGATTCTACCGATCACGTCTGCCACCGAGGGCGTCCCGTTGCGGACCGCGGCGGGGCGGAAGGCCAAACTTCCAGTCGCTGCAAGAAGATCGATCGTGTCGTGATCGACACCCGGCGTGCCGACCTCGATCTCGACGCGCGCACGGGGCGTTCCCACGCCATGAGATGGTGCCACCAACGCGATCACCGGTACTCGCGAGGACCATGGCGGCCAGTGGCGACGATAGGCCGACACCCAGAAGGCGAGATCGGCTTCACCACTCCGCACGAGCCTCGCCGCATCGAAGCGCCAGGGGTCGTGCTCGGGTTCGCCGCGCGAGAACCCGATGTGCGAGGGAAACCCAGTCAGCCATGTCAACGCCATGGCGACACCCGCCGCATTGTCTTGCGACAAAACGGGCAAGCAAGAAAATCGGGTGCTTTCATTCAGGTCGCGCACCAGCCCGGTCAGCGTCTCGACCGTCAATGGATCGAGAACGCGGGAAGGCCAGATGGCGACACCGAATTTCGCCTCTCGAAGCTTCTCGAGTGTGGCTTCGAGGCGGCGCGGACTCAGGGGCGCGGCACCGACGGGCCGACGGGCGAGCCGCGATCGCAGGGCCGAAAGGAGAGGAGAAATTTGCGAGGGCGCAACCGCAACCGAGGTGAAATCGACGTGTTTTGAGACGGCGCGTGGCGCAGGCCCTCGCCCCACCCAGATGATCCGACGCGTCCTGGCAAGTGCGAGCCTCGGTTTTGTGGCGAGGAAACCCTTCAAGAGCGGCTCTGCAGCCCCGGAGCGTTCGGTAGCGAGGACCAAAAGCGTGTCGGCGCGCGCGAAGGTCTCACCTGGAGTGGTCGCGAACAGGCCAGCGTCCCGCACAGCTGAAAGCTCGACGCCCGTGGCGGTTCCGGAGAGGTGATCGATCGACGCGTCAACGAGCTTGGCGAGCCGCACGATCGCGCGCGCACCCTCGACATCGCATCCAAGTCCGGCGAATAGCGGGTTGCGGCTTCGTCGCAAATGGTCGAGCACGGCATCGATGGCGGCATCGAGCGGGCAGCCGACACCCTCGATCCACGCCCTCGCATGCCGGCCTTCCCCACGCCGCCCAGGCATCGCCCGTCTTCCTCGGATTCAGCAATGCGCCGCGAGGGGCGAGCCCGCGAGCTGCGCGGCGCTCATCGATCGTATTTGATGTAGGCGAAACGCTGATCGCCCTGCGGCGTCCCCTCGAGCGCACCGCCTTCCTTGCCGGGCTGCCATGCCACGACCTCCTCGATCTTGCGGGCGAGCTCGAAATCCTTGTCCGTTATTCCCTTGGCCGTGTGCGTCTTCAGGCGGATCTCCACCCAGGCATAAGAGGCCGTGATATCGGGGTGGTGCCAGGCGGCCTCGGCCAGATGGCCGACGGTGTTGATCACCATCAGCGTTCCCTTCCAGCCGTTTGTCTTGTAAATGCGGCGGATCCAACCGCCTTCGAGCCGCCAGTGCGGCAGTTCGTGCTGTAGCCTTTGCGTGACTTCCTCGTCGGCGTGCACGATTTCCGGTTTTGGGGGTGTCATGCTCGCTCCTCCGTGGACTCTCACGGACATTGGCTTTCATATCGGCGAGGGAAGTCTATCTTATTTGACCGTCAACACAACGGTAAGCGGGCCAGGCAAACGGAGCCATGCATGATCGAGGGCAGGAAGGTGGTCGTCAGCGCCGCGGCACGACTGCATCTCGGTTTTCTCGATTTGAACGGCGGGCTCGGCCGGCGTTTCGGGAGCATCGGGATCGCGATCGACGGCCCCGTCACCCGACTGAGTCTCGCGCGTGCGGCGCGCGGCAAGGCCCGCGGCCCCGACAGTGAACGCGCCGCTGCGCATCTTGCGGCCTTGGCTCGCCGCTTCAAGGCCGAGCATGAATATGAACTCACGATCGAAGAGGCGATGCCGGTGCATGCGGGCTTGGGTTCGGGGACCACGCTCGCGCTCGCCGTGGCGGCCGCGTTTCGTCGCCTCGAGGGCATGCGCGAGAACCGGCGCGAGGACATCCGCACCCTCTCGCGCGGAGAGCGGTCCGGGATCGGCATCGCCGTCTTTCGCAACGGCGGATTTGTTGTCGATGGCGGCCGCGGGCCGGATACCACCGAGCCACCGATCGTCACGCGGTTGCCGTTTCCCACGAACTGGCGCATCCTCTTGCTGCAAGATGCCTCGGTCCGCGGCATCCACGGCGATCGCGAGCGGGCGGCCTTCTCGGCCCTTGCGCTTTTTGACGAAGTCGAGGCGGACCGTATCTGCCGCATGGTTCTAATGCAGCTTCTTCCCGGATTGGTCGAAAAACGAATTGTCCCGTTCGGCGAGGCCGTCCGGTCCATACAGGAACGCCTCGGCGACTATTTTGCACCCATGCAAGGCGGCCGGCGCTTTGCGAGCTCCACGGTGGAGGCCGCGCTCGAGGCGCTGGGGCGCGAAGGCGCTCATGGAATCGGCCAGAGCTCGTGGGGTCCGACGGGCTTTGCCTTCGCGGAGAGCCTCGAAGACGCACAAAGGCTGAAGGGCACCTTGCGGCGCAACGGGCTTGCAAGACATCTCGACATTTCCATTCGCCGGGGCCTCAATCGAGGCGCCCGCATCGAGTATCGCGAAGCTGACACCTCAGCCGCGCGCGAGGGCGAGCTCAGCAGCACGGCCTGAGGGGAAGCTTCATGGGCGACAAGAACATTCTTCACATGCTGACACCGCTCAAGCACGCCAGCCCTTTCGATGTGAACATGGCGCTCGACGCCGGCTTCGACGCGGTCATACCCTATGCGAGCGTCGAGCGCGGGGAGATTACCGCGCTCGTGCAAGACGCGATCTTCTCGCGTCCGCCGAAGCTCGGTGTCAGGACAGGCTTTTTTTTCGGCGGCAAGGATGCGTTGCTCGGGCTCGACATGCTGGAGGACGCGAGGAAAGCGATGGTGCCGCCTTTCGCCGCGTCTCTCTTCGCCGATCCGGCGGGCTCTTTCACCACCGCTGCCGCCATGGTGACCTGCGTCGAGAAGGTGCTCGCCACGAAGCTTTCCCGCGCGCTCAGCGGGCTGACCGTCGCCGTCTTCGGCGCGACCGGCGTGGTCGGCTTTTCCTCGGCCGTGATCGCGGCAAGGCAAGGCGCGAAAGTGATCCTCGTCGGCTATGATGGGCCGGAGCGTGTCCGCAAGGCGGCCGGCGAAGCCGCGCGGCGGTTTGACGTTGCAATTGGTTTCGCCGATGGCAGCAGTCGCGAGAAAATCGGCACCCTTCTGGCGTCAGCGGAAGCCGCTTTCTGCGCCGGGCGGGCCGGCGTGCGCATCCTCGATCTGGAGCAGCTTCGGGCCGCGCGTTCGCTGATCGTCGTGGCCGACGTCAATGCCGTGCCGCCTGCTGGAGTTGATGGGCTTCAAATGCAGGCGAACGGTGAACCGCTCGGCGACACTTCCGTGCTGGGCGTCGGTCCGCTTACCATCGGGCAATTGAAATCGAAGACCGAGGCGGGCCTGTTTCGAAAGATGATCGCAGCCGAAAAGCCGGTCGTCTTCGATTTCCGCCACGCTTTCGACTTTGCCCGTGAGCTCGCGAAATAAGGGCCGCTACGTGCTCATCGCAGCCTTGTCGGGTCGAGCGCTTGCCGCCTCGGCTTCCCGAGCGGGCTACGCGCCGCTCGTCGCCGACCTCTTTGGCGACGTCGACACGCGCGACGCGGCTTTTTTGTCAAGGGTAACATCTGGCGATCTCCGGTCAGGCATCAAGGAGCCCGCGTTGCTCGCTTCGCTCGCGGACCTCGCGGGTGGCCGTCGATGCGAGGGCCTCGTCTACGGGGCGGGCTTCGAGGATCGTCCGGAAAGTCTCACGCGCTTGGCCGAGCACTGGCCCCTCCTTGGAAACACCGGCGAAGTCGTTTCACGCACCAAGGACCCGTTCGCCTTCGCCGAGCTGTGTCGCTATTTGGGCGTCGCCCATCCCATGGTCAGCGTCGCGGCTCCTTCGGATCCGCAAAACTGGGTGCAAAAGCGCATCGGCGGTTCAGGCGGGGCGCATGTGCGAGCCGCGAACGCAAAAAGATTGCCATCCGAACGCATCTATTTTCAACGACGAGTGGCGGGGCGCGCAGTCTCGCTCTTGTTCCTCGCGAACGGAATGGACGCGAGTCCTCTCGGCTTCAGCGCGCAATGGAGCGAGCCGGCTGGCGAATCGCCTTCCCGCTATGGCGGTGCCGTACGTCCGGCTGGCATCGGACCTCGGCTGAAGCGTAGGCTCTGCGCGGACACCCGAAAACTCTCTCGGCATCTCGGCTTGCGCGGCTTGAACAGCGCCGATTTCCTCATCGAGGGTGACACCGCCTGGCTCATCGAAATCAACCCGCGACCCGGAGCGACGCTCGATCTCTTCGATATGCCATCGGCCCCACTCTTCGCCTTGCACGTCGATGCGTGTCGCGGCGCTCTGCCCGAGCGGGCGCCGCGATGGCGCGGGGGTGTCGCGGCGGCGACCGTCTACGCCACCTGCCAGATTCCCGTCATGCCTGAGCTCAATTGGCCTGCCTGGTGTTCCGACCGGCAAAGTCCCGGAACGCGAGTGGAAGCCGGCGCGCCGATTTGCACGGTGCGGGCGAAAGCACATTCCGCCAGCCGCGCGAGAGCCTTGGCCGAAGCGCGCATCCGTACCGTTCGTGCGATGGCGCAAGGAGGGCGAGGGTGATCGCGCGAACGCCTGCCAGCGTGAACGCGCGTGCGAACGAGCTCGTCACCCGCCTCGTCGCCGATGCCGCCGAGCTTGGGCTCGCCATCGCCAAGGGATCTTCGGGCGAAACGTTGATCGACGCGGGCAGCAAGACCGGGGGCGGCATCGAGGCGGGCCTGCGTATCGCTCGCATTTGCCTTGGCGGTCTTGCCGATGTGAACCTTCTTCCCTCGCAAGCAATCCCGCGCTGGCCATGGGTGGTTGCGGTGCGTTCCTCCCTGCCCGTGATCGCTTGTCTTGCGAGCCAATATGCGGGCTGGCGTCTGGCGCATGGCAAGGGGAAAGACGCATTCGTGGCGCTGGGCTCGGGACCTGCCCGCGCGCTCGCGCGCAGCGAGAAGCTTTTCGCGGATCTCACTTATGCTGATCGTGCCGACCGTGCCGTCATGGTAATCGAGAGCGACCGGGCTCCGCCGCCGGCCATCGTCGCCGAGGTCGCATCCGCATGCGGCCTTCCGGCAGATCGGCTGACCTTCATCTTCATGCCGACACAAAGCCGGGCGGGCGCTGTGCAGATCGTGGCGCGCGTGCTCGAGGTCGCTTTGCACAAGGCCCATGAGCTCGGCTTCCCGCTCGAGCGAATCGTCGAGGGGATGGGGGCGGCACCCCTGCCCCCGCCACACCCGGACTTCGTGCGTGCGATGGGCCGCACCAACGATGCCATCATCTATGCGGGTGAGGTTCACCTTTTCGTGCAGGGCCCGGCGGAAGAGGCGAAGACCCTTGCCGAACGCATGCCGAGTAGCGCTTCTCGCGACTATGGTCGCCCTTTCGCCGAGATCTTCAAGCGCGTGAACGGCGATTTCTATGCCATCGATCCGATGCTCTTCAGCCCGGCATCGGTCATTGTCACCGCGCTCGAGACGGGTGACAGTTTCCATGCGGGCGGGCTCGCCCCGATGCTTCTCGATGCCTCTTTCACCTGAAGCGTCGAGTTCCGTCCGCAAGCGCGGGGATCGCGGAGGCGATCTCGTAGTCGCTGTCTTCGGTCACCAGCGGGACGGCCACGCGCGCGCTCTGATCAAAAGGCTCGAGGAGCTGGGCGCGCGGGCGAGCTTCGTCTCGCTTTCCGCCTCGATGTTCTCGACCCTTCATCCGCGCGGCGTCGCGCTTGCAGGCTTCGGCTCCCGACTGCCCGACGGCGTCATCGTGCGCGCCATCGCGGCCGGCAGCTTCGAAGCCGTTACACGTCGGCTCGGCATTCTGCACGCCTTGCGCGAACAGGGCGTTCTCGTCTGGAATGACGCTCGCGCGATCGAGCGTTGTGTCGATAAATCCATGACGAGTTTCCTTGTCGCGCGAGCCGGCTTGCCGACACCCGACACCTGGGCTGTCGAAGGGCACGCGGAAGCATTGCGCATCGCGCGTCGCGAGACGATCCGCGGACCGCTTGTCCTCAAGCCGCTCTTCGGCTCGCAAGGGCGTGGCCTGCGGCTGATCCGTTCCGCAAGCGATCTGCCGGAGGAGAGCGCGGTGGCAAGCGTGTTTTATCTGCAGCGCTTCCTCGGCGGGGCCGGACCGGAGCACAGCGATTTTCGGGTGTTCGTGTCGCGGGGCAGGATCGTTGCCGCCATGCGCCGGCGCGCGGCCCACTGGGTCACCAACGTGAAGCAAGGGGGCCGCCCGGAAAAGGTGAATCTCGACCAAAGTCTCGCGCGGCTCGCCATCCGATCGGCCGCGGCGGTCGAAGCCGACTTCGCCGGGGTCGATATCCTTCTTGGCAGCGACGAAAGGCCTTACGTGCTCGAGGTGAATTCGATGCCGGCTTGGCGTGGCCTGCAAAGCGTTGCCAGCGTCGACATCGCGGCTGCGGTCGCCGCCGATTTTCTCGACCGGTTGCGCGAAGGCATACTCGCGCGGCGCATCGGGTAAATGGACCTCCAAGCCAGCATCGCTTGCGCCTTCGAAGCGGCTTGCCTCGACGAGCTCGAAGCGCCGAAGCCCGGCAATGTGCATGTCTTGGCGGGTGGCCATGCGATGACGGTCGAGGATTTCAAGCTCGCGGCCCGCAACGCTGCCCCTTTCATCGCCGCGACGGGCGCCCGTATTGGGGAACGGATATCGAGAGCGGTCTCTGCGAGCGTCGAGGCAAGCGGAAAAAACATCAATCTCGGCATCGTGCTGCTGTGCGCGCCGCTCGCGGCGGCAGCGGAAACGAAAGAGCCTGAGTTGCGTGCGGCGCTCGCTCGCGTCCTCGAGCACCTCGATCGGGAGGATGCACGGCTTGCTTTCGCGGCCATTTTGCGTGCTTCCCCCGGAGGGCTTGGAGAGGTTCCGAGGCACGACGTTCGCTCGCCCCCGATAGTCTCCTTGCGCGAAGCGATGGCCGAGGCCGCGTCTCGCGACCGGATCGCACGCCAGTACGACAGCGGGTTTGCGGATGTTTTCGACATCGGGCTGACATCGCTGCGCCGTTCGCTCGCGCGAGACCCAGAGCCGAGACTCGCGACGCTCGCCGTCTACCTCGCCTTCTTGGCTTCCTCTCCCGACACGCACATCATCCGCAAGCAGGGCGCGGCGGCGGCCGAACGCGTCTCACGTCTCGCGCAAAGCATGCTCGTGCAAATCGAAGGGGGCATCAGGCTCGAAGCGCTCACGGGCGAGCTCATGACCTGGGACTTGGAGCTCAAACGCGCCGGCATCAACCCGGGCACGAGTGCCGACCTCACCGTCGCGACGCTCTTTGCTGCAAATCTACAATCCATCTTGCGGCGGGCCGGGAACAGTGATTGACTTGCCGAGCGGAAGGAGTTTTCCGCCGCTATCTGGCCAACCGATCCGGCTTCGAGCCGGATGCTGTCAACAAGGATAGTTCACGGGCCGTACGCCTGATGAGCGGACGGTTGCTGCGGTTTGTGTTCTCCAGGGAGGGACATTCATGGCCAAGATCACCAAGATGTGCGTCGGCGAATCGCTTATCGGCGAGGGCAATGAGGTTGCCCATATCGACCTCATCATCGGCCCGCGCGGCAGCGCGGCGGAGACGGCGTTCGCGAACGCCTTGACCAACAACAAGGACGGGTTCACGACGCTGCTTGCAGTTGTCGCGCCGAATCTGCTCTGCAAGCCGGCGACGGTGTTGTTCAATAAGGTCACGATCAAGGGGGCAAAGCAGGCGGTCCAGATGTTCGGACCGGCTCAGCACGCCGTCGCGAAAGCGGTTGCCGACAGCGTCGCCGAGGGAGTGATCCCCGAGAGCGAGGCTGACGACCTCTTCTGTTGTGTCGGCGTCTTCATCCATTGGGAAGCCGCGGACGACAAGAAGATTCAGGACTTCAATTACCGCGCCACCAAGGAAGCGATCGCGCGTGCCGTGAGTGGCGAGCCCAAGCCCTCGCAAGTCGTGGCGCAGCGCAACTCCGCCAAGCATCCCTTCGCGGCCGCCGCTTCCTGACTTCATCCACCGAAAGCGCTCCTCACCCAGAGCGCTTGCGCAAGGGTTGAACGGGGCAAAGCCTATCGATTTCACCGATGGGCTTTGTTCCGTGCCCGCTTTCGCTTTCGCCATGTTCCCTGGTCGTTCAGGTAAATTCGGCGATCTCGTTTCCCGTAAGGCGCCCGTCATGCAGCGCCGAAGCGACGAGCACGCCTTCGACACCCATCTCGGCCAGGCGGAGCAGATCTTCACGTCCGCGCACTCCACCGGCGGCGTATATCCTCTGGCGAGGCGCACGGCTGCGAAGCTCCGCCAGGCGTTCGAAATCGGGGCCGGACGCGCCGCCGACGCGCGCCAAGGTCATGGCGATCACCTGTTCGGGCCAATGGGACGGGTCGAGAAGCTCGGCGGGGCCCTGAAACGCGCATCCTTGAAAGTCAAGCGAGAGAATGAGACGCGAATTTTTTTTGAGGCTGCGGGCGAGCGCGGCGTCCTCTTGCGATTCGCTGCCGAGGACGAGCTTGCCGCGGTTTTCACCGAGCCAGGTTCTGATCGCATTATTTTCGGCCATGCCATTGTCGATCCAAAGGTCGAGCTGCGCAAAACGCTCGAACAATCCCGAGACGACCCCCGCATTGTGGCCGGTTCCCTCGATGGCATCGAGATCGGCGATATAGATCGTCTTGAAATCGGAAAGGGTCATGAGACCGAGGACGACCTCCTCCGGGTCGGCCGTTCGGCTGAGAGGGGTCTCGATCGGCCGATAAAGCTCCCGGCGGCCCATCACGGCACGCACGACGAGGCCTTTTCGAAGATCGATGACCGGGATGATGTCGAGCGTCATGGCGCGATTTCAGACCTTTCCTTTCCGCTGATGGACGACTGATAACAGGCGAAAGCCGAACGGAGAATGAGACGCGAATGAACAGTGTCATCGGCTGGGACATCGGCGGCGCGCATCTCAAGGGTGTGCGCGTCGACGGCGGCGTCGTCACAGGAGCGATCCAGCTCCCCTCCCCCCTTTGGCAAGGACTCGAAAAGCTCGATGCGGCCTTCGTGAAGGCATGTCGGAAACTCGGTTCGGCCACCCACCACGTCATCACGATGACAGGCGAACTCGCCGATGTCTTCGCCAGCCGATCGGAGGGGGTCCAAACGCTCGCGCGCCGCGCAGCGGAAAAGCTTGGTTGCGAGAAGCTCACGATCTATGCCGGTCCCTCGGGTTTTGTACCGCTCGTCCGCGTTGGCGATCACATCGACGAGATCGCGTCGGCAAATTGGCACGCTTCGGCGCGCTTCGTGGCGATGAGGCTCGGCGAGGGCCTTTTCGTGGACATCGGGTCGACGACCACGGATATTGTTGCGCTCGGTCACGGAAACGTATCCGCTCGGGGGTACACGGACGCCGAGCGTCTCGAAACGGGCGAACTCGTCTATACCGGGATGGCCCGCAGCTTCCTCATGGCCGTTGCGGCACGCGTGCCCTTCCGAGGAAGCTTGATCCCGCTCATGAACGAATATTTCGCCAACATGGCCGATGTCTATCGCATCCTCGGCGAGCTGCCGCTTGGCGCGGATCAACAAGCAACGGCCGATGGCCGGGAAAAGTCGGTCGAGGCCTCGGTGGCGCGCCTTGCAAGAATGCTCGGCGTGGACGCCGCCGAGGCTTCGAAGGAAGCCTGGGTCGAGGTTGCCCGCGCTTTTCGCGAGGCGCAGCTGCGGACGGTTCACGACGCTGCGATGCTGGTGCTTTCGAGAGACCCGCTGCCTCCGCGGGCTCCGATCATCGGCGCGGGCGTCGGGGTGAAGATCGCGAGAATGCTTGCTGAGAGGCTCGAGCGCCCATTCATCCCCTTCTCTCGCCTTGTGATGGCAACATCCCCCAGGCTCCGCAAGCTCGCCTGTGATTGCGCGCCCGCCGCCGCGATTGCCTTGCTGGCGAAGGCTGATTTCACAATCGAGCCGGGCCCATCCCCATCGAAACCTTCGCCCGATCGATGAACGCGAACGCGGCCTACGAACCCGCCGTCGCGTATCTGGCTTTCACTTCGTCCATGAGCCAGGACCAGGCCTGCGCTTCCTCGGGACCGGCTGTCTTCTCGACCGAGATCGTCAAGTAGGCGAGCTCCTGCTCGACCTTCTGACGGGGCAGCATGTGAAGGCGGCTCAGGAGGATGCACGCTTCGATGACGGCAGCCTTCGCCCGATTGAAGCCCCCGAAAGGCGCGTGGGTCTCTTCATGCACGATCCCGCACACAAAGCGCGGCCTTGCGGCATCTTCCGCGACCTTCTCGACCGCGAGTTCGGCATGCGCCAATGCATCGGCTATCCGCGAGACGGCGATCTTGGAAGCGGGAACGAGCGGCCAATCTCGGCGCCCTGTGAGACAACCGGCGAAGAGGCGTACGTCGTCGGTGAAATTCGCGACCGCGTAGGGAACGGCGATCAGATTGTCGAGCGTCGTCGACGGACGAAAAGGGGCGATCACCCATCGATTACCTTCGGCGATCAAGCCGAAGGGGGCGACGTGGACCTTTCCGGCGGGGCTTACGGTCGTGATGATCGCCTCACGAATCATCGGCACGTCAGGTTCTCCCTCCCTCCCTTTCGAATTTTGCCGCGAGCGTCGGGCCAGCCTTGGCGTGGCGCGTCAAATCCTCGGCCGGCCGCTCCGTGCCGCAACCCCAATCGAGGGGGGAATCCTGAGCGTAGCGCTTGCCGAGCCTCAGCGCGATCTCGGCCTTCATGAGCTCGGTGCCGAGATAGAAGGCATGCGCGCCATCGGCCCGGACATCGAGCTTGGCGAAGAGCGACATCGCGTCCTCCCCGACATGGTGGCCATGCCGGTTATATACATGGATGCCGTCTGGCGCGGTCTCGATGCGAAAATTGTCGTCGCGCACGCTCTTCGCAAGCTCTTCGATTTCCTCGGGCGTGCTCACGAACGGCCTGAGGTCGTGCAACTGGACGAGCCCCGCGCCATAGCCTTTCGGGAGAGCAGCATCGGCCTTCGAAGCGTGCATGAGCAAAGCGGCGGCCACATGCTCCGCGATGGTTCGCCGCGTGTGAGCGCTCACATGCACCACGAGCACGTTGCGGATCGCGAGCTCGGAGCAGATGCCCATCAGCATCGCCGTCATGCCGGGCGTGTCCGCTTCCGTGAGCTCGGTGAGATTGCCCGTGCCCATCATGATCTCGGCGGCCGGCAGAAGCCGCCGCAATTCGGCATAACGAAGCAGCGAGGGGACGAAGCCGAAATGTATCGGGTCGAGAATCGGATCGAGGATGATCTCGCGCTTTTGCCGCGCGGCCTTGCGGGCCGCTCGCACAAGCTCCTCGAGACCACCGTGCCGGGCCGCGATCACGACGGGTTTAGCCGGAGTGCCGGCGACGAGGTCGAGCGTCTTCTCCGTCAAGCTCAGCACGAAATCCGCACCGGCCTCGGCGCCGCGGCGCAATTCGTCGAGGTTTGCCGAATCGACGCTCACGAGACAGCCTTGCTGCTTGAGAACTTTCACCGCGTCTTGAAGATGAGGAAAGGGCGTGTCTGGGAGGCAGCCGAGATCGATCACATCAGCGCCATCCCGGCGCATCTTGGCGGCGCGCGCCGATATTTCCTGAATTCCAAGGAGCGGCGCTTCCACGATCTCGGCGAAGATACGGATCGATTTTTCGGCGAGCACGGGCGTCTTGCGTTTCCGCCCGAGCCACTCGGGGATATCACGCACCTCGTCGGGGCCGCGCTCGAAGGCGCGCCCGAACTCGCTAGCGAGGCGGCCGAGATCGGCACGGCAGCGGCCTGGCACCACAATCCGGCTTGCCTCGGCGACGAGCGCGCGATCGAGCCTGCGCAAGATGATCGCTTCCGTCATCAACGCCGCGACCTTCACGCCCATTTCGGCGACCGTCCAGGCGAAGGGCGCGGGATCGAGTCCCGCGAGCACCCTTTCGAGCCGTGGTCGCGCCAGGCGACCTGTGAGGAAAAGAACGTGTTCAGCCATTCTCGCCGAGCTCGCAGCGGCGCTGAAAGACCGCCGCCTCCAAGGCGCTCAGCGTTTCGACGACCGTCGTCGCCTCGAAGCATTTGAGCCGGTCGGTGTTCTCCAGATCGATGCGTCGCGGATAGACCTTGACCATGCCGGCGGGCGCGCGTGTCTCCAGCTCGGGCGCCGTGTCGCAAGCAAAGACGATCGTCGGCACGCGACATTTGCCCGCTTGAGCAAATACATTGGTCGCGAGATTGTCCGAAATTCCATAAACGCATTTTGCGACCGTGTTCGAGGTCGCGGGCGCCAGAACCAGCGTGTGATAATCCCCGTAATAGAAGCGCCCGACGGGCGCCGCGCTTGCGGTCGTGTCGCGGAAGAGACGCGCCGAAGCCGGGAGCTCGAATTGCTGCTTGTACATGCGCACGACCTCGGCCGCCGCCCGGCTGACGAAAAGGTCGACGGCCGGAAGCATACGGATGAGCGTGAGGCACTCGGTGAAGAAATGCCCCGATCCGGTGAGCGCCCATCCCCAGCGGGGTGTCTGGTCTTGTGCGGCTTTTGCCATTAGGCCTGCCCTGAACCCCTCGGCCCTCTCAGAGATGTTCGTCGCCAGGCAAGATCCGGCCACGCGAGTCCTCGTCCACCTCGGCCGCATGATGGATCGAGTGCGTCCCAGCAACAAGCTCGATACGAGAACCGATTGGGAGGTTCTTGCGTAAAGCGGCCGCGAGACCCTCCACGTCGCCTCGACCGAGCAAAAAGGCTTCAAGGCCGCTTGCCGCCGCGAGAGATCGGGGAAAGGCCTTGTCGACAACGCCGATCAGCGCCAGACGCTCCGCCGTGGCGGCTCGGCCGACGCTTCTTTGATCCTTCGCCGCCACCTGCTTGAGCAACAAAAGCCGCCGCGCACGAAGCTTGTGTGCGAGCCAAACCGCCAGGGTGTCGGAGGTCACATTCCAAGATGCGGGAATTTCGACACGTTCTCTTCGGGAGGAGGAAAAGGCGAGCCGGCGCGCTTTCTGCACCATGCGGCTCGGGGCCCAAACCGGTATCATTCCGCATTCGAGTGCGCGCCCGATGCTTGCCTGGCTTGCGGCGACCTCGAAGTTTTTCCTGAGCGCTGCGACAGCGGTCGCATACTGCTCCATGGCGAGGAGCGCCATCGAATCGGCCGCAACATCGTCGAAGCCCATACGCGGTTGTGCCGAGCGGACCGCATCGGCGAAAGGACCGCCCCCGACGACGAGAACTGTCTTACCGGCGCCCGCTTCAATCGCGTCGAGCCAGGCGGCCAGGGCTTTGGAAAAGGCGAAACTCCCGCCGAGCTTGACGAGCGTGATGGCACTCACGCTCAGCCGCTGGAATCGCTCGAGGCGGTCGGCGCGAAATGGCGCAGGATCGCGGCCTCGGCGGTCTTTTCCCGCGTGATCTCGACACCGACGGTGGCGGGGCCGGCGTCGAGTTTCTCGACCTTGACGGTCACCTTCACCACCCTCGGCTCCCCGAGAACGGCACCCGCGACGCGCTCCGCCAAGACTTCGACCAGTTCCACATGCCCTTCGGCCACGATCCGATGAATGGCATCGGTGATCACGTCGTACGACAAAACGTCGCGCAGATCGGAAGGAGCGTGCGTACCGCGTTGCACGAAAGCCTCCACGTCGAAGCGGACACGCTGCGTACCTTCATGCTCGGAGCGGTACGCGCCGATGCGAACGGGCACGATGAAATCCCGCACGAAGATACGGTCGGCACGCGAGGAGCCATCGCGCGGCTCGACCGCGTAACCGCGCCCGACGAGAAGGCGATAATCGACCCGGTCTCCCGCCTCTTCCGCTTCTTTTACATAGCGCCGATCGGAGGGAATGAGGTCGCGCACGAGCGCAACCGCTCTCGGCTCCAAGCGGGCCGTTCGCTCGCCCTTGGCGCAAAGTGCGCTGCGAAACCCGAGGATGTCTGGGCGCAAGGGCAGAAGACGCGGCACATCGGGCGGCTCGAGGGAGCCGGCGAGCCCGGTGAGCAGCCCCCTTCCGCGACAGCTGGCAACAAAACCGGAAAGCCAAGCTGAATCGCGGCGCTCGAGGAGGCGGCCAGAGCCCTTTTTTGCGGTGTCCAGCATCGCACCGTGAAAACCGGCCGCCGCGAGCTTCTCGACAATTCCGAGATCGACCGCCTCGTCGGCGAAAATCACGCCGATGAGCTTGGTCGTCCGGCTCAGCGAAGCGAGGGCGGCGATGCAGGCGGCACGCCGAGGATCGTCGAAAAGGCCGATCTTGACGTAGTCCACGCCGGTCGCGGCGATGCTTGCCACAGTTTCCGATACGGTTTGTGGATCCATCGGCAGATCGCCTGTGACGGCACTCGTGGGCCGGCGCCCGGCAACGGAGACGACGGCGTCACGCAGCGTTTTCAGATCGAGCGCGCCGAGGGCGCCCTTGGTCGGATCCTTGAAATCGATGAGGTCGGCGCCCCCTGCAATCGCAATCTCCGCCTCGCCTTGATTCGCCACGCTCGTCAGGAAAAGGGTCATCGCCTAGCCTCGAGACACCGCCTTCGCGGGTTGCGAGCAAAAGCGCCCGACTTTTCATCCTAGCCGACATCGCCGCCGAAGCTAGAGCTGAGATCGCAAAACGTAAGCCGGTTTCGCGTCGGACCCTGTCGCTCAAATCTTCGTGAGGGTAGACGAAAAAGTGCCTCTCAACCAAGACTTGTGACCTTCAGCTTGCTCTCGATTTCGATTTTGGCGGCGCGAGCCTTATCATGATAGGAACCGTTATACGCCTTTGGAGCCGTCGATGCGTGCATGGGCAATCTCGCGTTTTTCTCGCCTTGCCATGACGGCGCTTGCGCTGAGTCTCGGGGCAGCTCATGCCGTCGCTGAAGGTGAGCCCGACCCTTGGCCCGATCTTGCAAAGGAGATTTTTCACGGCGCGCCGCTGAGGGATGGGTCCGGCTTCCTCGCACTCGATGCGCCGACGCGCGCCGAGGATGCCGCCATCGTTCCCGTCACGATGGCCGTCAACCTGCCCGCTGGCGATGCGCGCCGGCTCGTCGCCTTGACCTTTGTGATCGATCGCAACCCGGCACCCCTCGTCGGGGTCTTCAAGCCGGGCGCCAGGATCAGCTTGAATAGCCTTTCGACGAGGGTGCGGGTCGACAGCTACACGAATCTTCACCTCGTCGCGGAACTGAGCGATGGCGGCCTTTATGCGGTCGAGCGTTTCATCAAGGCGTCTGGCGGCTGCTCGGCGCCCATGCTCAAGGATGCGCAGGAAGCAAAATCCACCATGGGCCAGATGAAGTTTCGCCAATTTGCGGCCCATCCTTCGGCCTCGGGTGAGGTGCATCCCGATGAGCATGAGGTTCAGGTCATGCTTCGCCACCCGAACAATTCGGGCATGCAGATGGATCAGCTCTCGCGTTTATACATCCCGCCGCTTTTCATCGAAGATCTCAAGCTTTGGCAGGGTGACGACCTCATCCTCACGGTCGAGGGCGGAATATCGATCTCCGAAGATCCGAATTTCCGGATCAGCTATCGTGGCGCGAGCACGGCCGGTTTTCGCGTCGAGGCGCTCGACAGCGACAAGCACGCCTACAAGGGTGAGTTCCCGAACAACGGCTCTTGACCGCAAAGCCAATGCGGCTCGGACGGGTCCTTCGCCGAAGGCTGATCGCGCTCGGGTATCTGTTGCCAATTCCTTGAAGCCTACACCTTCAAAAGCACCTGATTTCGGCCTCAGCTTGTGCACGCCGTAGATCGTCGACGACTTTTTTCGAGAATTCGGTCGCCCGGAACATGTTGCCGAGATTGCCGGGGGTTTGGAGCATGCTCAACACCGTATCGGCATCCACATAGCGCTCGTAAGGAATGAGCGAGGCGATCACATCGATCGAGCAGGAGCATCGTTCGAGCGTCTGATGGCTCTCCCCGTTCGCCTTCATGCAAGCAAAGACGTAATCGGCGCGCGCCGAGGTCGGGTAGTCATTGATCTCGGCGGCACGCGTCCCAGTCGAAAGGGAGAACGCCCCGACGCCGACTGCGGCAATCGCAACCGCGACAATCGCGGGCGACGTGCGACGATCTCGTTTTGTCATGCATTTTATCATGGCTGAATTGCAAAATCACCTGTTGGTAAAGATACTTGCAGCTTATCGGCTGTCCGGTGCGCTCGCGGCTCATCTTGAGCCATAGTTGCGGCCTTTCCAAGAGCCTAGCCCCTGCTGTCGCGCCCCAATCTGGCCGAGGGCGAGAAAACGTGATCGCGCCCCGCAAGAAAATGTGAGCACATGCGCGACGAAACTGCCCGGTTTGACGATTGAAAAACGGCAAGCGCAGAGGTATGTGTAGGACGCAACGAAGTACTCGTTGAAGGAGGAAGCGATGGCTTGGTCGACACCTTGCGTGACTGAAGTCTGCGTCGGCATGGAAGTAACGAGCTACGAGTCGGCGGAAATCTGAAGAAGCCGGCGTAGTGCCGCTCGCCGAGCGGCTCGCGACGAAGCTAAAGATCGTCGTTCTCGGCTCCGCGGCGGGGGGCGGTTATCCCCAATGGAACTGCCGCTGTCCGGTATGTGACCTTGCGTGGCAGCGTGACCGTCGAGTTTTGGCGCGCACGCAATCAAGCCTCGCGGTCACTGCCGACGGGGCGCACTGGTTCCTCCTGAATGCATCGCCGGACCTGCGGCAGCAAATCCAAAACACGAGCGCTCTTTGGCCTGCCACAAACGGGCCTGCCACAAACGGGCCTGCCGGAAACGGGCAATCCGGAAACCGCCGCCACTCGCCCGTCAGCGGTGTTTTTCTGACCAATGGCGACGTGGATCACGTCGCCGGACTTTTGTCGCTGCGAGAGCGGCAAGCGTTCAGCGTTTTCGGGACATCGGCGACGCTCAAGCTCATCGAGGCCAATTCGATCTTCCGGGTGCTTGACCCGACCTGCGTCAGCACACGAGCCCTTCAGGACGGCATCGAGATCGATACGCAATTCGGCTTACGGGTGACCCCGTTCTTCGTCCCGGGCAAGGTGCCCCTTCACGAGGAAACGGGGTCTGTCAGCATCGGGGGCGTCGGAGAGAGCACGCTCGGGCTCGAAATCCGTACTGCATACGCGAGAGTGGTCTATATTCCCGGTTGCGCGAAGGTGAACGAAGAGGTGCTGAGGAGGACCAGCGGCGCCGATCTCCTCCTCTTCGACGGCACTACTTTCACGGATGACGAGATGGTGCGTCTCGGGCTCTCACAAAAGACAGCTTGGCGCATGGGCCATATGGCGATCAGCGGCGAGGAAGGTTCGCTTCGTGCCTTTGCGGGCCTCGACATCGGCCGCAAGGTCTACACGCATATCAACAACACCAACCCGATCCTCGTCGAAGGCTCGCCCGAGCGGCTCGCGGTCGAGGCGGCGGGTTGGGAAGTCGCCTTCGACGGAATGGAGATCGCGCTTTGAACGACGTGATGGCACCCCAACACCTCGAAGCGCAGCTGCGCCAGATCGGTGCCACGCGCTACCACAATCTTCATCCCTTTCACCGGCGTCTGCATGGCGGCAAGTGCTCGCTTGCAGAGGTGCGGGCCTGGGCCCTCAACCGCTACTATTATCAGTCGATGATCCCGGCGAAGGACGCGACGATTTTGGCGCGCATGAAAGATCCCGCGCTTCGCCGAGAATGGCGGCGGCGCGTCATCGACCATGACGGAGAAGCCGAAGGGGACGGGGGCATCGCGCGCTGGCTGCACCTCACCGCAGGGGTTGGGCTCGACCGCGACCTCGTGATCTCGACGCGCGGAATTCTTCCGGCAACGCGTTTCGCGGTCGAAGCCTATGTGCATTTTTGCCGCGAACGAACCCTGCTCGAGGCCATCGCCTCCTCGCTCACCGAATTGTTCTCGCCCCAGATCATCGGGGAGCGCATCGATGGCATGCTGAAGCATTACGATTTCGTCACCCCGGACACGCTCGCCTATTTCACCAAACGGCCGCCTCAGGCGCAGCGCGACTCGGATTTCGCCCTCGACTACGTGTGCAGAAACGCGCACACCCAAGCAGAGCAGCAAAGCGTGCTCAACGCGCTCAAATTCAAGTGCGACGTGCTCTGGGTTCAGCTCGATGCACTGTGGCACGCCTATGTGGAAGGGCACATTCCGCCGGGTGCCTGGCAACCAGGGGAGGCCGCATGATTGATGAGCGCGCCCTTGCGCTCTCCGGCGCGTCACGTCCGCGCCTGCCGCGCGGCGTGCGCCTCAAACATGACGATGTGCGTAACGAATGGCTTTTGCTTGCGCCCGAGCGTGTGCTGAAGACGAATGCGATCGCCGTCGAAATTCTCAAGCGATGCACGGGTGAGCAGAGCCTCGATGCCATCGTCGACGACCTCGCGAGCACATTCACGGCCGAACGTTCGACGGTCGAGGCCGACGTGCGCACGCTGCTGATGGAGCTCGCCACGAAAAGGCTCGTCGACCTATGAACGCACCCGCGCCCTCTCGGCCCGTCGGTCTGCTCGCCGAGCTCACGCATCGCTGCCCTTTGGGCTGCCCCTATTGCTCGAACCCGCTCGATCTCGATGCCCGGGAGACCGAGCTTCCCACCGCGACCTGGCAGCGGGTCTTCTCGGAAGCCGCGGGCATCGGCATCCTGCAATTGCACCTTTCGGGCGGCGAGCCGGCGTCACGTCGCGATCTCGCCGAGCTCGTCGCGCATGCCGCGAAACTCGGCCTCTACACCAATCTCATCACCTCGGGTGTTGGCCTCAACCGCGCCGCGGTCACCAAGCTCGCCGAAGCCGGGCTCGACCATGTGCAACTGTCGATTCAGGATTCGCAGCCCCAATCGGCCGACCATATCGCCGGCTATAAAGGCGCGTTCGCGCGAAAGGTCGAGGTCGCCTCTTTGGTGACCGAGACCGGATTGCCGTTGACGGTCAACGCCGTGATCCACCGCGCGAACGTGCGGCGCGCCGGCGCCATGGTCGAGCTCGCCGTGCGCCTCGGCGCGCGGCGTGTCGAGATCGCGCACACCCAGTATTACGGCTGGGGCGCCAGGAATCGCGGCCTCTTGATGCCCTCTCGCGAAGAGGCAGAAGCGGCGATCGAGGAGGTCGAGCGCCTGAAGACGACACTCGCTGGCACGATCGTGATCGACCATGTCGCCCCTGACTATCACGCGCGCTATCCCAAGCCTTGCATGTCGGGATGGGCGCGGCGAACGCTCAACGTGACGCCTGCGGGCAAGGTGCTTCCTTGCCATGCGGCCGAGCTCATTCCGGGCCTCGAGTTTTGGAACGTCACGCAACATTCGCTCGAGGAGATCTGGAATAACTCCCCTGCGTTCAATGCCTTTCGGGGCGATGAGTGGATGCGCGAGCCCTGCCGCTCCTGCGCGCGCAAAAGCGTCGATTTCGGTGGTTGCCGCTGCCAAGCCTTCATGCTGACCGGCGAGGCGCGCGAAGCCGACCCCGTCTGCCATCTCTCCCCGCACCATCGAATTGTCGAGGAGATCCTCGCGGAGGCGCGTGGTGAGGCCGCGGAGCCGGGAGCCTATGCCTATCGAAGGATGCGGCCGTTGCCGCGTTCACGAGGCGAACGCCTGCAAGGCGAGGATTTGGACATCTCGGCCGAGTGATCCATAGTTCGCCGAGAGAAGCCAAGCCAATTGGACGCCCCACGACCCTGCCATCCCAAGGAGCCATCACACCATGAGAAATGCGTTTCTGTGCGCTGTACTGGGCGCGAGCATCGGCCTTTCGGTCGCCACCGAATCCCGCGCGCAAGACGCTGCCGCAGGAGAGAAGGTGTTCACCGTATGCCGCGCTTGCCATCAGATCGGCGAAGGAGCGAAGAACGCGGTCGGCCCGGTCCTGAACGGGGTGATCGGCCGAAAGGCCGGGACCTATCCGGACTATTCCTATTCGGAGGCGAACAAGAATTCCGGCCTCACCTGGGATGAGGCGACGTTCACCACCTACATCATGGATCCGCGCGCCAAGGTGCCCGGCACGAAGATGATTTTCGTCGGCATCAAGGACGAGCAGAAGATCAAGGATTTAATTGCTTTTCTGAAGCAATATGATGCCACAGGCAAAAAGGCGCAGTGATTGGAGGATGTGGCGGGCACTTGCCCCGAGGCTGCAAACCCGAGCCATGATCAGCGAATGCTCGCGTCGCGTGCTTCCTGCGAGGCGCAAAAGCGTTTGCTCCGCCGAGCCGGAAAGATAGACGGAAAAGCCCTTTTGTCCGAGGTTGCCTGCGAGCCCGCCTTGTCGATCGAGCATGTCACGCATGCTTATGGCGAGCGGGTCGCGCTCGACGATGTCAGCTTCACTGTCGCCCGCGGAAGCTGCACGGCGCTTCTCGGCCTCAACGGGGCCGGCAAGACCACCTTGTTCTCTTTGGTGACCCGCCTCTTTGCGGCGCGCCAGGGACAGATCCGCGTGCTCGGCTTCGACATCAACCGCGATCCTGGCGAGGCGTTGCGGCGCCTGGGCGTCGTCTTCCAGGCGCGCACGCTCGATCTCGACCTCAGCGTCACACAAAACCTGCGTTACCACGCGGCGCTCCACGGCCTAGGCGCGGGCGAAGCGAAGGCACGCGCCGCCGAAGTGTTGGCGCGCATGGAGCTTTCGGCACGCGCGGGCGAGAAGGCGCGCAATCTCTCCGGCGGCCAGATGCGGCGCGTGGAGATCGCGCGTGCGCTTCTGCATTCCCCGCGACTGCTCGTTCTCGACGAGCCCACAGTCGGCCTCGACATCAACGCGCGGGCGAGCATCTTGCGGCATCTTCGCGAACTCGTGGCGCAAACAGGGTTGACCGTGCTCTGGGCGACCCACCTCCTCGACGAGGTGAATGCGACCGATGAGGTCGTCGTCTTGCACAAAGGCCATATCCTCGCGACCGGATCGACCGAGAGCGTGATCGAGGCGCAGCGAGCCAAAGATATCGGCGGCGCTTTCGCGTCGCTTATCGCCGACCCTTCGGACGCGAGCGCGCAGGCGCCCTCATGACGACGGCGCGGACATCATCGGGCGACGTTCCGGTCATGGCGGAGCCGGGGCGCGGCTTCTCGCCTCGTCAATATCTTATTTGTCTCGCGGGCGTTGTCTGGCGCGAGGGCCTGCGCTTTCTGCACCAGCGCGAGCGTTTCATCTCGGCGCTCGTGCGCCCCCTTGTCTGGCTTCTCATCTTCGCGGCCGGCTTTCGCAGCGTGCTCGGCGTCTCCATCATCCCGCCTTATGACACCTATGTGCTTTACGAAGAGTACATCACGCCGGGGCTTATGGCGATGATCCAGCTCTTCAACGGCATGCAATCTTCCCTGTCGATGGTCTACGACCGCGAGATGGGCAACATGCGCATTCTGCTCGTGAGTCCTTTGCCGCGCTGGTTCATCCTCGTCTCTAAGCTCATGGCGGGGACAGCCGTTTCCGTCATCCAGGTTTACGCCTATCTGTTCATCGCTTGGCTATGGGCCATCGAGCCGCCCAAGCTCGGCTATGTGACTGTGCTGCCGGCACTCGTGCTCAGTGGCATGATGCTGGGCGCGCTCGGCATGCTGCTTTCCTCGATGATCAAGCAGCTCGAGAATTTCGCGGGCGTCATGAATTTCGTGATCTTCCCGATGTTCTTTGCCTCTTCGGCGCTTTACCCGCTTTGGCGCGTGCAGGAGACGAGCCCGATCCTATACGTGATCTGCCAGGTCAACCCCTTCACCTACGCGGTCGAGCTCATCCGCTTCGCGCTCTATTGCCAAATCGATTGGAAATCGCTTGCCGTCGTCCTCGGCTGCACGGCCGTGTTTCTCGGCGCCGCCCTCCTCGCCTACGATCCCGCGAAGGGGTTGATTGGAAGGCGCGGGCCGGCGTAAGCGCCAATCGTTCGAGCGGACAAAAAAATGCGAAGCTTGCCCCTTTCTCTATCTCGTCGCGCCTTCCTCGGTGCCATGGCTCTAATGGCAGCCTCGCCCGCGCGCGCCTCGCCCGCCATTCGTGTCGCTGCCCAAAAGACCGGAACCTTCGCCTGGGAGCTCGACGTCATCGCCAATCACGGTCTCGACAAGGCGGCAGATGTTACGATCGAGACTGCGGAGTTCGCGAGTCCGCAGGCCGCTGAACTCGCGCTTTTGGCGGGGCAGGTCGATATCATCATCTCCGATTGGCTCTACGTCTCGCGCACCCGCTCGCTCGGCGAGCGCCTCACGTTCTACCCCTACTCCTCGGCGATCGGCGCAATCATGACGCCGCCCTCCTCGGCGATCGCGAATCTGAGCGACCTCAGGGGCAAGACGCTCGCCGTCGCCGGCGGCCCCCTCGACAAGAGCTGGCTCATCGTCCAGGGCGCCGCCTTGCGCGACGGCCTCGATCTCAAATCCGAAGCCTCGATCGTGTATGGCGCGCCATCACTTCTTGCCGCCAAGGCGCGCCAAGGGGAATTCGCCGCCAGCCTCAATTTCTGGAACTTTTGCGCCGAGCTCGAGGCCGAGGGTTACCGTCGCCTCGTCGGCGTCGAGGAATTGGCGATGAAGCTCGGCGCGACCGGTCCGCTCACCAATCTCGGATACGTGTTCGACGAGGATTGGGCGCGACGCAACGAACCCGTGCTCACGCGCTTTCTCGAGATGACGCGCAAAGCCAAGGACATTCTGGCCGGGACGGCCGAGGAATGGGAGAGGCTGAAGCCGAAAATGAACCTTCAGGGCGCAGGAGCGCTCGCCGTGCTTCGCCAGCGCTACGGGCAGGGTATTCCACGCCGCTCCGTGGAAGCCGAGGAGGCCGATGCGCGCACGCTTTACGCCTTGCTCGCACGCCTTGGGGGCGCCGAGCTCGTCGGCAAGGCGAGGGAGCTCGATCCCGGCACATTCTTCAAGATCGCCAAGGGCGGATAGAATCAAAGCCATGGTTGGTGTTGCCGTCTTTTCGCTCCCGCCGCGACGCAGGATGCGTCCGCAAGAGTCGAGATGATCTGGCGCCTCGCTTCACTCGCCGGCTTTCTCATTGCCTGGCAATTGAGCTCGGGCCTTGCGGGCGGAAGCCTCCTACCCTCGCCCGAAGCCGTGCTCGCGGCTTTTCTCGAAGAGGCTCGCTCGGGTGCGCTCGCGCTCAACCTTCTCGCCACGCTCGCAAGGGTCGCGGCGGCATTCACGATCGCGCTTCTTGCCGGTGCGGCCATCGGCTACGCCATGGGACGATCCTTGACCTTCGACCGCGTCGCCGATCCTTGGCTGATCCTGCTGCTCAATCTCCCTGCGCTCGTCATCATCCTTCTCGCTTATGTATGGTTCGGTCTCACCGAGGCCGCGGCCGTTGGCGCCGTCGCGATCAACAAGCTGCCGAACACGATCGCCACCTTGCGCGAGGGGGCGCGCGCGCTCGACCCGACGCTCGACGAGATGGGCGAGGCCTTCACTTTCGACCCCTGGACACGGGCGCGCCACGTCGTGGTGCCGCAACTTGCGCCCTATCTTGCCGCCGCCGCGCGGACAGGCTTGTCCCTCGTCTGGAAGATCGTTCTCGTGGTCGAGCTCATTGGCCGGCCAAACGGCGTCGGCTTTGCGATCGGCACGGCATTCCAATTGTTCGACGTCGCGCGCATTCTCGCCTACGGTCTGTGTTTCGTGGCGGTGATGTTGGCGATCGAAACATGTCTGGTGCAGCCCCTTGAACGACATGCGTCGCGCTGGCGAAACCGCAAACATTGAGGTCTCGATCCGGAAAAAGGCGGTTCGGAGCGCCGCGGGCGAGCGCAAGGAGATCCTTGCCGACATCGCCTTCGCGCTCGCGCCCGGAGAAGTCACGGCCCTCGTCGGCCCTTCAGGCTCAGGCAAGACAACGCTTCTCAAGATCGTCGCTGGGCTTGACCGCGATTTCGAGGGCGCGGTGAGGGTCCCGACGCGGCGGCTCGGCTTTGTCTTTCAGGAACCGCGTCTTCTGCCGTGGCGCAGCGTCGAGGAGAACGTCAGGATAGCGGCCCCCGAGGCGAGCGATGCCGAATTGGACGCAATCTTCGAGGCGCTCGGCCTTGCCCACCACCGCCGTCACTATCCCGGTGAATTGTCACTCGGGCTTGCGCGCCGCGCCGCCGTGGCACGGGCTTTCGCAGTGCGTCCCGATCTGCTTTTGCTCGATGAGCCGTTCGTGTCACTGGACGAGACGCTCGCCCGGCAGCTTCAGGAGGAGCTCATCGCTCTCGTCGAAAGAAGCTGCGTCACAAGCCTTCTGGTGACGCACGACATCCTCGAAGCGGCCCGTCTCGTCGAACGAGTCATCGTGCTCGACGGCAGGCCGGCCCGGATGGTCGCGGACTTGCCGATCGAAGTGCCGCGTGCCCGCCGCTCGGCAAATTTCGTGAGCTCGATTGCCGAGCGTATCCGCGCGACGAGGCTCACGACGTTGTGAAACTTCGAATTCAGAGCCTCTGGGCTCAATTGCTCGGGCAGGCGTAGACGGCTCGAACCTTGAGCGCATAGTGCATGGCGGGATACCCGTCGAAGACACCGTTGATAAGTATGGTCTGCGTTTCGCCCGGAAGCACGGTCCCTCCGCCGGTCGCCGTCGTCTCGTCGAGGTCCATCGTCGGGTAGGAAATCTCGACCTTGCGGATGACTTTGTGCTCCAGCACGTTGTGGATGTCCCAGGTGAAGGCGTGCGCGTAAACCAGGAAGGAAGCGCTTGCCGATCTCAGCATCTTGAACTCGGCCTCCGACACCTTTTGCGGCTCGCAGGACTCGAGGCTGTGGCCGACACCTGAAGAGATCTGTTTCGCGCGACTCTCTTCCTCGCAGAGATCGCGGCAAACCGTCATCTGGAAGCGGATCATGTCATCGGTGACTTCGCTGCCTTTCACACGTTCCGCGAGGCAGGCACGCAAGCAGGTTTGCGCCCTTGCATCCGCCGACTCGGCGAAAGCGCCGAGTGCCGCGAGAAGAAAGAGGGCGACGCGCATCCCGTTCGGGTTGGAGCTATTTGCAATCGACGAGATCGTGGTCGTCGATCGAGAACACCTTGCCTTCCTTCACCTCGATGCCGCGCGCCATGCAGGCCTTGCCGCTCGCGAAAACGATTTTTGCGTCGTATCGCCCCGCGCCGACGCCGGTGACCTCGAGGCGTTCATCATGATCGACGGCTGCGTCCGGATCGTTCTCGCGTTGATTCTTGCCGAAGCTTGTGCTTCCGGCCGGTGCGAGGCGAAATTCCTTGATGGTGCCCGTGGTCAAGTTCCAAAAGCGGGTGCGGCTCGCCGCATCCGCATTGTTCCCCGAAGGCACAAAAGCGAAAAGACCGAGCGCGGCGAAGGCAAGGCCGCGCCAAGTTCCAGATTTCAGGCATCCCTTGCCGCGAAAAAAGGCGATCGACATCGGCAACTCCACGCTTCTCAGCTTCCTTCCAGTGAGGCTACGGTTTTTCATGTCTTTTGCTGCCGGCGGCCCGAATATTCGCAATGCCAGCGCGTGATCGTCCAATCCGGGTGCTCGACTGCCCATTGCGCCATGGTCGGCTCGGCCTCCATCACGCATTTTTGAAGCGATACACGTGAATCCACGATGATGCGCTGATCCTCGCAAATCTCGGCGTTCGCCAGCGAGCACACCGTGAGGACGATTTCCAGAAATTCCATATGCGCACCTGTGTCGCGGGCCATCACGATGACGCCTGAAGGCTAACATCGGTTTCACGCTCGCGGCAATTGAGCCGATGTGCTGGGATGGCGATAAGGTCGCTGCACAAGAGCCCTCATCGGGCCACCTGCCCAGGCGAAACGTAATCGGATTTCTTGCACGGCGCCGCGTTGGCGATCTTTCACCTCAGGTTCGCAGGCTTATTTGCGCAAGCCGCTCCGCAATTAGGGTTGGCAATCCCCTACGCGACACGCCGGGCTCGACAGCATCGCAGGGGCAGCGCACACTCGAGCGGCTGGAGTGACAGATGCGCATCGCCCCACCTTTTGCCTTGGCTCTGATGACTGCGGCTCTTGTGTCGCTGGCCAGCGCTCGGGCGCAGGACATGTTGCGTTTCGTCGACCTCGACAGCCCTGAGATGAAAAATGCCGAGATGACGAGCGCTGACCTCGACGCGATGGTGCAATCCTCGATGCCCGGGAAACCGCTCGATCTTTCCAACAAGCGCCTGTCGGGGCTCGACCTCTCTGGGCGGCATCTATCCGGTGCCGTTTTTCGCGCAGCGAAGCTCAACCGCACCAACCTCACCGGCGCGAAGCTCGATCACGCCGTTCTCGATCAGGCTTGGCTGATCGGGGCCGATCTCAGCGATGCCGATCTTTCCGGCGCCTCGCTTTTCGGAGCGCAGCTGCAGCGCGCGAAGCTCGACGGCGCCGATCTCAGCGGGACTCGCCTTGCGGCGGACCTCTCGGGCGCAAGCCTCGCGCATGCCAAGCTCGCGAACGCGAATGCGAGCGCGGATATGCGCAACCAGTCGATGGGCCTCATGCGTGGCGTGCTGAAGTCGACCGATCTTCAAGGCGCTGTTTTGAGCCGCGCCAATCTGGCGCGCGCCGACCTGAGCTTCTCCATTCTGAAGAACGCCGATCTCACGGATTGCAATCTCGCTGGCGCCGATCTGAGCGGCGCCGACCTCACAGGCGCAAAGCTTGAAAACACCGACTTCAGCGACACCGATTTGAGCTCGGCGCTCCTGCCGAGCGAAGCCACGTTGAGGACAGCGCGAAATCTCGACAAAGCGCGAAATCTCGAGCGCGCTCGTCATGCGCGGTGAACGGGAAACGGCGTCGCAGCGGCTTCCCGGCCCGGCTTCGATCCGCCAAACGCCATGAAAAAGGCCAAGATGGATTTGAGCATCGAGAAGGCGTCGCTGACGGAAAGCGGGATGGCGCGGCGTTGATAAAAGTGAATGCGAGCGCTGTTTCGATGACCTCACCTTGTCGCTTCCTGCCGCGCGCGAGAGGGCTCGCGCTTGCTATTTGCTTTGTTCTGGCTCTAACGGGCGCCAATCCGGCTCGCGCGGCCGACCCCACCGAGATCCGCATCGGCTATCTGCATCTCTTGGAATCGAAGCAGCAGCCGATCTCGCTTCTCGACGAGCCCAACGAGGATGACGGCATTGCCGGTGCCGCTCTCGCGATCGAGGACAACAATGGAACGGGACGTTTCACGAATCAGCATTTCTCGATCGAGGATTTGCGCCTGAAGCCGACCGAGGACGCGGCCTCCGCCGCCAAATCCCTTACCGACAAGGGAATCATGCTCATCATTGTCGATCTACCCGCGCCGATGGTGCTCGCGGCCGCGGACGCGGTGCGGTCAGCCAGCGCCACGCTCTTCGACGTGGGCGCGTATGACGACTCACTGCGCGAGGAGAATTGCCGAGCCAATGTCATTCACATCGCCCCGACCCGTTCGATGCTCGCCGATGCGCTCGCGCAATATCTCTCATGGAAACGATGGCAGCGTTGGTTGCTCGTGACCGGTTCGCATCCGCAAGACGCGCTCTTCGCCGACGCCTTGAAGCGCGCCGCCAAGCGCTTTGGCGGAACCATCGTCGAGGAGCGCATCTACAAGGATACGGGCGGAGCGAGGCGAACCGACACCGGTATCGTGCAGACCCAAAGGCAGATCCCGGTGTTCACCCAGAACGCGCCGGCATACGACGTGCTCGTTGCCGCCGATGAGAGCAATGTGTTCGCCGGATACTTGCCATATCGCACATGGGATGCGCGCCCGGTCGCGGGCTCCGCCGGGCTCGTTCCCACAAGCTGGGATCCCGCTCACGACAGTTGGGGCGCGGTGCAGATGCAGAACCGCTTCATCAAGCTCGCGCACAGGCGCATGAAGGCGATCGACATGCAGGCCTGGACCGCCGCGCGCATGATCGGGGAAGGCGCGACCCGCACGCAATCGGCCGACGCGACGAAGATCATCGCCTTCATCAAGAGCCCGGGCTTCGAGGTCGCGGCCTTCAAAGGCCAAAAGCTCACACTTCGCGATTGGAATTTGCAGTTGCGGCAACCGATCCTGCTCAGCGACGGACGCAACGTCGTGTCCGTCTCGCCCCAGGAGGGTTATCTGCATCAAACCTCCGAACTCGACACGCTCGGCTACGATCGCCCGGAGACGAAATGCAAGCTCAACTGATTCGCAGAAGGGCCCGACGTCGGTTGGGCTTTGGTCTCATCGCGCTGGCGATGAGTCTCGGCGCCGGCTCGCCCAGCTTTGCTTACACGGCCTACGTCACCAACGAGCGCGACAACACCGTGAGCGTGGTCGATCTCGGCAAAATGCAAACCGTGAAGACCATCCAGGTCGGCCAGCGTCCGCGCGGCATCGTCATCAGCCCTGACGGGAAGTTTCTCTACATTTGCGCCGGCGACGACGACATCGTGCAGATCGTCGACACGACGACGCAAGAGGTCGTCGGAGATCTGCCCTCGGGCCCCGATCCTGAGCTCTTGGCGCTCAACAAGACGGGCGACCTCCTCTACCTCTCCAACGAGAATGATGCGCTCGTTACCATCATCGATGTGAAGGAACGAAAGGCGCTTGCCCAAATCCCGGTCGGCGTCGAGCCCGAAGGCATGGGAGTGAGCCCCGACGGAAGGATCGTCGTCAACACCTCCGAGACGACGAACATGGCGCATTTCATCGACACGGAGAAGCACGAGGTCGTCGCCAACGTCCTGGTCGATTCGCGTCCTCGCTACGCGGAATGGAAGAGCGACGGGTCGGAGGTCTGGGTCTCGGCAGAGGTTGGCGGCACGGTAAGCGTGATCGATCCCGTGAAACACGTGGTCATCGGCAAGATCACCTTCTCGGTGCCGGGACTGCGTTCCGAGGCTATCCAGCCGGTCGGCATCCGCTTCACGAAGGACGGCAAGCTCGGCTTCGTCGCGCTTGGCCCGGCCAATCGTATCGCGGTTGTGGATGCGCAAACCCATCAGGTTGAGAAATATCTCCTGGTCGGCCAGCGTGTCTGGCAGCTCGCCTTCACGCCGGATCAGAAATATCTGATCTCGACGAACGGCGTCTCGAACGATATTTCGATCATCGACGTCTCCGACCTCAAGGTGGTCAAGAGCGTCCAGGTCGGAAGCTTTCCCTGGGGCGTCGCGGTCTCGCCGGAATAGAGCATGAGAAAGAATTTCACCCGGGCGGCATGCGCGAAAGCTCTCGCCATCACGGCGCTTGTCGCCGCGCTCCTTTTTTGCACGGCTGTCGCGCCCGCGACGGCCGCCGCTCGCCGCGACCCCGATTGGCCATGTCAGCAGATCAAGGTGCCGACGATCTCGGCGGCGGCCGTATGGTCGGGTCCCACGCTCGAAGGGCTGAAGCCCTGGCGCGAGGATCAGGAGGTCAGCGACCTGGTCGAGCGGCTCGCCGCGCGGCGGACCTCGCTCGAGGACGCACAAAAACTGATCGATGCTTTCAGCAACAAGCCGGAGGCGGACAAGCGTGCGCGGCTCACCCTTGTCTTTGCCGGTGTTTTCGAGGAGCTGAACAAACAGCGCGAGGAGGTGATCGGGGGCCTCGCGCGCGTCGCCCATCGGCAAGAGCAATCCGCCGATCAGATCCGTGCCGAGAACCACGATTTTCTCGAGCTGCGAGACAAGGCGGGAAGCGACCCCAACAAGCTCAAGGAACTGAGCGACAAGCTCGATTGGGATACGCGGATTTTCGAGGATCGGAACCGCTCGATCAGCTTCGCATGTGAAGTGCCGGTGCTCATCGAGCAGCGAGTGTTCGCGATCGGTCGGATGATCGAGGCGAAGCTTGACTAGGAGCGAGTGGCGAATAGCGGGTTGGCGACGAGGAACGTTGTTCATCGCAGCCCTCAATTTTTACTCGATGCCGAGCTACTCGCTCCCCGGTCTCGGTTCAGCGATGCGCATTTCGACCGGGTGACCATCGGCTTCCCAACCCGTCGATCCGTCCGGGTACCACATCACATTGGTGTAGCCGAGCGAAAGCGCGCGCTTTGCCGCGTTCCAAGATTGCCAGCAATCGGCGAGGCAATAGAAGACGAGCGCAACGGATTTATCGCCCCGCGAGGCGCGCCGAAGCCCATCCGCGAAATAAGTCCGCATCGAGGGGTGCAGCTCGCCATATCCCGTGTCCGGAAGCCAAATGCTTTCTGGTATGTCCTGGCGTGGCTTGTCGCGCCAGATCACTTGCGGCGGGAGGTTGGCGGGCCGTGGCGCTTGGGGCAACACGTCGACAAAAGTAGCACCGTGCTTTTTCCAGAGCTCGAAAGCTTCCGCGGTCGTCAACACCCGCGCGCCCTGGAGCGTCGCGGGCACTGGTGCTTTGTAATCGGATAGACGATAGCCCTCAGGTTCCGGAGGCGAATCGGCGAGGGCAGCGGACGAACCGAGCCGTGCAAGACAAATTGCGGCCGAGAACGCGATACAAGCCACCCGCCATCGGAGATGTGGGCAGCTCATTCCTTGATCTGATTGTCTTTCTCGTCGAGCAGGGGCACGCCATAGGACAAGAGGAGTTGATTGATCTCCTTCTGGTTCGCAGCGATCAGCGAATTGAGTTCGCGCTTCCAATCCTGATCGCTGCGGCGTACCCCCATGACGATGCGGTACGTCATGGACGGCCCGCTCTTCTCCTTGGTGAGGAGGACGAGGGACAATGGCGACTTCGCTTGCTTGGCGTAGTAGCCGGCAATGGGCCCCCACAACACGCCAAGATCGATTTCGGCGGACTCGAGGTCATGAATCATGGCCTGCGCTGACGAATCATAGCGCGTGTCGATGACGAGCGGATAAGGCTTCGCATGTGCCATCAGCCCGGCGGAGGCCATATTGTCCGAGGGCGGCGTGCCGGCGACGATGCCGATACGCTTGTCCTTGAGGCGTGGATCCTCCAGCGTCTCGATGCCGTCGAGGCCGGTGCCGGGCTTGAAGACCAACGCATAGGCCGAGCGATAATAGGGATTCGTCGGCTGAACGAGGTCGTCGCCGAGCGGATAGCCCATCACCACATCGCAACGGCGCTGCATCAGAGTCATGCGCACGAAGCCAGTCGCCTGCGGGTACCACTCATAAGCGAGGTCCTTGCCGAGCTTGTGGGCAAAGAGCTCGGCGAGCTTGTTCTCGAAACCATCGCCGGCCTGGGTCGAAAAGGGCATGTTGCGCGGGTCGGCGCACACACGCAGCGTCTTCGGATCGACGAGCTCAAGCGAGGTTTGTGGTTGAGAAGACTGGATCTGAGCAGGGGCTGCCTGCGGTGTCTGTGCTTCGCTTTGGCCAATGGCAACGCCCCCGACGAACGCGAGAAGCCGGAGCAAAACATGAGAAGCGCGTCCCATCATTTCGCACCCATGCAGCTATCCTCGGCTTTCGAATAGCCTTTCGGTTTGTCCTCCTTCTTTTCGGGGCGAACAGGCCCGAGCGCTCCGTCCGAGCGCGCGCGCAAATAGACGAAGATGTCGTCGAGATAGCACATGACGTTCGGGTTATTGCCGAAAGAGGGCATTACATTGTTCTGCGAAGTGGTCACGTTGACGCGCCCGCCGGCGACGGTGCTCACGAAGTCGCCATAGCTCAATTCCTGTAGCGAATCCTTCAAGGCTGGTGCGTAGCTCGAACCATCGCCATTTGGCCCGTGGCAGACGTGGCAATCGGAATGATAACGGCGGTATCCCGAATAGGCGTACCAATCCCACGTGCCGTCATCCGAGACGTGAAAAGTCGGGTTTCCCTGCGCGTCGACATATTTGCCGTTCTCGTCTCTCGAGACGGATTTTGGATCGCCCGAGCCGTCCGCCATCGCGGCGCTCGGCAAGAACGAGAGGGAAAGCAGGGACAAGCCGAGGCAGATGACGATTTTGAGCGAGCGGGTGCATGCGCTTTGGGGCACGATCTGATCCTTCATCGGGCGGGCGGCACGCCGTCTGCAAAGACGCAAGGCGCCGATCTTCGTCAAGAGTTGAGGATGGAATGAAAACCGGCGCGCCACGATGAGCGGCGCGCCGGTCCTTGATGGAAAGTCGAATGCGACCCTTTATTGCGGGAGCGCGAACACCGTGAGCTGACCACCGAGCGCGGTGTACTGCTTGAGGCCGGCGTAGCCGCCCACCGCTCCGAGGCCTGCGGTCGGATCGGTCAGACCAGCCGCAAGGCCGATGCCTGCCCATCCGCCGACGCCCGAGAGGACGGCGACATACTGCTTGCCACCATGCTCATAGGTCATGACGTTGCCGATGATACCCGACGGAGTCTTGAACTTGTAGAGCTCCTTGCCGGTATGTGCGTCCACCGCCTTCAGATAGCCCTCGAGCGTCCCATAGAAGACGACGTCCCCGGCCGTCGCGAGCGCACCCGACCAGACCGAGAACTGCTCTTTGTCGGACCAGGCGATCTTGCCGGTCTTGGCATCCCAGGCGATGAAGTTACCCATGTTGGTCTGGCCTTGAGGCGGATACATGGACAGCGTCGCGCCCACATAGGGCTGACCTGCCGTGTAGCTCACCTTGAAGGGCTCGTAGTCCATGCAGACATGGTTCGTCGGCACGTAGAACAGGCCGGTATCGGGCGAGAAAGCCGCCGGCTGCTCGTCCTTGCTGCCGAGCGCCGCCGGGCAAACGCCCTTGGTGTTGACGTCCGGGCCGTTCTGGTCGGTCGAGTATTTCGAGACGACGATCGGCCGGCCATAGGTCTTGGAGTTCTTGTCCATATCGACCTTGGTCGCCCAGTTCACATCCGGGTCGTATTTCTCGGCCACGAGCAACTCGCCGGTCGCACGGTCGAGCGTATAGCCGAAGCCATTACGGTCGAAGTGAACGAGAGTCTTGTGGGCTTGGCCGCCGATGTTGAGATCGGCAAGGATCATCTCGTTGACGCCATCGTAATCCCATTCGTCATGGGGCGTCATTTGATAGACCCATTTGGCCATGCCGGTGTCGACGTCGCGAGCCCAGATGGTCATCGACCATTTGTTGTCGCCGGGCCTCTGCTTGGGATTCCAGGTCGAGGGATTGCCAGACCCGTAATACATGAGATTCAGCTGCGGATCGTAGGAGAACCATCCCCACGTATCACCGCCGCCGATCTTCCATTGATCACCTTCCCAGGTCTTGAGGCTGGAATCGGCCCCGACAGGCTTTCCGAGCTCCGTCGTCTTTTGCGGATCGACCTTGATGTCGGAATCAGGACCTTCCGAATAAGCGCGCCAAGCGAGCTTGCCGTCGCTGAGGTTGTAGGCGCTGACCCAACCACGAACGCCGAACTCGCCGCCCGAGACGCCGATGAACACCTTGTCCTTGAAGACGAAGGGTGCATCCGTTCCGGTCTCGCCTTTGCTCGGGTCGCCGTCCTTCACGGACCAGACGACCTTGCCCGACTTGGCGTCGAGAGCGACGAGAGTGGTATCGGCTTGATGCAGCAAGACCTTGCCGTCCGCATAGGCAAGTCCGCGATTGACCGTGTCGCAGCACATGACGGGAATGACATTCG
>JAFBAS010000103.1 GCA_019247605.1 Hyphomicrobiales bacterium
AGACGATCGTGCTCGAATGTGCGAAGATTCGATCAGGATGTCTCGCGTCAGCGGCAGCAGCTCGAAGATTGGATCATCGGTCAGAAGGTTGAGATAGGCGGTTACCAGGATGTCGTTGCCAAGCTTGATTGGACTGACCAGAGCCTCACTCAAGGTCAGCTCGCTCGTCACAAGTTCGAGCCTGTCGCGCTCGGCGAACTCGATCAATCGCCCGACCTCCCCGGCGCCCGCATCAGTTCTTTCCATTCCACGTATCAGAACATTTGTGTCGAGATAGATTCGCAATGGGTCGACGGATGCTCGCGTCACAGGGCGCCGCCATCTCTGATCCGTCGGACGTGATCAAGAATCTCCTGGACATCGCGAAAACGCGGGGGATGGGTCGCTTGATAGCCTTCGATAATCTCCCGCGCGCGCGACTTCCTATGAGGAGCGGGAGTCTCGACCGCGGAAGTCTCTGGCTTGCAGCTTTCCGGCGTGATGGTCACGCATACGGCCGCTGCCGGGTCGAGCCCCTCCTGCAAATCCTTGGGCAGCTTGGCGACCGGGTAGTGGTTGCGCACGATCGTGTTCATTGCGTCACCTTTCGTGAACATCATATCATATCCGGTTCACACGCCCTTGCGCGGATCGAAGGCGTCACGCACCGCCTCCCCGATGAAAATGAGAAGAGACAGCATGGTGGCGATCACGATGAAGCCCGAGAGCCCGAGCCAAGGCGCTTGGAGGTTCGATTTGCCCTGGTTGAGAAGCTCGCCGAGCGAGGCCGAACCGGGCGGCAGGCCGAAGCCGAGGAAGTCGAGCGAGGTCAGGGTGGAGATCGAGCCGTTGAGGATGAAGGGCAGGAAGGTGAGGGTCGCCACCATGGCGTTCGGCAACACATGCTTGCGCATGATCTTGAGGTCGCTCAAGCCAAGCGCGCGCGCCGCGCGGACATATTCGAAATTGCGGGCTCGCAGGAATTCGGCGCGTACCACGCCCACGAGCGATACCCAGGAGAAGAGGAGGAGGATCGCGAGGAGGACGAAGAAGCTCGGCGTGATAAAGGACGACACGATGATGAGCAGGTAAAGCTGCGGCACGGACGTCCAGATGTCGATGAAGCGCTGGAAGAGGAGATCGGTCCAACCGCCGAAATACCCTTGCAGCGCGCCGGCAGCGACGCCGATGACCGACGATGCGATCGCAAGCACGAGGCCGAAGAGAACCGAGAGCCGAAAGCCGTAGATGAGGCGCGCGACGACATCGCGGCCTTGATCATCCGTCCCGAGCCAATCCCACTCGATGTCGCGGCAGCCCAATGTGTCAACAGGGCGCCCTTTATTGCGATCGAGCCGCGCCGCGAGGTTGCGGCATTGTGAATCGGCGAGCATCCACGTCGGAGGGGAAGGAGCGGGCGTCGGCAGATCGAGGTTGTGCGTGTCATAGGAGAAGCGGATGGGTGGCCATACCGCGAAGCCGTGAGCCGCGATGTCTTCCGCAATCACGGGATCGCGGTAATCGGTGAGCGGCAGGAAGCCGCCGAATTTCTCCTCTGGATAATCGACGAAGATCGGGAAGAGCCATTCGCCCTTGTAGCTCACGACGATCGGCCGATCGTTGGCGATGAATTCGGCGAAGAGCGTCACGACGAAGATTGCAAGGAATATCCACAAGGCCCAGAAGCCGCGCCGGTTGTTGCGGAAATTCCGCAAACGGCGGGCGTTGATGGGGGACAGCTTGAGAATGCCCGATGAGGGCTCGAGCGGAACGACGGGTCGGTCCTCGGCGCCGGGAGGAGCGGTGGCGGCGCGTGCAGCTGCGGGCACATTCTCGTTCATGCGGCTGCCCATGTTGTGAGATGGACGGCCGTCATGCGCGGACTTCGCCAGCCCATCCATGCTTTCCTGCCCGGACGTGAGAAGAAAGGCGTGGGTGCCCGCACCAAGTCCGGGGCTGACGGGGTGGAAACGCCGACCCGGTTTGACGCGCCGTGACCGCAAATCATGCCCCTCATCTCACGTCTCCCGCGTCTCGAAGTCGATGCGCGGATCGACCCAGGT
>JAFBAS010000082.1 GCA_019247605.1 Hyphomicrobiales bacterium
ACTTCCGGCTCGCCGGTCGCCGTAAGGTCGCCATTCGCGTAGGGAAAGCGCAACACGGCATTCGTGTCCGCCACATAGACCCATTTCGGGTCGGGGCCCGGCGGGTAGAAGGCGATGCCGAAGGGCTCATCGAGACCTTGCGCGAACACCTCAACCTTCTCAGGCTTCGCGGCGCCATCGGCGGCACGGATGACGCGTACCCGCCCCGCATAGGTTTCGGCGACGAAGATATCGCCGTTCGGCGCGACGCGCATGAGGCGCGGGCCGGAAAGCCCGGTGACGAAAGGCTCGACCGTAAAGCCCGCGGGCACCTTCGGCTTTGCGCCTTGTGGAGCTCGCACGACCGAGGGCCCGTTGGCGGTCGGCCGCGTGGCGTAAGGCGCCGGCAGATCGGCCGGCGTGATCTTGCGCCGGAGCCCTGGCCTGTCGGTCGTCCAATCCCCATAGGCGGCGGTGCCGTTGAGGGCCTCGTTCTCGCTTTGCGAGCTCCCTGCCCCCTGCTGCGCGAAACCCGGCAAAAAACCAGCGACCGTGAACAGAACGGCACAAGCGAGCTTCGAACGCATCGGCGTCTCCTTCGTTCGCCGCCCCATAACACGCCCGGCAGAAACCGTCAGCGCGCGCTTTGCCGGTTCGCGATTGCCGAGATTTTGCGCAGACGCTAAAAGGCTCGACCTTTCATCCCCCTGGGCTTCCTAGTCCGGGCCGCAAGAGTTCGTGTGCCCATGCGCGCCATTCTCGACGTCATCCTTGCCGTTCTGGACATCTACTGGTTCATCATCATCGCGACGGCGGTGCTGAGCTGGCTCGTGGCCTTCAACGTGCTCAACATCCGCAACGATCTCGTTCGCACCGTTTGGGAAACACTCAACCGGCTCACCGAGCCCGTGCTGCGGCCGATTCGTCAACGCTTGCCGGATATGGGAGGTGTCGACGTTTCGCCGATCGTCGTTCTCCTGATCATCTACTTCCTCGAGCGCTTCATCGCTTACTACGTCTACCCCAACGTTCTCTAAGACGCATGGTTGCGCCGGCTGATGATCTGCGCCTCGATGTGCGCCTGACACCGCGCGCCTCGCGCGATTGCCTCGAAGGCGAGACACGCCTCTCCGACGGAAGGCGCGTGCTCTCGGCGCGGGTGCGGGCCATCCCCGAGAAGGGCGCCGCGAACGAGGCGATCCTAGCTCTCATCGCCGAGAGCTTCGGCGTTGCACGAAGCCGCGTGACCCTCATCGCGGGTGCGAACTCGCGTCTCAAATCGGTTCGCATCGAGGGCGACCCCGCGACGCTCGCCGCTACTCTTTGCAAAATTCTATCACTGAATAAGGAAAACGCATGAGCGCCCGCGTCATCGACGGTAAGGCGATCGCCGAGGCGCTCAGGGCCAAGATTGCGGCGCGGGTCGCTGACCTGAAGGGGAGGCGCAACCTCACTCCGGGCCTCGCCGTGGTCCTCGTCGGCGATGATCCGGCGAGCCGCGTCTATGTGGCGAACAAGGCGCGCCAGACGATCGAGGCGGGGATGCGCTCCTTCGAGCACAAGCTCCCGGCCGCCACGACCGAGAAGGAGCTTCTCGCGCTCATCGAGCGCCTCAACGCAGATCGCGAGGTCGACGGCATCCTGGTGCAATTGCCGCTTCCTCGGCAAATCGATCCAAACCGCATCATCGAGGCGATCGATCCGGCGAAGGATGTCGATGGCCTGCATCCGATGAATGCCGGGCTCCTGCTCGCCGGCGCGCCGGCGCTCGCGCCTTGCACGCCGCTCGGCTGCGTCGAGCTCGTGCGCAGCGTGCGTCCGGACATTGCGGGTGCGGAAGTCGTGGTCGTCGGTCGCTCGATCCTGGTGGGCAAGCCCGTGGCCCAATTGCTCTTGGCCGAAAACGCCACCGTGACCGTTGCCCATTCGCGCACGCGCGATCTTCCGGGCGTCTGCCGCCGCGCCGACATTCTCGTGGCCGCCGTCGGCAAGCCTGAAATGATCCGCGGCGATTGGGTAAAATCCGGCGCCGTCGTGATCGATGTCGGCATCAACCGCGTGCCGAACCCCTCGGCAGGCGAGGGGCGCACCAAGCTCGTCGGGGATGTCGCTTATGCGGAAGCCGCAAAAGTCGCGGGCGCGATCACGCCGGTGCCGGGAGGCGTGGGACCGATGACGATCGCCTGCCTGCTTTCGAACACGCTCGACGCCGCGCTGCGCAGGCGGGGGCTGGTGGGGTAAGTTCCCTCACCGGATTTTCAGGTAGCACTGCCTTGACGAACGCTTTTCATGACACTTGGCTTTGGGTTCCTAAAGCTGATGACCTCACCGCCCTTTCAACCTTTTTCTTAGCAGTCTTCACCATAGCGCTTATATGGACGAGTGGGTGCCAGGCGCGCCTCACCCGTCAAAGCATTGACGTTGCCAGGGTCAACTTTCAAGCGGCAGAGCGCGCTTTT
>JAFBAS010000124.1 GCA_019247605.1 Hyphomicrobiales bacterium
CATCGAGGCGATCAGCAACCTTCGACTTACGACCACCCGGCGTTGCAATTTCTGAATTCAAAAGACGAAACTTGGAAAGGACAGTGACGATGTCGGCCCACTCGTCTGGCCTGGCAGCCGACAAGATTGCCAATCCATTTCGCCACTCGCGAATGTCATAAAGTTCTACCAGCTCCGGGGGCACGAATCGGATCGACGTCATAGCCGACCATAGTTCTGAAGCTCATTCGGTGAAAGACCTTGCACGGACTCTTGATCTGCGGCCGACAAGCTTGTCACGTGAGTCCTAGAAAGCTGACGGCTATCGCGCTAGAGCCTCTGTCACCCCCAACTGATCTCTTCCAACGTAGGCGTATCTTCGATGAAAGCTGCCTTTTACGAGAGTCGCGGACCGGCGCGTGAAGTCTTGCGGGTGGGCGAGCAGCCGACGCCGGAACCTGGCCCTGGAGAGGTGCGCGTCAAGATCGCCGTATCGGCCGTCAATCCCACGGACACCAAGAGCCGCTCCATTCGCGCAGGCGTGAGCACCATGGCGTTCCCGCTCATCATCCCGCATCAGGACGGGGCGGGCGTGATCGACAAGGTCGGTCCCGGGGTCGACGAGATGCGGCTTGGCGAACGCGTCTGGCTCTACATGTCGCAATGGCGACGGCCTTTCGGCACCGCGGCCGAATATTGCTGCGTGCCGGCCGAGCGCGCTGTGCCTTTGCCGTCCGCCGCCGATTTCAGCGCAGGCGCGAGCCTCGGTATTCCGGCCATGACCGCCCACTACGCGCTCTTCGCGACCGGCCCCCTCACCGGCAAGACAGTGCTGGTCCAGGGAGGGGCGGGCGCGGTCGGCTTTTATGCCGTGCAGCTCGCCAAATGGGGGAAGGCCGCCCATGTGATCGCCACGGTAAGCCGCGACGTGCAGGCCGAGAAGGCGAGGCTCGCCGGCGCCGATACGGTCATCAACTACAAGACCGAGGATGCCGTGCTGCGCCTTCGCCGCCTGCTGGAGAAGGAGACGCCGGTCGATCTCATCGTCGAGGTGGCCTTCGGCGCGAACCAGACGAACGATCTCGCGCTCCTCGCGCCCAATGGAGTGATCGCCGCCTACGCCTCCGACGCCGACCCGCGCCCGACATTGAACTTTCCGGGCTTCCTCGTGAAGGACGCGACCTTGCGCATGCTCATCATCTACGAGGCACCGCCTACGGCGCTCGACGCGGCCGTGCGCGACATCAACGCCTTGATCGAGGAGGGCGCCTTGCAGCACCAGACAGCGGCACGCTTCGGCCTCGACGAAATTGTTCTCGCGCACGAGGCCATGGAGAGTGGTAAGGAGGTGGGAAAGATCCTCGTCGATATCAGTGGCGAATAGCGAGGTAGCGAGTAGCGAGTGGTTCAGCGCCGTTTCTATCCGCTATTCGCCACCTCTCTATTTGCTACCGTGTTTGCTGAATCGCCGAGAGCTGCCAGGCGCCGTCGCTCGGCCTGCGGAACGTCCAAACCTCCGTCACCATTTCGGGTCTCGAAGGGTCGCCCGAGACGATCCTCCCTGTCGAGCGCTCGACCATGGTGTCGATGATCTCGAAGCGCATCGCGACGGTCGCGTAATCGGCTCCCGCTTCACGCCACGCTTCCGCGAGATCGCCTTGCAACAGCTTCCCGCCTGAGACCTTGTTGACGAGGCCTTTTGCCGCATTCGCTGCGAGGTCCTCCTCGAAATAGGAGGCCATTTCCGGAGTCGTCGCGCGTCGAAGCGCCGCCACATCCTCGCGCCCAAAGGCGTTTTCGATCTCCGCGAGCAGGCGCTCGAAATCGGCATAGTCGGCCGGCGAAATGGCGAGCGGGGCTGTGGACGGGGGCGACCCCGCCGATCCGCTCACGGGGCCGAGCCCCGAACGCGCATAGCCGGGCGCATTGCCGGCGAAGGCGGTACGCCGGCTGAAGAACCCGATCGCCCAACGCACGAGAAGGAAGATCAGGCCGATCTGCAGCACGAGCCAGAAGATCGAGCCCATGCCGTTCCCCATGAGCAGCCCAATGAGGCCCCCGCCGACCAAGCCCCAAAGCAGACCCCTTCCTAGTCCAAATCCCCCGAACGGGGAACCGACGCGCGGCGTTTGCGGCATCTGCCCAGGCTGCGTGATCGAGCGCTGAATCGGGGATACGGGCCCGGGCGCGGTCGCGGTCGGGCCGGGAAGGCTGAAGGTCCGCGAGCCGCGGCTGCCGAAGCTCGCACCCCCGCCGGGACGCGCATCGGCGGTCGCGGCGCCAAGGCCGAAAAAGAGCGCGCAAATCGCGGCTATCAGGGCGAAACGAAAGGGGGATTTGGTCATGTCACTCTCACGAAGGTGCTCTTTTCGAGCAAGCGCCGCTCATATGGGAGCGCAGCTTGCCGGTTCCCAGTGGCGGGGATCGATCGGCAAGCCGCGCGGCTGCCCAGCCGTTGCGCTATTCCAGCACCTCGGCGATCATGTTTTCGACACCCGCCGAGGAGAACTCGATGATCCCGCTGATCGACATTACGCCACTTTTCGCCGCGGATGGCGCCATGCGCCGCGCCACGGACGCGGAAATCATGAGCGCCGCGACAGGATCGGGCTTCATCACCGTCATGGCGGATGGGAAGCTTCTTCCGGCGACGGCAAGCCGCCGTGCTCAGATGCTCGAGCTGTTCTCGCTTCCGGCGCACGAAAAGCGAAAGCTCTGGCGCCAGAAATACGCGCCCGAACACGCCAACGTCTATCGCGGCTATTTCCCTTTGCTCCCCGGCCCGGTCCAAAACGCCGAAGGCTTCGACATGGGACCCGATGTCGCCCATCGAAGAACCACGGTCGCGGATGATGATCCGCTGCTCGGTGCCACGCCTTTTCCCCCGGAGGGGGCACTTCCCGGGTGGCGCGAAGCAACCGCCGACTATTATCGCGCCCTCGAGGCTACCGGGCGCGTGCTCATGGCATCGATCGCCCGGGGTCTCGGCCTCGAAGAGCGCTTTTTTGACAGCGCGTTCGTGGGCGGCAATTCCACCTTGCGCTTTCTGCACTATCCCGAACGCGAGGCCGCCGAGATCGGGGAGGGGGCGACTTTCGCCGAGCACAACGGCGCGACGCGGCGCGTCATCGGCGCCCCGCATGTGGATTCGGGCTTCGTCACCTTGCTGGCCCAGGATGGGGTCGAAGGGTTGCAGGCGCTCGCCGCCTCGGGAGAATGGGTCGATGTGCCCGCGCGCGAGGGCACGGTTGCGGTCAATTTCGGCGGACTTCTCGAGCGCTGGACGGGTGGGCGGATCAAGGCGACAAGGCACCGGGTCCTGAGCCCGGGCCGACCTCGCTTCTCGATTCCGTTCTTCTACGAGCCGCGCGTGGACGCGGTAATCGAGCCCTTGCCGCTCCCCGGCGCGGAGGTCTTCGAGCCCTTCGTTTACGGCGACCATCTGTGGCAGGCGATGCTGAAATTTGCGACGTACAAAGGGATGGAAGCCTTGCGCAAACCGCGTGGAATTCCGCAGGCGGCCTGAAACAAGGTCGCTCGCCTTTCCGACAGCTCAGGACTCCTTGTCGCCGGGCATGGGCGGCCGCCCAAGCAGCTTTGCCATCTCGGCCTCGAGAGAATCGAGATCGGGCATGTCGTTGCGCAAATTGCTCCCCGGTTGGGCGGCAGCCGGGGGCCGGGGGGGCGGCTTTTGGTCTTCGGAGGGGGAAGGGCCTGGGTTTTGGGCTCTCGGGGCTTCGCCTGGCTTCGTGGTCTCGCTCGCTCCGGCGCCCGGCACGGGGCCTGGCGGCTGGGGCGACTTCGGGGATGAGCTCGGCGCCGGCGGCTTGGGTTGTGGATCCGGCGTCCTTGCCGGGCGGACGGGTGTCGCCGACGGCATGGACAAGGCGGTGGGCATCCACATCGCCCCCGTCGGCGGAGCGGGCGGCGGCGCTTGGGCCGGTTTCGGTGGGGGTGAGGGCTTCGGGGCGAGCGGCTCTGGTGCGGGTGAAGTCGGCGCGCGCGCCGCGGCGGGGGGCCCTGCGCCGGGCCGGCGCAACGCCTCCTCGAGCTTGTGGGCCATGGCGGCGAGATCGGAATCCGCGAGCCTGCTGCGGGCTTGGGGCTGCGTGGTAGGGGTTGGCGTGACGCTTGCGGGTTCGGAACGGTGCGGCCGATCGGCATCGGGGCGCGCTGCCGGTTGAGGCTCCGTTCGCGGTGGCGCCACGGGCGATGGCGAGGGAGAAGCGGACATGCGCTGCGCCACATTGGCGGGCCGCGGTGCCAAAGCCGGCTCCGGAGGGACCGCCACGGGCGTGATCCGCTGGACGGCCGGCTCGCTCGGTCTTGTCGGCGGTGGGACCTCGCGCGGGTGCAAATTGGCAGGTGCCGGGGTGGTTGCCGGCTGTCCGGAAGAGGCCGCCTGACTGCGCGCCGCCTGCGCCACGCCTCGGCGAATGGTCGGCTCGATCAGAACGTCATTGGGTCCCCCGATCATCACCAGATGCTCGACGTTGTCACGACGCAGGAGGATGAGCCGGCGCTGCCGGTCGATGTCGAAAGCGTCGATGACGCCGAGGCGCGAGCGCTTGCCGCGCTGGCCGCCATCCGAGAAATTGAGGCCTCGCGTCATTCGCCGAGCCACCCAAAAGACGATGGCGACGAGCGCGACGACCGCGATCACCCCCAATCCAGCGCTGACCCACAAAGGGGCGGCACTCAAGTTCATGACTCAACTCCTCGTCGACGACCCGGCTCGCCGGCTCGATCCCGCTCTTTGCGCAAGGACCGGCCCTTCGATACGAACATGAAAAGCCCCGCAAAATCTGGCCAAGCTTTCCACCGCATTCGTTCAAATCTCGAATTTCACGCGATTGCAACGGCTTTGGGGCGAAGTCGACGGCGCGGGCAACCGAACGCCAGCTCCGGCCGGCTCCGATCTTGCTCCAGCCTAACATGCTTTGAGGGGAAGGTCTCACCAAGGTTAACGTTTGGTAAACGCGGCCCGGCGGGGCCGAACAGGATAGGCCCGCCACGAGCATGAGAAGTCGGCAATGCACACCTTGCGCATCATCGAACGAAATGCATTTAGAGGGCTGAGGGACAGGGGAATGCGTGGCACGGGTCACGGCTAATGCGGGGAGTTTGATGCGCGTTTTCGACGAGTTGTTGCTGAATTTCCTGCGCAATCGCGTCAAAGGGGGAAGGCTGAAGGTGGTGCTTCCTTCAGGCGCGAACGAAGAGGTCGGCGATTTGCCCCAACCGCGGGTCGCGGTCCGGCTCGCCGATCAGGGTGGGCTTTTGGCGCTCTTGCGGGATCCTGATCTTGCCTTCGGCGAGCTCTTCATGGACGGGCGGCTGCAGATCCTGGAAGGCAGCCTTTACGATCTCCTGGCGATCACCGCGCAATCGGTGCGCAACGTGAAGCCCACCGCTTGGATCAAGGGATTGAGGCGCGTGCGGGACGCTGCCTGGAGGCTCTTCCCCGGCAACCCCAAAGCCAAGGCGAAGGCCAACGTCCATCACCATTATGACCTCGACTTTCGCCTCTACCGGACCTTTCTGGACGATGATTTTCAATACTCCTGCGCCTATTTCGAGAATGAGAAACAGACGCTCGAGGAAGCTCAGCTCGCCAAGAAACGCCACATCGCCGCGAAGCTCCTGCTGCGTCCGGGTCACCATGTGCTCGACATCGGCTGCGGCTGGGGAGGCCTTGCGCTTTATCTCGCACGCGTCTGCGGCGTGCGCGTCACGGGCGTGACCTTGTCCGAGGAGCAGCATAAGGTCGCCTGCGCCCGCGTCGCCAAGGAGGGCCTGACGGACAAGGTCGATATCCGTCTGATGGACTACCGCGACGTCACAGGCTCCTTCGACCGAGTGGTCTCAGTCGGCATGTTCGAGCATGTCGGCAAAGGCGATTACGCGCCCTTTTTCGACCGGATCCGGGAAGCTTTGCCCGAGGACGGCGTTGCCTTGCTGCACACGATCGGCTGCGGCGACGAGCCCGGGCCGACCAACCCCTGGGTGACGAAATACATTTTTCCGGGAGGCTACCTTCCGGCGCTCTCGGACATGACGCCGGTGATCGAGAAGAGCGATCTCATCACAACGGATATCGAGATCTTGCGCCTCCATTACGCCTACACGCTGAAGAAGTGGCGTGACCGTTTCCTCTCGAAGCGCTGCGAGATGGCCAAGCTCTATGACGAGCGCTTCTGCCGCATGTGGGAGTTCTTCCTGGCGGCCTCAGAGGCCGCCTTCCGCTTTGACCGGACACTCGTCTTTCAGGTGCAGATGGCCAAGCACGAGGACACCGTGCCGATCACCCGCGACTACATTCCAAGGCGTGAAGAGGAATTGCGCAAAATCGAAAAAACTCTCCCGCCGCTCGCGCCGGTGGAGGCGCCTCGGTGAGCTTTCCGCCATCGCAAACGCCCGAGGAGCGGTCGCTCACGGCTGATGGCGGGACCGCCGTGGAGATGGTGTAACGGCCCCGCGGCCGCCCTATCTTCGGTTCTGAGGCGATCTGTCCGAGATCGGGGACCGCGATCATGCTATAGGATCGCCACAGAGGATGTCTGATTCGCCGTGGAAAGCAGACGATGGCCGGCGTGACCGCTCCTTCAACCATCAACCGTTCCGAGCGCCATCAAGGGCTCGGCTTGATGCTCGTGATCGTCGGGCTCATGATCGGCGGCCTTTTGAGCGTGCTCTTCGTGTCGCACGGCCAAGCCTCCCCTTTCATCGGCGCGATGCTCGCGTTCCTGTCCGCTGCTGGCGTCTTCTTTCTCTTCGCCTACGCCTTCCGCTTGATGCATTTCGGCCTCGCCCCCGCGACCAACGATCTCACCCAGGCGATTGCCGATTCCTCGCCCGACGGACTTTTGATCAGCGGTGCGGGCGGACAGATCGTCTACGCCAACGAGGCCTATCTTGCTTTGTGCCAGGGCCCGACGCAGGGGGCGATCACGCCGGTCGAGCGGCTGTTCTCAGGTCCACCTGAAGTATCGGAGGCGATCTATCGCCTGGCGCAGGCGGCGCGCCAGGGACGACGCGCCGTCGAGGAAATCCGGCTCGCCCATCCGGTAGGCGCCACCACGGGCGGCGTGGCTTGGTACCGCCTGCGTGTCCAGCCGATCCCTCGCGGCAAGGGGCATGGGGAGGCGCTTTGGACCGTTTCCGACATCACGCGTGACCGCGAGCGCCAAGAGAACGTCTTCCAAGAGCTGCAGCAAGCGATCGACTACCTCGATCATGCGCCCGCGGGCTTCATGTCGATCGATGCGTCAGGCTCGATCGCCTACATGAACGCCACGCTGGCCTCCTGGCTCGATCACGATCTCGCGCAGATCGGAGCGGGCGGCCTCAAGCTTACCGATGTGGTCGCGGGCGACGCTTCTCCACTCATCACTCATCTCTCGGGTGCGCCGGGCGATGTCGTGACCGACATCCTCGACGTCGACCTCAAGAAGCGGGGCGGAGAGACGGTGCCGGTGCGCGTCCTGCACCGAGTCGCCTTCGCGCATGACGGGGAACCCGGAGCGTCGCGCACGCTTGTGCTCGATCGCGGCCCCAAGGGTGCGCAGGACGAGGCGCAGCGCGCCGCCGAGGTGCGTTTCGCACGGCTGTTCAACACCACGCCTTTCGCGCTTGCGATCGTCGATGTCGGCGGACGAATCCTGAGCGCCAACGCCTCCTTCCTGCGACTCTTCGGAGGAGCGCTTCGCCCCGAAGGCGGCGAGCGGCGTACCATCTCGAGCATCGTGACGGACGCCGGCCGCGCCGCGATCGATCGGGCGATTTCGGCTGCCGCCGAAGGCCGCGGAAGCGCCACGCCGATCGACGCGACGCTTGCCGGCAAGGAGGCGCGCTCGGCGCGGTTTTTCGTGACGCCTGTCGGCGGCTCCGCCGCGGGCGAGGGTGAGGCTGCGATCGTCTACGCCATCGAGACCACCGAGCAGCGCGCGCTCGAGGCGCAATTCGCGCAGGCCCAGAAGATGCAAGCCGTTGGCCAGCTCGCGGGCGGCGTCGCGCATGATTTCAACAATGTGTTGCAGGCGATCATCGGCTACTCGGATCTCCTGCTGGCCAATCACCGGCCGACCGATCCTGCCTTTCAGGACATCATCCAGATCAAGCAAAATGCCAATCGCGCCAAAAATCTGGTGCAGCACCTTCTCGCCTTTTCGCGCCGGCAGACCTTGCGGCCGCAGGTGCTGCAGCTCGGCGAGCTCATCGGCGATTTGTCCCTGCTCGCGAAGCGGCTTGTCGGGGAGACGGTCAAGCTCGACATGCGCCAAGGTCGCGATCTGTGGGATGTGCATGCGGACGCGACGCAATTCGAGCAGGCGATCTTGAACCTCGCCGTCAACGCGCGCGACGCCATGCCCGAAGGCGGTGACCTCGCTATCCGCACGCGCAACGTTCCGGCCGCCGAATGCGCGTCTTTCGGCTCGGGCCTCGTTCCCGGCGATTACGTGCTCGTCGAGATCGAGGATTCAGGAACCGGAATCTCGCCGGAGAACATCGAGAAAATCTTCGAGCCGTTCTTCACCACCAAGGAGGTCGGCAAGGGCACGGGCCTCGGCCTTTCGATGGTATATGGTTTCGTCAAGCAGACCGGCGGCTTCATTCTATGCGACTCCGTGGTCGGCAGAGGCACGATTTTCCGTATCTTCCTTCCACGTCACGTCGAGGAGAGGAATGCTCCTCTCGCGCCGACGAACGAAGCGGCGCTCGTGCCATCCGTCGCGGAGACCGAAGCGGCAGCAGCAGCGCTCGAAGCTCCGGCCGTGGATCACACCGGCACGGGCTGCGTGCTCCTCGTCGAAGATGAGGAAGCGGTACGCAAATTCGCCGCGAGAGCCCTCGCCTCGCGTGGCTACGAGGTCCTCGAAGCGGCCTCGGGGCGAGAGGCGATCGAGCTTCTCGAGGAAAGCGAGGCCAGTGTCGATCTCGTGGTCTCTGACGTCGTGATGCCGGAGATGGATGGCCCGACCCTGATGCGCGAGCTGCGCAAGCGCGATCCCGCGCTCAAGATCATCTTCGTCTCGGGCTACGCCGAGGATGCTTTCGCGAAGAACTTGCCCGAAGGCGAGCGCTTCACCTTTTTGCCGAAGCCGTTCACACTCAAGCAGCTCATCGAGACCGTGAAGGCCGCGATCGGTTGAATGACCTCGCGACGGGGCGGGATGCGCTTACTTCGCGCCTTGCCGGCGAAGGCATCGATGCACTTCGTTGCGCGAGCGCGCCAAGGTTGCCGACTACGACTCCGGGAGCCGTTTCATGGAACCGAAGATGGAAGGCGGATGCACGTGTCGACGCGTCCGATACAGGCTGATCGGGACGCCGCTGATCGTTCATGCCTGCCATTGCCGTTGGTGCCAGCGCGAGACCGGCACCGCGCACGCGCTCAACGCAGTTTATGAGGCCGATCGCGTCGTGCACACGGCCGATGAGCCCGAGCTCGTCTGGACCCCTTCGGCGAGCGGCCAAGGCCAGAAAATTGCACGCTGCCCGACCTGTCGGGTCGCGATTTGGAGCAACTACCCGCAAGCCGGTCCCGCCGTCCGGTTCGTCCGTGTCGGCAGTATGGACAACCCTGATTTGTGCCCACCGGATATTCACATTTACACGTCTTCCAAGCAGGCTTGGGTGACGCTTCCGACCGGCGCGAAGGCGGTTCCTGAATTCTACGCGATCGACGAGGTCTGGCCGCCCGAGAGTTTGGAGCGCCGCCGGCTCATGCGGGAAAAAGCAAAGCAAGCGTAATTCGCTGCTGTTGCCGCCAAGCGCTGGAACCGGCACACTGGACCGCGCCCAGCGGCTGGCGAGCGCTCCGACTTCCCATCGACGCCGCAACCTGTATATGGTTCGTGCCGGGTGGCTCAGGACGCGTGACGAACAGGATGGCGCGAGGGGCGAGACAGAGGAACGAGGTTGCCGGCGCATCGGCGCGCGAGCGTGGCTCCGCGCTTCTTATCGGCGCCTTGGCGCTCATCCTCCAGCTCTTTCTCTCCCCGCTGCATACGCCTTTCCAGCATGCTTCGCTCGATTCCCCACAAGAGGCGGCGCGGCTTAGCGCACTCGTCAATCTTGCGGCCCTCACCGGCGACCCCAATGTCATATGCGCCGAGGCTGGCGACAGGCAGCCTGGCGATCCCACTCACGACAATGGCGATTGCCCGGGGCTTTGCTGCCACCTCGGCCATGGACTCGCGTTCTTTCTTGCTCCGCCCGCGTTCTCGCCAGCGGTTCCTGCGCGCGTCGCGATCGCGTTCGTCGGATCACGTCCGATTTCTTTCGTCACGAGCGCCCATGCGCCAAACGCGCAACCTCGAGGACCGCCTCCGTCCGCCTGAAGACCAACTGATCGTTCCACGCGGGCCGTGAAAGCGGTCCCGCTTCTCGACATTCTCTTCAGCTCGGAAAAACCACCATGAAATTGAAGTACAAGCTCGGCTTGGCTGGCGCGCTTGCCGGCGCAGCGACGCTCGGAGGCGTCAGTTTAGGCCTTTCGCATGCCATCGTCGGCGACCGCATCTTTCCCGTAACGCTTGCGATCGACGATCCGGGCGTCGCGGATGAATTGTCCTTGCCGACATTCGCGCGCTTTACGAACGCGGACGGATCGATCGAAACCGACATATCGTTCGAATACGACAAGCGCATCACCAAGGATTTTGCCCTCTCGATCGCCGACACCTGGACGCATGTTCATCCGGGCGGCGATGGATTTCAAAATCTGCAGCTCGGGGCCAAATATCACCTGTACAGCAACGAGCCGCATGAGTTCATGCTGTCGGTCGGGGTCAATGTGGGCGTCGGTGGCACGGGCGCTGCGCGGGTCGGTGCCGCCAGTTTCTCGACGATCACGCCGGCCGTCTTCTTCGGCAAGGGTTTCGGCGATCTGCCGGACAGTCTCATGTGGTTGAGGCCGGCCGCCATCACCGGCGCAATCGGCGTCGGCTTTCCTGAGCCGTGGAAGAAGTCAGTGATCGGCATCGACACGACGAGCTGCGATGTAACAATGACGAACTCGGGCATATGCGGGTTCGACGTGAACACCACGCACAACCCCGTTTTCCTCAACTGGGGTCTGACCTTCCAATACAGCCTGCCTTACCTCAACGCTCATGTGCGTCAAATCGACGGGCCCGAGTTTCTACGAAGCTTGACCCCGATCGTGGAAGCGGCATTCCAATCGCCGGTTGCCAATTTCGCCGGGACGGGCGCGAAGACCACCGGCACGATCAACCCTGGCATCATCTACTCGGCCGACACTTACCAAGTCACGGTGGAAGCCATGGTGCCGGTCAACAAGGCGAGCGGCAAGCATGTCGGTGTGATCGCGCAGCTGCATTTCTTCCTCGACGACATCTTCCCGAACTCGCTCGGCAAACCCCTGTTCTCGGAGCACTGACATGAAACGCGCACCACTTCTCGCGTCGCTGACGCTCTCGACCATCGGCCTTTCCAGCCTTGCTCTTTCGCCTGCCGTGATGGCGCATGCGGTGCTCGTCAAGGCGGCCCCTCCGGTCGGCGGCACGGTTTCGGCCTCCCCGAGCGATATCCGGATCACCTTTTCGGAAGGCGTCGAGCCGCGCTTCTCGAAGATCTTGGTCGCGGGGGCCGATGGGCACGCCGTAGAGACGGGAGCCGCAAGCGTCGATCCGTCAAATCCCGCGATCCTGATCGTGCCGCTCAAGACAGCGCTGCAGCCGGGAGCCTACAAGGTGACTTGGCATGCCGTGTCCGTCGATACGCACGCCACCCAGGGCAATTTTTCCTTCACCGTGAAGCCCTGATCCGTGGAGATCGATGTTCCCCTTGTTCTCGCGCGCTGGGTGCATTTCCTGTGCCTGATGATCGTGTTCGGGGCATCGCTCTTTCCGTTCTACGCGCTGCGGACGGCTGCGAAGCCCGAGAGCTTGTGCGCGGCATCAAACCGGGCACTGCGGGTCTCAGCCTGTCTGGCCCTCGTCTCTGCCATTGCATGGGTGGCGAGTTCACTCGCCATCATGGTCGGGGGCTTTGATGAGACACTCGATCGCGACGCCTTGGCGGCCTTCTTCCTCCAGACGAGCTTTGGACCGATCTGGATCGTGCGGTTCGCGATCCTTCTCACGCTCGCCGTGGTCGTCTCATGGCGGCCACGCCCCGCATTGTCCGCCTTCCTTTCCGGCGCGGCGCTTGCGAGTCAGGCTTGGCTCGGCCATGCGGCAATGCGAACCGGAATAGAGCTCGCAAGCGAGCTCTTGGCCTACATGGTCCATGTGCTGGCCGCAGGCGCCTGGATCGGTGGCTTGTTGCCGCTCGCGAGTCTTCTTGCGGGCCGCGGCTCGCGACCAAAACATACAACCGAGAGCGAATGCCGAGAGGTGCTTCGTCGCTTTTCGAGCATCGGCATGGCTGTTGTGTCGCTCATCCTTTTGAGCGGCATCGCCAACAGCGTTTTCCGCCTCAAATATGCGAGCGATCTTTTCACCACCCCATATGGCCTCGTGATTATCGCCAAGGCTTCCCTGTTCGCCCTCATGTTGATCGCCGCCGCCGTGAACCGCTGGCGACTCGTGCCTCGCCTCGTCGACAGCGACAAGGAACAGGCAACGCTCCATGCGCTTCGCCGTAACATCCTGATCGAGCAAGGTCTCGGCATCCTCGTGCTCGGGCTCGCCGCCCTCCTCGGAACCATGGCGCCGCGTATGTGAGAAGAGACCGCGTTACCGCTCAAAGGCGGTGACAGGATGCCTTCGGATGTGCACCTCGCGCGAGCCTGCGCGCAAGGTGAGGCAGCGCGGCCTTGAGTTCGCCCTCCAAGGTCCAGGGCGGATTGACGAGAATGAGCCCGCAAGCCCAAAGGCCTGACTCGTCGTCGCAGGTGCCGGTATCGAGCTCGACTTTCAAGCTTTCCGGCGGCAAACGCCCGGCGATTCGCGTGGAAAAACTGGCGACGAGCGTGCGATCCTTCATCGGATACCACACCAGCGTCATGCCGGAGGGCCATTTCTTTACGGCCGCGGCAAGGTCCTCGGCGACGCGCGCGAATTCGTCTCGAGCCTCATAGGGTGGGTCGACGACAACAAGGCCACGTCGTTCCTTCGGCGGAATAAACGCCTTCCATGCCTCGTAACCGTCAAGCTTCAGCGCCTTGGCGCGATCGCCAGCCGGGAAAAGGCGTTCGAGCTTCATGAAAGCGCGTTCCTCAAGCTCGACGGCGAGGAGGCGATCGTCGGGACGAAGAAAATGACGCTCGATCGCGGGCGATCCGGGATATGAGGCGCGGCCGTGTCGGCTTTGCCATGCGGCGACCGCCTCGAGATAGGGTGCGAGGAAGGTCTGAAGGTCCGGCTCGAGCGGATCTCCGGGGCTGTCGAGAAGCCGGCCGATGCCGCCCCGCCACTCGCCGGTGCGAAGCGCTTCTTCGCCTCGAAGATCGTATGCGCCCCGACCCGCATGCGTGTCGATGACCCGAAACGGCTTTGGCTTCGATCGCAGATGGACGAGCATGCGGGCCAGCACCGCATGCTTGAGAACGTCGGCAAAATTCCCGGCATGGAAGCCGTGACGGTAATTCATGCGTCATGGGCCTGGATGACGCGCACCAGGCCGCCCTTCGCGGCTCGGCTCACTGCGCCGGTGCGATGGTGATCTCGCCCGAACCGCACCCATCGGGAGCGGTGCCGCCGCAGGAGCGAAAACCGGAGAGGTCCTTTTTCGTGCAAAAGCGCACCTCTTCCAGTTCCCCGCTCCGGCAAGCGATGCTCACCATGTCGGGCTCGATCATGCCCGGATTTGCGCTCGTGAAGGCTTGCGCGATCTCGCCGGGGGTGGCGCGCAAGGGCTGAGCCGGCGCAACGAGCGTGCGGGGTATTCGGATTTTGCGAAACAGCGCGATTTCCGCCTGATAATAGAGGGAAGGTTCGAGCCCGCTGCACTCGCCATGCTTTCGCCATTCGCCGATGGCGAGCCCCTTGTCCCGGTAGATTTCCCGCGCGATCGCGAGCGAGGCGCCGGGAACGAAGTTCCGGGAACGGTCGCAAAAGGTAGGGTAATCGCCATTCTCGAATTGCGGCCAAAGTCCGTGCACCTGGAAACCTGCGCGGCCGCGCGTGAAACATTCGGGTTTTCCCTTGCGATCCCCCTCGACGTCACAAAAGCCGGGTGTCCAGGAAAGCGCCAAAAGATAAAAGTCGAAATCGCCGACCGGGGCGCCGAAGCGCTCGTGGGCGCCTTGTTGATGTAAATTTTGCGCCTGTGCGGCTGCGCAAAGCGTCCAGGTCAAGAAAACGAGGAGCGCGTGACGAATACCCCTATATCCCACGGTTCGCTCGAGCCCGCGATCAGGGACGCGCCATCTTGCACCCTGGAGCGTAGGTCAAGTCGCGATCCAGTCCCACCGGGCACCAGGTGACATTCCAGCTCAAGCCGAACAAGCTCATGTCCTCGTCGACTGAATAGAAGATCTTGCGCGGGCGATTGTCGGAGAAAAGGCCGGTCACGCTGCAATAGCGGCGCGGAACGAAAGTGGGGCCGCGCGGACGGTAAGAGATCTCGTAAGGCGCATCGAAACCGGCGATCTCAAGCGAGGAATCCCAATAGCCGGCCTCGCGCGTCGAAAAACGGCGTTTCATGAAGTCCAGCACATCAGCGTCTCCGCAGGCCGGAATGAGCCCGTCATAGGGGACGACTCGGTTTTCGGCGATGAGGGGTCGAGCCGGCGTCGCGGGCGTGTATCTCGTGAGCGGGATGTAGGGGCCGTGAAAGGGCGCGGTGCAAGCCGCGACAAGCAAAAGCGCGACGACACCCCCGATTATTCTGAGCCCCATGGCCATATCCTCGAAATGCGCTTGGCCACCATGCGCATCGGGCCTGCCCGGGTCAAGGCGCGGGGAGCGCGGTGGAACGGAAGCCGGACAAGCGTTGCATCCGAGCCACGCCGCCCCGACGCTGCCCTGCGGGGCCATTGCCAGCCGCCACACCGCGTCCTATCGAGCGCCGGGGCGGTTTGCCCGCCCGCTTGGCCGAGCCGTTGAGGTGAATTCCATGCCCCTGACCGTCGCCGTGCAGATGGATCCGATCGAGCGCATCAATGTCGCGAGCGATTCGACCTTCGCGCTCATGCTCGAGGCCAAAGTGCGCGGCCACAAGCTCCTCGTCTACACGCCCGACAAGCTCTCGATGCTCGACGCCAAGGTGAGCGCTCCGATGCAAGAGGCCGAAATTCGCGATGTCGTCGGCGATCACGTGACGCTCGGCCGGCCGAGCCGGGTCGATCTCGCCAGCACGAATGTGGTGCTGATGCGTCAGGATCCCCCTTTCGACCTCGCCTACATCACCGCAACGCATCTGCTCGAACGGGTTCACCCAGCGACCCTCGTGGTGAACGATCCCGCGAGCGTGCGCAACGCGCCGGAGAAGATCTTCGTCACCGAGTTTCCGCAGCTCATGCCGGCGACCTTGATCACACGCGACAAGGCGGAAATCGACGAATTCCGGAAGGAGCATGGTGAGATCGTCATGAAGCCGCTGCACGGCCATGGCGGGGCGTCGGTGTTCAAGCTCGCGCGCGAGGACGCGAATTTCGGTTCCCTTTACGATTTGTTCGCCGCGACCTTCAAGGAGGCCTGGGTCGTGCAGCGCTTTCTGCCGCAGGTGGTGAAGGGCGACAAGCGCATTATTCTCGTCGACGGGGTCGCGAAGGGGGCGGTCAACCGGGTGCCGCAAGTCAACGACATCCGCTCGAATATGGTGCGTGGCGGTGCCGCCGAGGCCGCCAAGCTCTCGGCCCGCGAACAGGAGATATGCGAAACGATCGGCCCCGCCATCAGGAAGCGCGGCCTGATCTTCGTCGGCATCGACGTGATCGACGGTTATCTCACGGAGATCAATGTCACCTGCCCGACCGGCATCCGGGCCATCCGCAACACTGGCGGCCCTGACCTCGCGCCCGTCATCTGGGACGCGATCGAACGGCGAGTGAAGGCGTGAAGAGTGAAGAGTGAAGAGTGAGGAGCAAGGAGTGAGGAGTGAGGAGTGAGGAGTGAGGAGTTCTGGCAGCGAGCTGGAAAGCGCGAACTACCTCGCTTTTCACTCCTCACTACCGGACCGAAGGCGCCGGGGCGGGATGCGCGAAGATTTTCATCAAGAACCCGATCACCGCGAGCGTCGCGATATAGATGAGCGCCTCCATCACGGATGGGTGATCGCTGTAACCGACCAGCGTGTGCAGAACCCGCCCGAGAATACTCGTATCGGACAAGATGTTCGATGAATCCCAAAGCTGGTCCGGCAAGAAAGTGACCACATTCGCTTGTTCGAGAAAACCGACCGCCTGGGAGGCAAGCCCCGCCGCGAGCAACGCAATGAGCACGCTCGTCACGCCGAAGAGGTAGCGGCCAGGTATGCGCACCAGACCGCCATAGGTGAGCGCGGTGACGCAAGCGCCGAGCACGAGGCCCATGATGCCTCCGACCAGAAGGCTCGCCCCCGAGCCGGGCGCCGAGGCGATGAAGATGCCATAGAGGAAGAGGGCGACCTCCGATCCTTCCCGCAGCACGGCGACTGCCACCACGATCGCAAGACCCATGAGGGTGGAGGCGCCGGTACGCACGGCTTCGCCTGCCTGCCGCATCTCAGCCGCGATCTCGCGGCCATGGCGGGCCATCCAGATGTTGTGCCAAGCGAGCATGATGACGGCGATGCTGAGGATCGCCGCATTGAAGAGCTCCTGGCCAACGCCCTCGAAAGCCCCGGAAATGGTGTTGATGAACATGCCAACCACACAGGCGCCGAAGACGCCCGCCGCGACGCCCCCAGCGATGTAATAGCCGCGCCCGACGATGCCGCGCGTCACCGCCATCGCGATGCCGACGATGAGACCGGCCTCGATGACTTCCCGGAAAACGATGATCAAAGCGCCAAGCATGAGAAACTCTTACTGCACAATGAGAAAACCTTCGGTCGTATCCTCGTGGTAATCGTCAAAAAAACGGTAACGGCCGGGTGCGAGCGCACGCATCTGCAGCGTTATCGTGCTTTCCGCCGCGACGACCTTCTCGACCCGCAAGGTCTTGCTCTCGAATTCGGCCGGCGTCCCGTCGAGGTTGGTGACCTCGATCGTGAAAGGCTTGTTCGCCGGCACATGCGCCTCGGCAGGCTCGAAGTGATGATTCTTGAGAGTAAGCTTCACCGAGGCTGCTTCCTGCGCGAAAGCTCGCCCCGAAAGGCCTTGTTCCCCGCAAAGGAAGGCGAGCCAAAGCGCCATGAAGGCGACGAGGCGCCGTGAGTTTGCGCGATGTGATCTCATTTTCAGCTCCGACATGACTTTCCGATCGGGTTAGAATTCGAATTCGAGCTTGGCGTTGGCTCGGTGGCGCTCGAAATTGACGAGATCGAGCGACCGGCCGTCTCCCGTCGCATGGCCTGTGACCTGGCTCGAAAAGGCCAGCGACAGGAAGGTTTTCGGGGTAAACTGGATGTAGAGCGTCGGTCCTATGTAGAGCGCGTGCCCATCCAGACTCCTGAAGTCAAAACCCTCGTAGGCGCGGTAATATTCCACCTCGCCTCCCATCGTCACCTTAGGCGCGATTCGATAGGTGAGGGCTGCCGTCACCCCGGCCGTCGCGGTGCGGCTCCAGCTCAGGTCTCCGGATGGCTTGGCGATCTCGGGCTGAAAGAGCAGGTTCACCGCCGCATAGAGCCGGTTCGAGATGAGCTCCGTGTCCGCGATCAATTTGAACGCCGTGCTGAAATCGCGCGTGCGCACGCCGCTCGTGCCGTCGGCGCGCGCCCATTCGGGCTGCGCCGAAAAGGTCAGTCCGATGGGCGACCCCGGGCCGCGCCCGACGATGAGATAGCTCAGCGTGGTCGAGAAGCCGCTGAACTGCGTGCGGTCGATGTTGTCGATGCCCTCGACACTGTTGCTGGAATGATTGGTGACATGGGCGCTGAGCTCATAGGCGAAGAACTGGCTGGGCACGCCCTCGAACTCGAATTCCTGCTCGACCATGTGGTAGCTGCCGCGACGCTTGCCGAGCGCCGCGGTGGTTTCGAACTCGATCGATTTCTCTCCCTCCTCGCCGATATCGGAGCCGGTGGTGAAGCCGAAGAGATATTTGGTTTCGAGCTCATGGTAGGGATCGGTCGACGCCGCGGGCTGACCGTCCGGCTCCTCGGCGAGCGCTCGAGCGACGGTGGCGCAAGCGAACGTCGCGACGAGCGCGACCGCGGATGCCGTGCCAGCCGCAAGCTTGGCCCAAGTCAGCCGAAAGGGATCGATCCGCACCATGAGACCTCGATGAGCGGGCACTACTTCTGCCCGCGCAAGGAGGCTAAGAACGGCAGAGAATCTCAAACGTCAAGCAGTATTATTCAATATTCTTATCGTTTAACCGGGACTTAGGCCACATTTAAATTATTCTAAATCGACGTTGCGTCTAAAGCTTTCGGAATAAAAACGAGTTTTGGCGAGTTTTAGAACGTCACCAAAAAACACCTTCACGCAAAATTTTTTATCAGGAAAGCGACCGCGCGCTCGTCCGCGCTATTCGGAGCTTGCGAACATGCCCTCGGCCCCGATGCCGCTCTCGAGCATCAGCCGGGCGCGCGCACGCAGCTTCTCGGTTTCGCTCTTCAACTGGCCGCAGGCGGCGAGGATGTCACGCCCGCGCGGTGTACGAATGGGCGAGGCGTAACCGGCATTGAAGACGATCTCCGAAAAAGCCTCGATGCGGTTCCAGCTCGAGCATTCGTAGCGTGTGCCGGGCCAGGGATTGAACGGGATGAGATTGATCTTGGCCGGAACGCCGCGCAGCAGGCGAACCAATTCGCGCGCGTCGGCATCGGTGTCGTTCACTCCCTTCAACATCACGTATTCGAAGGTGATGCGCCTGGCGTTCGAGAGGCCCGGATAAGCGCGACAAGCCTCGAGGAGCGTCGAGATCGGGTATTTCTTGTTGAGCGGCACGAGCTCGTCGCGCAATTCGTCGCGCACCGCGTGCAGCGAAACCGCCAGCATCGTGCCGATCTCGGCACCCGCGCGCGCGATCATCGGAACGACGCCGGAGGTCGAAAGCGTGATTCGCCGACGCGAAAGGGAGAGCCCCTCTCCGTCGGCGATCGTCTCGACTGCCTCCTTGACGGCGTCAAAATTGTACAGCGGCTCCCCCATCCCCATGAAAACGATGTTGGAGATGAGGCGAGGCGCGTCCGCCAAGGCCGCGCCGTCGCCGCCCCGGCCGGTACCCGGCCAGTCCCCAAGCTGGTCGCGCGCGACGAGCAATTGGCCGACGATTTCGGATGCGTCGAGATTGCGAACGAGCCGTTGCGTGCCCGTGTGGCAGAACGAGCAGGTCAGGGTGCAGCCGACTTGACTCGAAACGCAGAGCGTCCCGCGATCGACCTCTGGAATATAGACGGTTTCGATTTCGACACCCGTATCACGCGGGCCCTTCGGCGGCATACGCAAAAGCCATTTGCGGGTGCCGTCGGAGGAGATGTGCTCGGAAACGATGCGCGGGCGCTCGAGGCTGAAGCTTCGTGCAAGCTCGGCGCGCATCTCCTTGCCGATCGTGGTCATCGCCCCGAACTCGGTTGCCCCGCGATGGTACATCCAGTGCCAGAGCTGGCCCACCCGCATACGCTGCTCGCGCGCTGGAACGCCGAGCTCACGAAGCCGCGCCGCAAGCTCGGCGCGGCCGCCGCCCGCGAGCGAGGTGAGCGGGGGCCCGGCCGGCGCGACTTGCGCGAGTGCGCTCACTTGCACTCCTTCTCCGCCCGATCGAGCGCCTGAACGATGCCCGCGAGCGAGAAGCGGTCGGTCGTCTCGTTGCCCCGCTTCGACGAGGCCTTCACCACGAGGCTGCCACCTCGCTTCATCGCGGCAAGCATCGTGCCTTCCTCGGCCGCGTTGTGGACGAAAAGGCTCGTGTCCTTGCCGGCAAGCTCGAATTTGCTTGAGCCGAGGAGCGCTTCAGCCGGAGAATTCTCCTTCACGGCAAAACCCATCACGACGGCGATCTCGCCGCGAACCTTCTCGTCAGGCCGGTATGAGACGAAAAGATAGCCGGGATCGCGATTGAGGTTCTTCGGCAGGCGTTCCTTGGGTATCGACAAGGCGTAGCAAATCTTCTTGGCGCCGGGAGTCGCGTAAGCAATCCAATCGTCGAATTGTCCAAGCTTCAGCGCTTGGCCTGTTCCGGGTTTGGTCGACGACGCTGGCGCCGCCGTTGCCGTTCCTTTTTGCGAGGCAGGTGGCTGGGCTTTCGGTTTCGCCGGTGCGGCGTGCGCCGGGTGGGAAATCCACGAAAAGAGAAGGACGAAAACGGCACCGCTGAGGAAACGCAGTGCCGGTGAGCGAAGATTGATCATGCTTGGCCCTTTAAACAGCTATTGGCGAATTGCCGTTATCTCGCAAAAAAGGGCGCATTTTGTCGATGGGCGCCGGGGCGTTGTGACGCAACGCGTATTTCGAAGCGCCTCTTTGCCATATTCCGGCATTCAAGGCGAGGCTCATCCTGCAAGGCCGCAGAGGTTTCCACCGCCGCCCGCGTAGGAACACGTGAGCGTCCGGGGCGCTTCCAAAACCTCGCTTGGCTTGCCCATTCGGTGCAGGAGGAGGCTCGGGAAACGGGGTTGAACCGCGTTCCTCCCTGTGTGACATTCTGACAAGGCCGACCCTATCCCCGCGACAGGCGAGCGCATGAATTTGGAAATCGCGCTGCTGTTGGCGCAGGACGGCATCGCCAACGGCGCGATCTACGTGCTCGTCGGGCTCGGCATCGTTCTCGTTTTCGTCGTCACTCGCGTCATTTTCGTGCCGTTCGGCGACATTCTCGCCTATGCGGCGCTTACGCTCGGTGCCTTCGAGCGTCACCGCCTTCCCGGTACGATCTGGCTCGTGCTCACGCTTGCCATCATCGCTTCGGGGATGGAAGTTTTCCGGGCGGTGCGCGAGAGAAAGCCCGAGCGGGTGGCGCGCGCGGTCGGCCTTTATGCGGGCCTGCCCCTCCTTCCCGTGGCGCTCGTCGTGCTCCTGGCGGGGCGCGAGATCTCCGAGCCGGTTGCGGTCGCGCTCACTCTCGCGTTGGTCCTGCCGATCGGCCCGCTTCTCTACCGGATCGCGTTTCGCCCGCTCGCCGATGCGCCGGTGCTCGTGCTCCTCATGGTCGCGGTGGCCCTGCATTTTGCCGTCTCGGGCCTGGCGCTCTTCTATTTCGGCCCCGAAGGCGTGCGCACGCAAGCCTTTACGCGCGCCGTGCTCCGGATCGGAGATCTCGTCCTTCCAGGCCAGACGCTCATCATCTTTTCGACCTGCGGCGTCGTGGCAACGCTGCTCTACCTGCTCTTCACCCACACGACGATCGGCAAGTCGCTCCGGGCGACCGCGGTCAATCGGCTGGGCGCCCTGTTGTGCGGCATCAGCCCGGCGCGCACGGGCGCTCTCGCCTTCCTTCTCGCTTCCGGGCTTGCCGGTATTTCGGGCGTGATCGTCGCACCGGTAACCACGCTTTATTATGATTCGGGCTTCATCATCGGCCTCAAGGCTTTCGTGGGCGCGATCATCGGCGGCCTTGTGAGCTACCCCTTGGCGGCGGCCGGCGCGCTCATAGTCGGGCTTCTCGAAAGCTATGCGGCTTTTTGGAACAGCGCCTTCAAGGAGGTGACGGTCTTTTCCGCTCTCATCCCAATCCTCGTATGGCGTTCGCTCGCCTTCGCGCACCAGCTCGAACAGGAGGATGGGGCCGCCGAGGAAGAAATCGCCGCATGAGCCGGCGCTTGCGCTCGAGCGGTTCGGCCGTGACCGCGATTTTCGCCATCGCGGTCCTCGCCGCCGCACCTTTTCTTCTCGGCGGTTATGCGCTCACGCTTCTCGATTACATCGCCATTTACGCGCTCGTCGCGCTCGGCCTTGTGCTGATGACAGGCGCGGGCGGTATCGTCTCCTTCGGCCAGGCTGCTTTTCTCGGGATCGGCGCTTACGCGACCGCTTGGTGGACCACCGCGATTGGCGGATCACCCTTCACCGGGCTTCTGATCGGGCTTCTCGCGTCGGGCATCACCGCCGCCGTGCTCGGCGCAGCCACTTTGCGGCTTGGTGGCCACTTCCTGCCGCTCTCGACGATCGCCTGGGGGATCGCCATCGACTATCTCTTCGGCAATCTGGAAGCGCTCGGATCTCATAACGGCATCGCGGCCATCCCGCCGCTGAGCGTCGGCGCGCTCCCGCTGGCCTCGGCGCGCTCCTTCTACTATTTCGTTTGGCCTCTCCTCGGGCTTGCGATGCTGCTCCTGTCCAATCTTCTCGATTCGCGCGAGGGCCGCGCCATTCGTGCATTGCGCGGCGGCAATGCATTGGTCGAGAGCCTCGGGATCAATCCGTTCAGGACGCGGCTTTGCGCCTTCGTGCTCGCCGCCCTTCTCGCCGCGCTCGCGGGCTGGCTGTATGCGCATTTTCAACGGGTGGTGAGCTCGACAGCCTTCGACCTCGAGGCCGGAATCGAATTCTTGCTCATGGCTCTCATCGGCGGGACGACCCATGTGGCCGGCGCGGTGGTCGGAGCCGGCATCGTGACGCTCATGAAGGAAGGGATGCAGTCCTTTCTGCCGCTCATCACATCGAACAGCACGCAGCTCCAGGCGGTGGTGCTCGGCGCACTTTTCATTCTCATCTTGCAGAAGGCCCGTTTTGGCCTCGTTCCGCTCATCTTGCGTGTGCTCCCAAAGCAGGCACCGAGGCGCACCCTCGAACCTGCCGCGCCCCTCTCGCGCCGCGTGCCGACGCCAAAGGGAGCGTCTCTCCTATCGGTCGAAGGCCTCACGAAGCGCTTCGGCGGTCTCGTTGCCGTCGACGAGGTGAGCTTTGAAGTCAAAGCCGGGGAAATCATCGGTCTCATCGGCCCGAACGGCGCCGGCAAGACGACACTCTTCAATTTGGTCACGGGCCTCGCCTCGCCCGATGAGGGGCACATTCGCTTTCTCGGCGCGGATGTAGGGCGGCTCGCCGCCCATGTCCTCGTCCGTCGAGGGCTGGCCCGGACCTTTCAGCACGTGAAGCTTCGGCCTTCGATGACGCTTCTCGACAATGTCGCGCTCGGCGCTTACGCACGCACGCGCTCGGGCTTCCTGCGCGGCGCCTTGCGCCTCGATCGTAGCGAGGAGCGTTCCGTCAAGGCAGAGGCCGCCCGGGAGCTTGCGCGAGTGGGGCTCGACGCCAAAGCGCATGAGCGCGCCGGCACCTTGCCTCTCGGCGAGCAGCGCCTTCTCGAGGTGGCGCGCGCGCTTGCGGCCGATCCCGCGCTCGTCATCCTCGACGAGCCCGCGGCGGGGCTGCGCCGGATGGAGAAGCAGGCCCTGGCCAATCTCATCAAGGCGCTTCGGAGCGAGGGAGTGACAGTCATGCTCGTCGAGCACGACATGGATTTCGTCATGGGCCTCGTCGACCGGGTCGTCGTCATGGATTTCGGCGTCAAGATCGCCGAGGGCTCGCCGCGCGAAGTAAGCGCCGACCCGCGCGTGCGCGAAGCGTATCTCGGGGCCGAAGCGGCCTGATGCGGGCGCTGGCGCGGCCTTACGAAGACGTGGTGGTGGCCGCTCCGGTCACCGTGCCCTACACGCGCCATTCGATCCATTCGGCCCATTGGTTTTTGGCGCAAGCTCTGGCGAAGCTCATCCAGGCTGCGGGCATCCGCAAGAGCGACATCGACGGGCTTGCGGTGTCGAGCTTCACGATCGCGCCGGACACGGCCGTCGGCTTCACGCAGCATGTGGGGCTTTCGCCCCGCTTTCTCGAGCATGTGCCGATGGGAGGCGCGTCTGCGATCGTCCAATTGCGCCGCGCGGCGCGCGCGGTCGAGGCAGGCGACGCCCACATCGTTGCCTGCATCGCGGGCGATGCCAACCACGTCGATAGCTTTCGCCTGAACACGGCGAGCTTCAGCCGTTTCGCGCGTGACGCCGTCTATCCTTATGGGTCGGGCGGGCCGAATGGCAGCTTCGCGCTGCTCACCGCCCACTACATGCGTGCCTATGGCGCAAGTCGCGAGGATTTCGGCAAGCTCTGCGTGGCGCAGCGGCAGAATGCGCGTGCCAACCCGCTCGCGCTCTTTCGTTCCGAGCTCACCCTCGAGGATTATTTGAACGCGAGGCTCATTGCGGATCCGATCCGCCTTTTCGATTGCGTGATGCCTTGCGCGGGCGCTGACGGCTTCCTCGTGATGCGGCGCGCGACGGCAAAGAAGCTCGACCTTCCCCACGTGCGGCTTCTGGGCGCGATCGAGCGCCACAATGCTTACCCGGGGGACGCGATTCAATTTCGAGGCGGCTGGGCGCTCGACCAAGACGCACTCTACGATCAGACCGGCCTTGCGCCGAAGGACATCGACTTTCTTCAAGCCTATGACGATTATCCCGTGATCACGCTGATGCAGATCGAGGATCTCGGCTTCTGCGGCAAGGGAGAAGGCCCGGAATTCGTGCGCCGCCACAGCTTCACCGTCGATGGCAGCTTTCCGCTGAACACCTCTGGCGGGCAATTGTCGATGGGGCAGGCGGGGGCCGCGGGCGGGCATCTCGGCCTCGTCGAGGCCATCCGGCAATTGACCGGCATGCCCCTCGGCGCGCAGGTGGAAAAGGCAAGGCTCGGTCTCGTGAGCGGCTTCGGCATGATCAACTACGATCGGGGCCTGTGCTCCGGCGCCGCGATCCTCGCGGCGCAGGGGCGCGGAAAAAGGAGGAAGAAGGGTTGAACGCTTTGCCTCCGCAGCCCCCGCGAGCTCCGAGCTCTCGCTTAAAGCGCAGGAACCCGCTCGTCGCGCTCAAGCCGCCGCTCGTGCCGCCGTTCGCGCGCAGCCGCGCCGCGCAAGGTCTCACGGCGGCCGCGGCGCTCGGCGTGTTTGCCTTGCAACGCTGCGAAAAGTGCGGCGCCGCGCAATATCCGCCGCGCGACGCTTGCGTCCAATGCCTCTCCCCGAGGTTGCGCTGGCGCCCGGCCGAAGGCACCGGCGAGCTCTTGTCCGAGACCCTCATCCGGCATGGGCAAGAGCTTTACTTCCGCGAGCGTGCGCCTTGGCGGGTGGGCCTGGTCCGGCTCGATTGCGGGCCGAGCGCCATCGTTGCGCTGCACGGCGATTGCGCGCCCGCACCTTCGCGCCTTCGCTTGCGGCTTGCGCTCGACAAGTCAGGCCAGGCGTTGATGATCGCCTTACCGGAGAAGGACACGCCCGACATGGCAGAAGACCCCCTCGTCCGCGAAACGACCTGTGCGCCGCGCGCCCGCAAGGTGCTGGTCACGGATGCCAAGACAAAGGTCGGGCGCGCCATGGTGGAGGCGTTGGTCGCGGCCGGTGCCGATCTCGTCTGGGCCGGTTATGCCGCGCCTTGGAAACCATCGCCGCACCTCGAGGCGCTTGGCGCGCTCGAGGGGGTGTCGCTCGTGCCGCTCGACGTGACCGATGAGAGTTCCGTGCGCGAGCTTGCCGGCAGCATCGGCGGCAAAGTCGACATTCTCGTGAACACGGCCGAATATCATCGGCCAGGCTCGATCGCTTCGCGAGGCGGTGTCGCGACGGCGCGGACCGAGATGGAGGTGAACTATTTCGGTCTGTTGCGCCTTTCGCAAAGCTTCATGGCTGCGCTCAAGGCGCGTGCCGCCGATGGCCCGGCGAGCGCCACCGCCTGGGTGAACATCCTGTCGGTCCATGCGCTTTCGAACGATCCTGCGCATGGCACCTTCTCGGCATCGAAGGCCGCCGCCTTTTCGTTGGCCCAGGCGTTGCGCGCCGATTTGCAGGCAAGCGGCATCCGCGTGATCAACGTCTTCCCCGGCTCCATCGACGATGAATGGAATGCGCGCGTAGCGCCGCCGAAGCTTTCGCCCGCCGCGCTCGCCAAAGCCGTCGTCGAGGCGCTCGAGCGCGGGCTCGAGGACGTCTATCCGGGCGAGGTCGCCAAGGATGTCATGGCGCGCTTTCTCGAGAACCCCAAGGCGCTCGAGCGAGAACTCGCCGGGTGAACGCATGAGCTCTCCGGTTCTCGCGCATCTCATCACCGACATCGTCGCGGGACGCATTCGGGTCGTCGATCTCACCCATACGCTCGCGCCCGAATTTCCGCCCATCGTGCTGCCGCCGGAATTCGGCGAGAGCGCGCCGGTGCGCATCGAGGAGGTCTCGCGCTACGATGCACGAGGGCCGGCCTGGTATTGGAACAACCTGTCGTTCGGCGAGCACACGGGCACGCATTTCGACGCGCCGATCCACTGGGTCACCGGCAGGGATCTGCCGAACAACGCGACCGACACGATTCCGCTCGACCGTTTCGTCGCCTCCGCGAGCGTGATCGATTGCTCGCGAGAAGCCGGGGAGGATGCGGATTACCTCCTGAGCGTCGAAAAGCTGCGTGCCTTCGAGGAACGCCACGGGCGCATCTCGCCCAGATCCTGGGTGCTGATGCGCACCGATTGGTCGAAACGCAGCAATGATGCCGTCGCCTTCCAGAATTTCGACGAAACGGGCCAACACACACCGGGGCCGGATGTGGACGCCGTGCGCTTCCTCGTCGAGGAACGCGATGTGCTGGGCTTCGGCACCGAGACAATCGGCACGGATGCGGGACAGGCCGCGCATTTGCGACCACCTTATCCGTGCCATTCGATCATGCATGGGGCGGGCCGTTTCGGCTTGCAATGCCTCGCCAATCTCGATCTCCTCCCTGCCACCGGGGCCGTGTTGATCGCGGCGCCCCTCAAGATCAGGCAGGGCTCGGGCTCGCCGTTGCGGGTGCTCGCGCTGGTGCCCGCTTGAGCGCGCCGCAATTCCCGGTGCTCTTCGCTCCGGCCGAGCGCGGCTTGCCGGCGATGCTCGAGGCCCAAGCCGCGCGCTTCAAGGACAAGCCCCTTGTGACGGCGAGCGGCAAAACGCTCACTTTCGGCGAGGCGCGCGAGCTTGCGGCGAGCTTTGGCGGAACGCTTTCACGTGCGGGTGTTAAACAGGGCGACCGCGTGGGCCTCATTTGCGGCAACAGCATTGATTTTGTCACGATCATGCTCGGTGTTGCATGGGTCGGGGCCGTGCTGGTGCCGATCAATACCGGCTCACGCGGGCCGCAACTCGCGCATATCTTGCGCAATTGTGGGGCTCGTCTGTTGATCCTCGAAGCGCAGTTCCTGCCCGCGCTCGCGCACGCAAAGATCGGCGAGACGGCGCTCGAGATGCTCTGGCTGATCGGGGAAGGCGAAGCTGCGAACGCTTATGGCCTGCCGCTTCGGCCTTTGCCGCCGCCCGCCGCGCCCGAGCGTCCCGCGCCGATAGGCCCTGGCGACACGCTCGCCATCCTCTACACCTCCGGGACGACAGGCCCCTCGAAGGGCGTGATCTGCCCGCACGCGCAATATTATTGGTGGGGGATCGTCACGGCAGGAATGCTCGGCATCGAGAAAGACGACGTGCTGGTCACTCCACTGCCGCTCTTCCACAGCAACGCGTTGAACAGCTTCTACCAGGCGCTGCTCATGGGCGCACATGTGGTCTATCTCGAGCGCTTCTCGGTCTCGGGCTTCTTTACCTCTCTCGCTGAGCACCAGGCGACGGTCACCTATGTTCTCGGCGCCATGGTTCCCATGCTGCTCTCGAGATCGCCTTCACCGCAGGAGAAGGCGCATGCGGTGCGCATCGCGCTCGCGCCTGGCGTGCCCGAGAAATTCCGTGTGGAGTTTCAGGCACGAAGCGGTATCGCGCTTCTCGACGGCTACGGTTCGACGGAGACGAATTTCGTTATCGGTGCGCATCCGAACGTGCAAAGGGAAGGCATGATGGGCGCGGTTATCGAAGGCTTCGAGGCGCGCGTCGTCGACGAGGACGACAACGAGCTTCCCGACGGCGAGGCGGGCGAATTGATGCTGCGCGCCCATGAACCTTATGCCTTTGCGCGCGGGTATTTCGGCATGCCCGAGAAGACCGTCGATGCCTGGCGCAATCTCTGGTTCCACACCGGAGATCGTGTGCTGCGTGAGGGGGACGGCCAGTTCCGTTTCCTGGATCGGCTTAAGGACGCCATTCGTCGCCGTGGCGAGAACATCTCCTCCTTCGAGGTCGAGCAAGTGCTCATCAGCCATCCTGAGATCGCGGCGGCCGCGGTCTTTCCCGTCCGCTCGGAGCTCGCCGAGGACGAGGTGATGGCCGCAATCCTGCGCAAGCCGGAAAGCCGCTTGTCGGAGCTCGAGCTCATCGCGTTCTGCACACCGCGCCTGGCGCGCTTTGCCGTTCCGCGGTTCCTCGAATTCGTCACCGAGCTGCCCCGCACCGAGAACGGCAAGGTGCAAAAATTCAAGCTGCGCGAGCGCGGCGTCGGCCCGAACACTTGGGATCGCGAGAAGGCTTCGGATAGTGAGAAGGCTTGGGATCGCGAGAAGACTTTGGATCGCGAGAAGACTTTGGATCGCGAGCGGGCGTCGGGATCGCCGCCACGCAAATGACACCCGCATTGCAGTTGAAACGCTTTTCAGCTTAGCTTTCGAATTAGAACTGCATCGATGCCAGGGGTCGCCACCATGTCGCAAGCCGTCCTCGGAAATGTGGGGTTGTCGGTCGCGGGGCCAACCGAGGCCCAGAGCCGCAAGGCGATCTACGCCGCCACTATCGGCAATGTGATGGAGTGGTACGATTACGGGGTCTACGGCTTCCTTGCCGCGTCGATCTCGAGAAACTTCTTTTTGAAGGACGATCCGAAGGCGGCCCTGCTCGCGACCTTCGCAATATTCGGCGTCGGCCTCGTGGTTCGCCCGCTCGGCGGAATCATCATCGGCCGCATGGGCGATACGCATGGCCGAAAGCCCGCCTTGATCTTGACCATTCTCCTGATGGCGATCGGCACGGTGCTCATGGGCCTCATCCCCACCTATGGCAGCATCGGGGTCTTGGCCCCGATCCTGCTTCTCGTCTGCCGCATGCTGCAGGGCTTCTCGACCGGAGGGGAATGGGGAGGCTCGACGGCTTTCATGGCCGAATGGTCGGTCGAGGGAAAGCGCGGCTTTTACACGAGCTTGCAGCAGATGTCGGTCGCAGGCGGCACCTTGCTCGGCTCGGGGCTTGCGGCGATCCTGACGTCCGCGCTGGGCACGGACGCGATGGACGAGTGGGGCTGGCGGGTGCCTTTCCTGCTCGGCGGGCTGTTCCTGCCCATCGGGCTTTGGTTGCGCCGAGCCGTGGACGAGACGCCTCCCTATCGCGAGGTGGCAGAGGAGTTCGGAGACGCCACGGCCGCACCCGAGAGCAGCGATTTCAAGCTAGCCCTCATCGCCTTCGGCTTCACCGTCCATTGGACGGTCTGCTACTACACTTTCCTGACCTACATGCCGACCTTCACACGCACTCAGCTCAAGCTGAGCCCGGCCGAATCGCTGTGGTCGAACACCATCGGGCTTCTCGCCGTGGTGATTTTCGTGCCCATCATGGGCACGCTCTCCGATCGCATCGGCCGCAAACCCCTGCTGCTCGCCTCCTGCGCGGCCTTCTTCGTTTTACCGCTGCCCGTCTTCTGGCTCATGCTGCAAGGATATGGCTTTGCTTTCGTGGCGCTGATGCAGATCATCTTCGGGATCTCGATCGCGTTCTTCTCGGGCGCGGGGCCCGCCGCAATCGCGGAGATCTTCTCGACGCGCGGACGCTCGACCTGGATGTCATCTTCCTACGCGCTCGCGGTCGCGGTCTTCGGCGGCTTTGCGCCCCTCATCGCACAGTGGCTGATCGAGGTCACCGGCTCACCCCTTTCGCCCGTCGCTTATGTCATGGCGGCGGCGGCCGTGAGCTTCATCGTCATCTCGCGCATTCGGGAGACGGCGCATCTGCCGCTCCGGTGAGCGAGTAGCGAGTAGCGAATGGCGACTAGTCGGGCGAGGAGATGCACCGCTATTCGCTACTCGCTTTTCGAATTGCCTGCCACACCGCGACCGCGGCGGCGAGATCCTCGATCGCGGCGCCGATCGACTTGAAGGCGGTGATCTCCCGCGCGGAGCCTCGCCCCTTGGCATCGCCGCGAACGAGGCTCTCAAGGTCACCCACGACATGTGAAGCGCTGATGCCTCCGTCGCGCAGCGCCACTGCGACATCGCCGCCCTCGCTCAGCGCGGCCTTCGTGTCGATGAAGAGCCGCGCGCGACGCAAGGCCTCGTCATCGGCTTCCCGCATCTCGAGGTTGAATGCCCCCACGAGGTCGAGATGCGCCCCCTCCTTTAGCCATTCTCCCTTGACCAGAGGATTTCGCGACAGCGTCGCACAAGCGATCACGTCGGCGGCGCGAGCCGCGCTTTCGAGATCTTCGGCCACGCGGACCAAAGGAGCGTCGCCGTCGCTGCCTCTCTCCTGGTTCATGCGTTTTGCGGTTTCCTCGGCGCGGTTGGCATTGCGATTCCAGAGCGTCACCTCTCGGATGGGGCGCACGGCACGATGGGCGCGAATGAGGAAGGGCGCGAGCGCGCCGGCGCCGACCATCAACAGTCGGGAGGCATCTTGCCGGGCAAGATACGAAGCCGCGAGCGCCGAGGCCGCCGCCGTGCGCCAGAGTGTGAGACGCGTGCCGTCCATGGCAGCGAGCGGTTCCCCGGTCTCCCCCGCGAGGAGGATGGTCGTCGCGTAGACGCTTGGGCGCCCTCGCGCCGCATTGCCGGGAAAGACCGTCGCAAGCTTGGTCGCGAGATAGGAAGGCCGTTCCCCAACGCCGGTCCAGGCGGGCATGAGGAGAAGCGTCGCGGTCTCATCCGCGCGTGCCACCGCGTGATGATGACGTTCCGGAGCCTCGAGTTTTGCAGCGAAGGCGCGACGGAGTGCCTCGATCAGTGCCGGAAAGCTCAGTGCCGCATCGATCTCATTGGCCGAAACCACGCGCATGGGCAGATTGCTCCCTCACGGACGGCAAAACCGCCCTTCCTCTTTCACCACCGGAAAACAGGGGATGGCAGAAGGGTTCAGCCACCGTCAATCCGCTCTCGCGGGCGGATCTTGCTGGCCTGTCTATCGTGGCCGAGCCTCCTTCGCTACCGGCCCGTTTCCCTTCCGAAACGCCCCGGAGTATCGTGAGGGGCCGCTTCGGAAGGCGGACGCGAAGATATTGACCGCCCCTTTGGCTCGAACAACCGAGGAAACGATGACAGTCGCTGGCAAAACGAAAAAGCCGGTCAAGGCGAAAAGCGGCAAATCCCCGCCGTCGCGCGGCAGCGCTCGCGCGCCCGCAAAGCTCGTGAGCTCGAAACCTCCGGGGGCGAGGCCCGTCGCGCCGAAGCTCGTATCGCCCAAGGTGGCGATCGCCACGCAGGCGCCGTCGAAGCTCGAGAAACCTCAGGGAACGCCGCAAAAGCCCAGGCCCGACATTGGCGAGATGCCGCGCCGCCAGGATGGAAAACAAAAGCCGATGGCGCTTGCGCTGGGTCCCGGCGATTTATCCCCCGAGATGCGGGCTTATCTGGCCAAATGCCAGGAGAAGATCGGCTTCGTGCCGAATGTGCTCACGAGCTATGCCTTCGACGACACGAAGCTTTCGGCTTTTGCGGCTTTCTACAATGATTTGATGCTCGGCGCGTCGGGCCTCTCCAAGCTCGAGCGCGAGATGATCGCGGTCGTGGTCTCGAGCGAGAACCACTGCTTTTATTGTCTTGCGGCGCATGGCGCGACAGTGCGCCAGCTCTCGGGAGACCCGGTGCTCGGAGAGCTGATGGCCATGAACTGGCGCGCCGCCAAATTGTCAGGTCGTCACAAGACGATGCTGGCCTTCGCCACCAAGGTGACGCTGCACTCGCGTCAGATCACCGAAACCGACCGAGAGAATCTGCGAAAGGCGGGATTCTCGGACCGTGACATCTGGGACATCGCGGCCGTCGCGTCCTTCTTCAACATGTCGAACCGCATGGCCTCCGCGGTCGATATGCGGCCGAACCCAGAATATCACTTCCAGGCACGTTGAGAGCGGCGCGAGGTCGGACCCGCTCGCATACGCGCGAGCAAGCGCGGATCGAAACAACACCATCCCGCTTCAAAAAAAAGGCCGGCGGGGTGCCGGCCTACGGAGTCGTTTGGGGATCAACTCAAGCGCGTCTGCCGATCACGGTGGCGATCCCCAGGGGGCTGGGGGGCAAAAGTCCGGGAACCACGCACCGGACCGGTCAGACGACAAAGCTGAGCATAGCGCCCAGTACGGCATCGGAAGGGCGCGGGTTTGGCAGAAATTGGGCGTTTCCCGCGCTTTCAATGTCCTCCGAAATCCACAGCTCAAGGAAGCGTGGCGAGCGCGAGCCTTTCGCGTCGGGCGCGGTGCAGGTCCGGAACTTTCCTCGGCCGAATTTCCCTTGAACCGCGCGCATCATCGCGCGATGATGCAGTGCTTTACCGCCCTTTCGGGTTTTGCAGCAGAAGAGGCGCAATGAGCGACCCTGAACCGATACCGAGCGCCGCGCGGGGAGCGGAGCTGGTCCGTTTCCCCGTTGCGGCGAAAGAACGCATCTCTTTCAATCGCCAGGAGCTGCGGGAAATTTTCAACGTTTACGGGCGCAAGGTCGTCTCGGGAGAGTGGCGCGATTACGCTCTCGATTTTTTGAAAGATCGAGCGGTGTTCTCGGTGTTCAGGCGGGCGAGCGAGGTGCCGCTCTACCGCATCGTGAAAGATCCTTCGCTTGCGCGCCGCCAAGGCGCTTATGCGGTGATCACGGCATCCGGTCTCATCGTCAAGCGTGGCCATGAGCTCCGCAACGTTTTACGCGTTCTGGAGAAGCCTTTGCTTTTGGTGAATTGATGCTTGCCTCGGCCCGCCTGTCGCTTAAGCGGGCTGCACGTCGGTCCTTGTAAAATCATCTCCTTTGAAGAGAAGCTTCTCGCCCGTCCGCTTCGCCAGTTCGTAGGCGAAACAATCGCCGAAATTGAGCCCGGCCGCATGCCGGCCTTTCCCGTAGCAGCGCCAGGCACGCCGAGCCAGGTCCGCATGATGGGCATCCACCGAGACGATCTCGATCCCGGTTTTGTGCAGCCACAGATCGAGCTCGCCGCCGCCCGCCTCGCCAAGGCGCGTCTCGATACCATCGCCGCTCGATCACCGTGGCGGCAGAAATAAACCGGACGGGATCGTCCGCGATCAGCCGCTCCAAATGAATCGCTTCCGGTTCGTCGAGCGCGATCGCCACGATGGCCGAGGTGTCTATGACCATCAGCGCGGCAGGCCGTTTTGATCGTAGCCGATGATCTCATCAATGCTCCGGGCATCCAGAACCGGAAGCGCGCTCCAGCGCCGGCGGATGGCCGCAAGATCCTCCAGGAGTGCCGCCTTACGCCAGTCGGGCAGGTGGTGTGCGCCGTCGCAAGAATTCTCTTTCTTCAGGCGTCGAGCACAAGGTCGGTCACCGGAATCGCCTGGCAGGTGAGGCATATTCTATCGAGCCCTCCCATCGGCTCGGTCGAATGGCGGACCTCGCCGGAGATGACGTGGACGGCACAGCTTTCGCATTGCCCCACCCGGCAACCGCTTGCGATCTTGAGCCCGACGCTTTCGGCGCAGCTCAGAATGGAGCCCGATCGCGGCCTCCACGTCACCGTCCGACCCGATCGTGCAAACCGCACGGCTCGAGGCGAATCATCGCTTGCCTGCGGCGCCCCCGGCGAGCGAAAGCGCTCGCGGAAAATCTCGAATTCCGGCACGCCGCGCGCCCGAAGACCGCTCGTCAGCGCGTCCATCATGGCTTCCGGCCCGCAGAGATAAAATCGCGCTCGGTGCCGGATCAGCTCGTCGGAAATATCCGCCGCCGTGATGCGCGCCTCTCGGTCGCAGCGGTCACCCTCGTGGGACCGGCTGAAATAAGTGCGCACGGACAGGTTCGGCAAACGCGATGCCAAGAGTGCCAATCGGGACGCGAATGCGTGCGTCGTGCTGTTGCGGCAGCCATAATGCAAAACGACCCGTGGCTCTTCGGCGCTTCCGGTGAGACTCTCGAGATACCCCATGAAGGGCGTGATTCCGATGCCGCCCGCGATGAGTACGATCGGAAACTCGTTGCGCCTCGGCAGAAGGAAGGTCCCGCTTGGCCCTTGTGCCTCGACGACGGCTCCCGGAGAAAGATCAGCGAGCCTGTTCGACAAAGCGCCGCCAGCAAGACGCCGCACCGCCACTCGATAAAGGCTCGACTCGCGCTCCGCGGGCGCGATGAGCGAATACGCGCGCGTAGACCCGTCGAGGCGCAGATTGAGGAATTGACCCGGTCGCACGGGAGGGATCGGTCCGCTATCCGCCGGCGCCAAGGCCAGCGAGACGATGTCCTCGGCCTCCGTCCTGCGCTCCACGACCCGATATGGACGATAAGACAGGGAAGGCGCGGCCGTTGCGCGCTCGATCGTGCAAGCGAAAGAGCGCAGAGGCAACGCTCCGCTGATCGGATCGCGCACGTCGTCGGCAATGACGGCATTGTAATTGCCGACCTCGCTTTCCCCCGCAATTTCGTACCCCGGGAGGCCGAGATCGGGACAGGGCTGCCACCAGCCGTACTCGCTGGCGACGACCTCGGGATCGAGCGTCGCGTCGAGACGGGCTCGGAGCCGAACGCTTCCAATGCGCGTTCGGATCGCGACCCAATCTCCCGCCTCGATGCCCTTCGAGCGGGCGAGGTTCGGGTGAATGTCGACCGAGGGCTCCGGCGCCCTTCTGCGCAACGAAGGGATGCTTCGGTGCTGGCTATGGCAGAAATAGCCGCTGTTCGCCGACATCAGAACATAGGGAAACTCTGGCGAGCACAAATCCGCGGCGCGTTGAAAACGGGGCACCGGGTCATAGCCGTGCCGCAGAAGAAGCTCCGAATAGATCTCGACCCTCCGCGTCTCGGTCGCGAAGCCTTCCTCCCGGTATTTGCGATAGCGATGCGCGAGCGGCACCCTGACCCCCTCGGGAGCTCTACGCAGCGCCTCGACCGTGAGACCGAGCGGCTCGAGTACGTGGTTCCACGCTGAATCGATGTCGCCATCAAAGAATGATGCGCCAAGGCCAAGCCGAACGGCAAGGTCGAAGACGATCGACATGTCCGAGCGGGCCTGGTCGAGCGGTGGGGTGATGCGCTGTCGAAGCTGGACCAGTTCTTGCGCCTCTGCCGTGATCTCGAAGCCGACGCGCAGCGCCTCGCGCTCCCACGGACTGCCGACCGGGAGGACGATGTCGGCTGTCTGCGCCGTCGGGGTGAGGAAAAGATCGCAGTGCACTTGGAATTCGAGCGCCCGCAGCGCCGCGAGCGCCCGGTCGGGATTGGGCTGCGAAACGAGGAAATTGGAGCCGAAGCCGAAAAGCGCCCTCACCTTGTAGGGGCGTTCATCGAGTATGGCGTCGTAGAGGTCCGAGGTCGTCACCCAACCATCGAGAGGCGGCCCGAGCGGGAATTTGTCGAGGCCCAGCGCCTTCGCGCGCTGCGATTGGGCAAGCAGATCGATGGAACCGACCTGCCGGACGGGATGCTGCAGGAAGCGCACATTCCCGCCGGGCGCATCGAAATGTCCCGTCAGTGCATAGAGCAGGGCAATCGCGCGCTCGGTCTGGGTTGCGTCCGTGTGCTGTCCGACGCCCGTCCAACCGTAATAGCAGACGGTTTTTGCGTGTGCGATCGCCGAGGCAAGCGCCTCGAGTTCCTCCTGCGGAATGGAGGTGATCTGCGCGACCATATCCGGCGTGTAAGCGGCGCAGGCGTCGACGTAGTGCGCGAAGGCCGGACGGCACGGGACGGTTCCGGAAAGGGTCTCGATCGATAAGTTTCCGCTCAATGCGAGCGCGTCGGGATCGGTGATGTCCGCCGCGAGACGGAGCCGCTTGTCGCGATCGTCCCAGACGACGAACGAAGCCGCCGCGTCGTCGCGCCCGATATCGGCCCCGCGCAGAAAGCGCCTCGTGTCGTCGCGCACCAGAAAGGGTCCGTTGCTCCAGCGACGGACAAAGCCGGAATCGAAGGCGTTGTGCTTCAGCAGCCAACGAGCGAGACCGAGCGCGAGCGCACCATCGGTTCCGGGCCGGATGCGCAGCCACTGGTCGCAGTCGCGCGCCGAACCCGATCGGCGCGGGTCGACGACCGCGACACGCGCGCCGCGCTGGCGTGCCTCACCGATCGCATGCGCTTGGGCCAGCCAGGAATTCGCAGGATTGTGCCCCCAGAGGAGAATGAGATCCGCCTTGCCGTAATCGGGGGTCGGAAGACCGCAACCGAAGGTGAAGGCGTGCGCGTGATCCTTGTGCCAGTTGCAAATTTCGGTCGCGTAGCAGGTGTTCGGGCTGCCAAACAGCCGAATGAAGCGCTGGACCCAGTCGATGCTGTCGGAAATCGACGTCGAGCTTCCGGAGGTCACGGCGAAGGCGACGCTTTCGGCGCCATGCACGGCGCGGTACTGCCCGAGACGACCGGCGATCTCCGAAAGCGCCTCCTCCCAGCTTGTCTCGACCCAACCCGGATCGCTCGCATCTTTCGGGTTCGTTCGGCGCAAAGGGCGTCGCAGACGCCTTGCGCTGTGCGCGATCTCGGGCGCGGCGCGGCCTTTCGGGCAAAGCGACTTGCCGGTCGGATGGTCCGGAGCGGGCTTCACCGCGACGAGGCGATCTCCTTCGACGATATTGATCGTGCCGCAGCGTGATCGGCACAGCGTGCAAAATCCGGCTTTCTCCTGCGCCGCACTCATACGACGAAGGTCGCTTCGCTCGACCATGACAGCGTCACCTCATCGCCGATCCCAATGGGCTCGACCGGGTTGGCGCCGGCATGCACGGTGAGGCGTTCGAGAGACGGCAACCGGACCTCGTATTCCGTCGTGGCGCCAAGATAGGTGATGGCATCGACCGTGCCCTCCACATGGTTCGCGAGCGCGGCGTTTCGCGCGCGGCCGATCTCGATCTTCTCCGGCCTAAACCCGACCGAGCTCGCCTCGTGCGAGCTCGCCCTTGCGGACTGACGCTGAAAGCGAAAAACAAATCCGCTCTTGGTCACGAATTCGTCTTTCGCGACGACGCGTCCGTCGAGGAAATTCGATTTGCCGATGAACTCGGCGACGAAGCGTGAGGCCGGGCGCTCATAGAGGTCGCTTGGGGTCCCGATCTGCTCGATTCGACCATGGTGCATCACTACGAGCCTTGTGGCGAGGCTCAGCGCCTCCTCCTGATCGTGAGTAACGCAGATGGTCGTGATGCCGAGCGAACGCTGCAAACGGCGGATTTCCTGCCGCAATTCCTGTCGCAGCTTGGCGTCGAGTGCCGACAGGGGCTCGTCGAGAAGAAGCGCGTCCGGACGAATCACGATCGCGCGGGCGAGCGCGACGCGCTGCTGCTGCCCGCCTGACAATTGCCTCGGCAAGCGGCTCGCAAGGCCAGCGAGTTGGACCGTCTCGAGCGCCGAGTGGACGCGGTGGCCGATTTCGCCGCGATCAAGGGCCCGCATCTCAAGCCCGAAGGCGACGTTCTCCGCGACCGTCATATGGGGAAAGAGCGCATAACCCTGAAATACGAGACCGATATTGCGCGCATAGGGTGGAAGCCCGGTGACATCGCGCGCGCCGAAATGGATGCGCCCTCTCGTCGCCTCCGTCAGGCCGGAGATCATGCGCAAAATCGTCGTCTTGCCACAACCGCTCGGGCCGAGAAGGGCCAAGAATTCGCCATCCGCGATCTCGAGTGAAAGAGATTCCACGGCAACGAACGATCCGAACCGCTTTTCGAGATTTTCAAGGGCTATCTTGGCCATCGCAAATCTCAGAATACCCGGCTCAGCCTGACGAACCGATCGGTAAGCAAAAGCGCCGCCGAAATGATGAGAATCTGGATCGTTGCCACGGCCGCAATCGTCGGATCGATGCTCCATTCGAGGTAGTTGATGATCGCGATCGGCAAGGTCATGCGGCCCGGCCCGACGAGGAAGAGCGACTTTTCGAGATCGACGAACGAAACGACGAAACTGAACAAACCACCGGCCACGATCGCCGGTCGGATCATCGGAAGGGTCACCCGCCAAAGCGTTTTCACCGGCCCGGCTCCAAGTGTCATCGCGGCTTCTTCCACAAGTCGGTTGACGCCGATCAGGGAGGCGGTGACGAGGCGAACCGTCCAAGGCAACGCCAGCACGACATGAGCGAGACAAAGGCCGGGCAACGTCGCGGCGAGCTGTACGTCCGTCCACGTTTCGATCTCGATGTAGAACATATACACGGCCGTCCCTGCGACGATTCCAGGAACGATGAGCGGCGACATCAAGGCTGCGCTGATCGCCTCGCGGCCTCGGAAATCGTGACGTGCCAACGCGAGCGCGGCGGGCACGCCGATCAGGAGACTGCCGAGAGTCGCGATGATGCCGACCTCGAGGCTCAGCACGAAGCCGTTGCGAAAATCATCGAGCGACCAGGCATTGGCAAACCATGCCAAGGTGTATCCTTGCGGCGGGAACGCGATGATCTTGTTGCGGAAGAAGCTCACCCAGAACACGGCGATGAGCGGGGCGAGGATGATGAGATAGGCGAACCCCACGCTCGCCAGGAACGCGGTTCGTCCAGGCAGCGCCCGTATGCTCACCGCCACCTACACCCTCCCGTAGCGGCGCTGGACGAAGACGCTCGAGAGCACGACCGAGATGATGGTCACGGCCATCAGCACGAAGGCCATGCTGCTGGCGAAGGGCCAGTCGAACACCTTGGTCAGTTGTTGGTAAACCAGCGGCGCCATCATCTGAAATGTCGGGCCACCGATCAGCAGCGGAGTGGCGTAGGCGTTCATCGCCAGGATGAAGCAGAGGAGAGAGCCGGAGAATATGCCCGGCATCAGCATGGGGAGCAGGACGCGACGGAACATCGTCGCCGGATGGGCGCCGAGCGTGAGCGCCGCCTCCTCGTAGACGCGCTCGATGCCCTCGAGCACGCTTTGGAGGCTGATGATCATGTACGGCAAGATGGCGGCGACCAGCGCAATCAGCACCGCCTTGCCGGTGTAGAGGATGCGCACGGGCTCCGCCGTCAATCCGAGGAAGATCAAGATGGCGTTGCAAAGACCGCGATCGCCGAGCAGCACCATCCACCCGGCGGTACGGACCGAATTCCCCATGAGGAGCGGAATGACGGTCAGGAGAATGAGGGCGCTTTTAAGCCGCGGCGCCGAGAGACGCGCCAGAAAATAGGCCGCCGGCACGCCGAGAACGAGCGCCACGAAGGTCGAGATCATCGCGACAGCGATCGTTTTTCCAAGAACGCCCAGATAGAAGGGGTCGCTGAAGAACCTGGCATAGTTCGCAAGGGTGAGCGCCTGCGTCATCAGCTCGTTCGCCGAGTAGCGGTTCAGGCTGAACCGGAACATCATCGCCATCGGCAGCAGGAGGCCGAGCGTTATGACGAGCGCTGCCGGCGACAGCAGCAAGGAGGGTGGTGGCCCCGCACCTCGTCTCACGCGGCGTATCTCGGCGGTTTGAAGTTGTTCGCCAATCGAGACGAGCGAGCTTCAGCCCTTCATGTTCTTGTTCCACCAATCGACCCAAGAGCTGTCGTTCTTGGCCGCATAAGCGTAATCCGCGAAATTCATCTTGGCCGCTTGCTCGGGCGTGAAATCGAGCCGTGCCCGCAGATCCGTCGAAAGCGCCGAGTTCGTCGTTCCGGGTGCATAGGAGGTTGCCTCGGCGATGCCTGCCGTGACTTGCGGTGACAGCATCTCGTTGAGATAGAAATAGGCGGTGTCCCGGTTCTTGCCCCGCTTGGGAAGCGACGCTCCGAAGGAGACGACGACCGCCCCCTCTTTCGGATAGCTCCATTGGACGGGCAGGCCTTCCTTGATCCACTGGATGATGCGGGCGCTATATTCGGCCGATATCCAAACCTCCTCATTCGCAAACCCGGCGGCCAGGGTCTGATGCGAGGCGTAGAGGCGCGGTTGCACGGCTTTCTTGAGGTCGAGGAGCGCGGGAAAAGCTTTCTGAACGTCGCCCATCGTGCCGCCATTGGTGAGCGAGGCGGCGTAGATGTAGTTGAAGTACAGCTGATCCATGAGGCCGACGCGGCCCGCATATTTCGGGTTCCACAAATCGGCGAACGAAGTCGGAGGCTCGGCGATCTTGTTCGGGTTGTACATCATGACGATGCCGCCAAAGATCCAGGTCACGAGGTACGGCAGCCGCAAGTTCGAACGGATGTTCTGATAATTTGGAAGCCGGGAGAGGTCGAGCGGCTCGATCACGCCGCGCTCGTTCATTTCAAAGGCGTCGGCATCGCTCAGATGCACGACATCGATCGTGCCGCGCGGCAGATGCTGCTCGGCCAGGAGCTTCGCCTTGCGCTCGGGCACGGGTTGCAGGTCGTGCACGAGCTTGATGCCTTTCTTCTCGATGATGGGGGCCTCGAAGACCTGGACGCAGCGGTCGTTCCAATCTCCGCCCCAGTTTGCGATGGTCAGGTCGCCACCGATTTCCGCCCGCGCCGGTTTGGCGCCGTACAAAGGCAGTGCGGCGGCCGCCGCTCCTGTCACTTCGATGAGCCGGCGTCGGCTCAATGTTGGCGATGCTGTTCTCATGTCGTCCATCTGTGTCTCTCTCGGCATTCGCGCGCCCAGGGCTCGAACTCGCCGATTTCGTCAGCTCACTGTTGCGCCCGAACTCGTGCTAATTATACTTCTAATTCGCCTTGGTGATCAATCTCGACGAGTGCCTTTCATCCGAAGGACGCATCGGCGATCGATGGCGGAACGTGCTTGGAAACCGGGCGCGCCACTTTTTTCAGAATGGATAGCGGATCTTGCCATTGCCCATTCTGATGACCGCGAAGCGTTTAAGAGGGGCTCCTCATGACCATTGGCGTGACGATCGTGGGGACGACCGGGTGGGTCGGACGGTCCCTAGTCGGGGCGGTCGCGGCCGCGCCCGATTTGCGCCTCGCGGGGGCGGTTGCGCGAGGAGCAGCCGGACAGGATGCGGGGTCCGCGACTGGCGGCGATGCGCTCGGGGTCACCATTGTCGCAACCCTTGCGGAGGTGCCGAGCACGCCAGGCGAGGTGGTGGTCGATTACACCAGGCCGGAGGCCGTGAAGGCGCATACGCTTGCGGCGATCGGAAGCGGCAGGTCGGTCGTGATCGGCACCTCCGGTTTGACGGGCGATGATTACGCCGAACTCGACGAAGCGGCGCGACGCGCTGGCGTGGGCGTCATCGCGGCCGGCAATTTTTCGATCACCGCGACCTTGATGCAGCGCTTTGCGCTCATGGCCGTCCGCTACGTGGCCGACGTCGAGGTCCTCGACTATGCGTCGGCGGCCAAGCCCGATGTCCCGAGCGGCACGGCGCGCGAGCTCGCCGAAAAGCTCGGGGAAATCCGACAGGACGCGACCTCGCGGTCGCTCGCGAGCCTGCACGGGCCGAAGGAGGCGCGCGGCGCCCAAATCGGCCGCACGCAGGTCCATTGCGTTCGCATGCCGAGCTTTGTCTTGTCATGCGAGGCGGTGTTCGGCGCCGACGATGAGCGGCTCGTCATCAGGCATGATGCCGGATCGAGCGCCTCACCTTACGTCGCCGGCACGCTGCTCGCGATCCGGAAAGTGCGCGATGTGCCCGGATTGCGCCGAGGGCTCGACAGCATCCTGGAATGAGGAGCGCCGATGCGTCTGGCCCAATGCGCATTCTCGAATTCGTAAGCGCCCCCGTTCGGTCGCGCTTCTCCGATCAAGACCGGTAATCGCCGTTGATCTCGACATAGGCCTTGGTGAGATCGCAGGTCCACATCCGGGCACGCGCTTTCCCGATGCCGAGATCGACGTCGATCGTGATCTCATCGCGTCGCATCGTTTTCGAGACCTCGGCTTCGTCATAGGCCGGGTCCCGCGCGCCTCTATGTGCCACCCGGATTCCATTGAAGGAGATCGATAATCTGTCTCGGTCCGCAGGCTCTCCAGCCTTGCCGACCGCCATCACGACGCGCCCCCAATTGGCGTCCTCGCCCGCGATTGCCGTCTTGACGAGCGGGGATTCGGCAACGGCGCGCGCGATCCTCTTCGCCGAGCGCGGCGAGGTCGCGCCCCTCACATTCACCTCGACGAATTTGCGCGCGCCCTCTCCGTCGCGCGCGATCTGCTTGGCGAGGTCCTCGAGCACCGCGTTGAGTGCGGCCTTGAACGGACGAAGCCTCGGGTCCGAGGCCGAGGATATCCGAGGCGCGCCGCCTTGCGCCGCGGCGCCCGTGGCGAAAATCATCAGCGTGTCGGAGGTTGAGGTGTCGCCATCGACCGTCATGGCGTTCATCGAAGTCTCGGCGGCGCGCGAAAGAAGCGCCTGCAAGGCAGGAGCCGCGATCGGTGCGTCAGTGAAGAGAAAGGAAAGCATCGTCCCCATGTCGGGAGCGATCATGCCGGCGCCTTTGGCGATCCCGTTGAGCGTCACCTCCGTCTCACCGAGCTTGATGCGGGCTGTCGCGACCTTGGGGTAGGTGTCCGTGGTCATGATTGCCTTCGCAGCTTCAAAAAGGCCGTCGGGCTTCGCGCTTTTTGCGAGACCGCGCATGACGCCCTCGAACTTCGAGGCGTCGAGCGGCTCTCCGATCACGCCGGTCGAGGCCAGAAAGACCTCGGACGCCGCAACGCCCGCTGCCTTGGCGGTCAACGCGGCGGTCAGCTTCACGGCCTCCCTGCCGCTACGTCCGGTAAAGGCGTTGGCATTGCCGGAATTCACCACGAGCGCACGCGCCTTGCCGGATTTGAGCTTGGCGCGGCACCAATCGACGGGAGCGGAAGGGCATTTGGACCGGGTGAAAACGCCCGCCGCGTGGGTGCCCTTGTCCATGACGGCGAGCAGCACGTCGGTGCGTCCCTTGTAGCGGATGCCGGCTTCGGCGGTCGCAAAGCGTACGCCCCCGACAGGTGGGAGGACGGGATATGATTTTGGCGCGAGAGGAGAGAGCGTTGCGGACATTTTTGCCCCGGAATTTGGCCCCAAGATGAGTGCGTCGGCGGCGACACGACCGTGGCGCGCGAAGCGCTGCACAACAGCTTGACGTAAGCCGTGTCAAGGGTCGGGTGTCTGGCAAGGGCGTCTTTGTCCGGGGCCAACGGAAGGCATGGATGACCGGGCCGACGCCGGTCATGACGGATAAGCGCTTCCGCTCGTCATGCGCGCACTTGTTGCGTGCATCCACGACTTTCCTAAGCGATCCTGGAAGCAGGCGATCCTGGAAGCAGCGATCCTACGCAGATCCAAAAAGGCCAGGCGTCGACGCTATTGCGGGGGTGCAGCGGGAGCGGGGGCTGCCGGCGCTTTGGCCGAGCTGTCCGGCTGTGCCGGCGCCGGTGGCTTCTCCAGCTGAACGATCTTTGCCTTTTCACGCAAGGAGAGAAGAAGCGTCTGCTGGGCGCGCTGCGTGAGATAATTGCCGATCTGGTCTTGCACCTCGGTGAATTGCGGAACCGGTTTTGTCCGTTTCTCCTCGACCTTGATGATGTGCCAGCCGAACTGGCTCTTCACCGGATCGGAAATTTGCCCTGGCTCGAGCTTGAACGCCGCATCGCTGAATTCCTTCACCATCTTGTCCTTGGTGAACCATCCGAGATCGCCACCGTCGGCCGCAGAGCCCGGATCCTTGGAGAACTCCTTCGAGAGAGCGAGGAAATCCTCCCCCTTCTTTGCGCGCTCGGCGACCTGTTTTGCTGTCGCCTCATCCGCCACGAGGATATGTCGCGCATGCAACTCGGTCTCCGGTGCCAGCTTGGAAACCGTCTCGTCATAGAGCTTCTTGCGCGCTTCCGGCGTGTCCGCTTTCGCACCTTCCTTGAGCATCAGATCGTCGAGCAGGATTTTGTCGCGAAAATATTCAACTCGCTGGGCGAAATCCGGCGCGTCTTGAAGCTTGGACTGCTCCGCCGCTTGGGCTCCGAGCTTCAGATCGGCCATGAAGCGGATGAGATAATCGCGACGCGATGCCTCGGGAACCGATTGCAGCTGGCTGCCGATATCCTGCTCGGCAATGACGAGATCGCTCTCCTTGATCGGGGCGCCGTTCACGGTCGCGACGATTTTGTCGGGGGAGGGTGCCGGCGCCGGCGCGGTCTGCGCCAATGCCAGAGCGGAGGCGCCGATGAGCGCGAGCGAACCCAAAAGGCCACCTGATACGATGGCGCGTTTCATGCCAAAAAAGCTCATTGAGCCAAAGCTCCGTGAGATTGTCATCGAACCTGCCTTTTTGCCTCTTGCGCGCCGCCGGCTGCGCTTTTCGACCGAACCGTCGTGTCGGTCAACCGAAAACACTCAAGGCGGCATCTGGAGCACGGCGATGTCGCCGAATTATGTCAGAAACCCCGGCGCTCATGCCCCATTCTCCGAGGCTCGTCCCGTTTTTGGGCTCGAAACCGAGCCGAAATCGCATGCATTGCGATCGGGTCTGGGCTCCTGCTTTCGCGAGAGCGAGCGAGGTAGGGCCGCACCAACTCCCCGCTCACCCCGCGAAGGGGGGAAAGCCACGTTCGCATCGAGCACAATGTTGACAAGGCGCCCCCCTAGCCCCCACCTGTGAATTGCGGCAAGACATGGTTTTGACACCACCGCCGTGCAATCAGCACCGTTGAGAAAATTCAGGCGGCGCGCGATGTATTCTTGCTCGTACGGAAAGGCCCTGCATGTTTGGCGCATTGGCTAAGAAGCTTTTCGGCTCTTCCAATGATCGGCGATTGAAGACCTATGATCCCTCGGTCGAGCGCATCAATGGGCTCGAGAAGGGTCTCGAAAGCCTTTCTGACGAGGCGCTCAGCGCGCGCACTCAGGCTTTCCGCGACCAACTCGCCGCCGGCAAGACGCTCGACGACATTCTCGAAGAGGCTTTCGCGACGGTGCGCGAGGCCGCAAAGCGCACTTTGGGCCAGCGCCATTTCGACGTGCAGCTCGTTGGCGGCATGGTGCTGCATGAGGGTGGCATTTCGGAGATGCGCACCGGCGAGGGCAAGACGCTCGTGGCGACGCTTCCCGTCTACCTCAACGCGCTCGCCGGGAAGGGCGTGCACGTTGTTACCGTGAACGACTACCTTGCCCGACGCGACGCCGAATGGATGGGGCAGATCTACAATTTCCTCGGACTCAGCGTGGGTGTCATCGTGCACGGGCTCGACGACAACGAGCGCCGTGCCGCCTATGCGTGCGACATTACCTACGGCACGAACAACGAATTCGGTTTCGACTACCTGCGCGACAACATGAAATACGACATGGCGCAGATGGTGCAGCGGGGCCACAGCTATGCGATCGTCGACGAGGTCGATTCGATCCTGATCGACGAGGCGCGCACGCCTTTGATCATCTCCGGCCCCACCGAGGATCGCTCCGAGCTCTATGTCGCGGTCGATGCCCTTATTCCGCGGCTTTCGGGAAGCGATGTGGATGTCGACGAGAAGCAACGCTCCGTCTCTCTCACGGAGCAGGGCAATGAGCACATGGAGAAGCTCCTCACCGAGGCCGGGCTTCTGGTCGAGGGCGGCCTTTACGAGGTGGAGAACACCTCGCTCGTGCATCATTCCAATCAGGCCTTGCGCGCTCACAAGCTTTTCCAGCGCGACAAGGACTACATCGTGCGCAACGACGAAGTTGTCATCATCGACGAGTTCACCGGGCGCATGATGCCGGGGCGGCGCTATTCCGATGGCCTGCATCAGGCGCTCGAGGCGAAGGAGCGCGTTCGCATCCAGCCGGAAAATCAGACGCTCGCCTCGATCACCTTCCAGAACTACTTCCGCCTCTACAAGAAGCTCGCCGGGATGACGGGCACGGCCGCCACGGAGGCCGACGAGTTCCTTGAGATCTACAAGCTCGAGGTCGTCGAGGTGCCGACGAACGTCGCGGTCGCCCGCGAGGACCATGACGACGAGGTCTATCGCACGAGCGAGGAGCGCACCCGCGCCGTCTTGCGCGAGATCGAGGAGGCCCATGCCAAGGGCCAGCCGCTCCTCGTCGGCACGACATCGATCGAGAAGTCCGAGCTGCTCGCCGAAGTGATGAAGAAGCACAAGTTCAAGATGATCGATTTCGCCGATCCGAACAGCCTCGAGCCGCTTTACGCCGCGGCGCGCGAGGGACGTCCGGCGCGGCTTTTCGCCGTCCTCAACGCGCGCTTCCACGAGCAGGAGGCCTTCATCATCGCTCAGGCCGGCGTGCCCGGCGCGATCACAATCGCCACGAACATGGCCGGTCGCGGCACCGATATTCAGCTCGGCGGCAACGCCGATATGCGCATCCGCCAGACGCTGGGGGGCATGGAGCCGTCCGAGGAGCGCAAGGCGAAAGAGGCGGCGATCCGCGCCGAAGTGGCCTCGTTCAAGTCCAAGGTGATCGCGGCCGGAGGACTTTACGTCCTCGGCACGGAGCGCCACGAGAGCCGGCGTATCGACAACCAGATGCGCGGCCGCTCGGGCCGCCAAGGTGATCCGGGCAAGTCGAAATTCTACCTCTCTCTGCAGGACGACCTCATGCGAATCTTCGGCTCGGAGCGCATGGACGGCATGCTGCAAAAGCTCGGGCTGAAGGAAGACGAGGCGATCGTTCACAACTGGATCAACAAGGCGATCGAGCGCGCCCAGGGCAAGGTCGAGGCCCGCAATTTCGACATGCGCAAGAACGTGCTGCGTTACGACAATGTCATGAACGATCAGCGCAAGGTGATTTTCGAGCAACGCCGCGAATTCATGGGCCAGGAAAGCGTGCGCGAGACCATCGACGACATGCGCCATGGCGTGATCGACGACGTGGTGCAGGCGCATATTCCGCCCGATTCCTACCCCGAGCAATGGGATACGGAAGGGTTGAAGGAGGCGGTGGCGAAAACGCTCAACCTCGAAGCCCCGATCGCCGATTGGGCCAAGGAGGAGGGGATCACGGAGGAGGTGGTGCGCGAGCGGCTGGGTGAGCTCGCCCATGAAAGCTATGCCAAGCGCGTCGAGGCCAATGGTCCCGAGCTCATGAGCTACATCGAGAAGCAGATCCTGCTTCAGGCGCTCGACCATCTGTGGCGCGAGCACCTCGTGACGCTCGACCAGCTTCGCCAGGTTGTGGGCTGGCGCGGCTACGCGCAACGCGACCCGCTCAACGAATACAAGGCCGAGGCTTTTCAGTTGTTCAACGGCCTCGTGGCGCGCTTGCGCGAGGCCGTCACCGGCCAGCTCATGCGCGTCGAGGTCATGATGCAACCCCCGCCGCTGCAGGCGCCCTCCGTGATGCAGGCCCACCATCTCGATCCGGTTACGGGAGAAGACGAGATGGCGCTCGCCTCGCTGAACGCCGGCGATCCCTTCCGCGCTGCGGCCTCGCGGCTCGGCTTCGACCCGGCCGCTCAACCGGCGGTGCCCCCGCCGTCGGCGCAGGCAGGCTCGAGGCAGGCGACCAAAATCGACCCCGACGATCCGTCGAGCTGGGGCCGGGTCGGCCGTAACGAGGCCTGCCCTTGCGGGTCGGGCAAGAAATTCAAGCACTGTCACGGGCGGCTTATCGCCTGAGCAGGCGCGGAGCCGCGATATCTTGGCGCTTGCCACTTTTCGCTGAGCGCCGATCCCGGTAAAAGGGCGGTCGCACGCATCGCTTGCAGCGGATGGTCCCCATTCGCTGCGATGTTCGATCCGCAAACTTATGAGCCGACGTCGGGAGCTTTTCCGACAAGCGGAAATCGGTGTCGGAGCCGGACCACGAGCCGCAACTTTGATGTGACGAGGATGAACCCCGTGAAGCCGCGTACCCTTTACGACAAGATTTGGGACGAACATCTGGTCGAGGCGCAAGAGGACGGCACCTGCCTCATCTACGTCGATCGACACCTTGTGCACGAGGTCACATCGCCGCAAGCCTTCGAGGGGTTGCGTCTTGCGAACCGGAAAGTGCGCGCGCCGGAAAAGACGCTCGCCGTCGTGGACCACAACGTGCCGACGACCGATCGCTCCAAGGGAATCGATGATCCCGAGAGCCGCACCCAGGTCGAGACGCTGGCGCGCAACGCACGCGAATTCGGCATCGAATATTACGATGAGCGCGATGTGCGCCAAGGCATTTGTCACGTCATAGGGCCCGAGCAGGGCTTCACGCTTCCCGGCACCACCATCGTTTGCGGCGACAGTCACACCTCGACGCACGGCGCCTTCGGGGCGCTGGCCCATGGCATCGGCACCAGCGAGGTCGAGCACGTGCTCGCGACCCAGACCCTCATCCAGCGCAAGGCGAAGAACATGCTGGTGCGCGTCGACGGCAGCTTGCCGAAGGGAGTGACGGCGAAGGACATCATTCTTTCGATCATCGGCGAGATCGGCACCGCCGGCGGCACCGGCCATGTGATCGAATATGCGGGCGAGGCTATCCGGGCGCTTTCCATGGAAGGCCGGATGACGGTGTGCAACATGTCGATCGAGGGCGGCGCGCGCGCCGGGCTGATCGCGCCCGACGAGACGACGTTCGCGTATCTCGCCGGTCGGCCGAAAGCGCCTAAAGGCAAGGCCTGGGAATTGGCGATGGAATATTGGCGCACCCTGCGCTCCGACGAAGGCGCCCATTTCGATCGCATCGTCAAGCTCGATGCCGCAAGCCTGCCTCCCACTGTCACCTGGGGCACCTCGCCCGAGCAGGTCACGACGGTTCAGGGGCGCGTTCCGGTGCCGTCCGAGATCGCCGATGAAGGCAAGCGCAAGGCGGCCGAGCGGGCGCTCGAATATCTCGGACTCAATGGCGGCGAGAAGATCACCGATATCGCGATCAACCGCGTGTTCATCGGCTCGTGCACCAATGGTCGCATCGAGGATTTGCGGGCTGCCGCCAAGATCGCAGCCGGCAAGCGCGTCCATCAGGGCGTCGCCGCGATGGTCGTGCCGGGCTCGGGCCTCGTCAAGGAACAGGCCGAGGCCGAGGGCCTCGACAAGGTGTTCGTCGCCGCGGGCTTCGAATGGCGCGAGCCAGGTTGCTCGATGTGCTTGGCCATGAATGCCGACAAGCTCGCGCCCGGCGAACGCTGCGCCTCGACCTCGAACCGCAATTTCGAGGGCCGGCAAGGCTTCCGCGGACGCACCCATCTCGTGTCTCCCGCGATGGCGGCCGCGGCGGCGGTCGCCGGCCGCTTCGTCGACGTGCGCGAGTGGGCTGAGCGCTGATCACCCTTTTCCTTGACGTAAAGGGCGCTTGAGAAGAAGCCCCACGGCAGGCGCGAATTCCAGCACAAGAACCGGATCGCGAGGGACGGAACGCGCCGGTAGCGTGACGCCGAACAAGGCTTCGGTGTGAGAGCATGCGCCGTCAGGCAAAAACCGCATCCTTGGGGGTGGAGGCCGTTCCGCGAGACCGCGCAGTGGTTGGCGCGCCGTCGAGCTTGGCGGCGCGAAGCGAGAGCGACATCGTCAACCGCGCCATGCGTCCGCGCGAATGGGCGATGCTCATCACGCTCTCGGCGCTGTGGGGCGGTTCGTTCTTCTTCAATGCCCTTGCGGTGAAGGACCTGCCGCCTTTTACGATCGTGTTCTTGCGGGCCGGCCTCGCCGCGATCATCCTCAACGCGGCACTGCCTTTGGCGCGGCTTCGATTACCAAGGAACGCGCGCATCTGGGGCGCTTTCTTCGGCATGGGGTTTTTGAATAACGTCGTGCCCTTCACCCTCTTCGTTTGGGGTCAGACCCACATTGCAAGCGGCCTCGCCTCGATCTTGAATGCGACAACACCGCTGTTCGCGGTGGTCGTGGCGCATGTGTTCACCCGCGACGAGAAGCTGACTGGCAGTCGTTTTTTGGGCGTGCTTCTCGGGCTTGCCGGCGTCACCCTCATGCTCGGGCCGAAAGCGCTCGCTGGGGCTGGCTTACCCGGCCTTGCCGCCGACACCCTCGCCGAGCTTGCCTGCCTTTGCGCGGCGTTCTCATATGCGTGCGCCGGCGTCTATGGACGACGCTTCACCCGCCTTGGGGTCGCACCTTTGGCGACCGCGACCGGCCAAGTGACGGCTTCCGCAATCATTTTGGCGCCCATCGCGTTCTTGGCCGACCGTCCGTGGACGCTGCCGACGCCGGGCCTTGCGGCGCTTGGCGCCGTTCTCGGCCTTGCGGTCTTTTCGACCGCGCTCGGCTACATCCTCTATTTTCGCCTTCTGGCGACAGCAGGAGCCACGAATCTGTTGCTCGTCACTTTCCTTCTGCCTGTCAGCACCCTCGTGCTCGGTACGCTTGTCCTGGGCGAGCGTATCGTCGCGTCCGAGCTCCTCGGCATGGCGTGCATCGGACTTGGCCTCATTGCGATCGACGGGCGATGGCGGAAAACGTTGCGATCACGAATGAGCCGGCGGCACGCCTGAGGCTTTTCGGGCACCGGCCGAGCCGAGCCGGATCCGTTCTGGTCACTCAAGCCTTGAACACTTGCCACCCCGAAAAAAGGAGTGGATGGCCAAGCCCAGGCCGGCCAAGACGGATAGGCAGTCCCGATCCGTCATGACCCGTGTTGGTCCGGTCGCCCACGCCTAGGGCCTCCGCGCACCGACGCAATCCGACATGCGCTCAGCGAAAGGCTACCCTCACGATCTCGTAGGATTTGCCGCCGCCAGGCGTGTGCACCTCGACCGTGTCGCCGACCTTCTTGCCGATGAGAGCACGTGCGATCGGTGAGGTGATCGACACCTTGCCCGAACGCACATCCGCCTCCGTCTCCCCGACGATCTGGTAGACCTTCGTCTCCTCGGTGTCTTCGTCGAGGAGCTTGACGGTGGCGCCGAACTTCACGGTTTTGCCACTCAGCTTGCTGATATCGATCACGTCCGCGCGCCCGATGAGCGATTCGAGCTCGAGAATCCGGCCTTCATTATGGGATTGCGCTTCCTTCGCCGAGTGATATTCGGCGTTCTCGGAAAGATCGCCAAGGGAACGCGCGTCGGAAATCGCCTGAATGATGCGCGGCCGCTCTTCCTGCTGGCGCGTCTTGAGCTCAGTTTCCAAAGCGAGATAACCCGCCTGGGTCATCGGCACCTTGTCCATGGCAGCGTGATCCTTTCAGCATAGCTTACCGCTCCCCTGACGAGGAACGAGCCGTTTTCGTGTCCAGAAACGCGCCGCTAGGCGAAAATGGCCCGCACCCTCAGGGGCTGCGGACGTAGTCCTGCAGCGCGCGTACGCCGATGTCGCCGCTGAGGAATGATTTCACCCCTCTCGCGGCAGCGACAGCACCTGCTAGGGTGGTATAATAGGGCACTTTATGCAAGAGGGCGGCCCGTCGCAACGAGCGGGAGTCGCCGAGCGCCTGGGCACCCTCGGTTGTATTGAAGACCAGGTGCACGTCCCCGTTCTTGATGGCGTCCACCACATGCGGGCGGCCTTCCAGGACTTTGTTCACTCTTTGGGCCGGCACGCCTTCATTTTCCAGGAAACGCTGCGTTCCTCCCGTCGCCAGGATTTTGAAGCCGAGTTGATGCAAAAGCTTCACCGTCGGCACGATTCGCGGCTTGTCAGCGTCGCGCACCGACACGAAAACTGTCCCGGAACGCGGCACTTTCGATCCAGCGCCGAGCTGGCTCTTGGCGAAAGCGGCATCGAAATCGGCGTCGAGGCCGATCACCTCGCCTGTCGAGCGCATTTCAGGCCCGAGGAGAACGTCGACACCGGGGAAGCGCGCGAAAGGAAACACCGATTCCTTCACGCCCACATGGCGAAGCCGCTTCGGAACGAGCGAAAAAGAGGCAAGGGTCTCGCCCGCCATCACGCGCGCTGCAATCTTGGCAACCGGCACTCCGGTCACCTTGGCGACGAAGGGCACGGTGCGCGAGGCGCGCGGATTGACCTCGAGCACAAAAATGACGCCGTCCTTGATCGCGTATTGCACATTCATCAGGCCGCCGACTTGGAGCGCAAGGGCAAGCTTCCGCGTTTGCGCCTCGAGCTCGGCGACGCTCGCCGGATCGAGCGAGTAAGGGGGAAGGGAACAGGCCGAATCCCCCGAATGAATGCCCGCCTCCTCGATGTGTTCCATGATGCCGGCCACATAGGTGGAGGTGCCGTCCGAGAGGCAGTCCACATCGACCTCGATGGCGTCCGTGAGATAGCGGTCGAAAAGCAGGGGGTTCTTGCCAAGCAACGTGTTGATCTGCCCTGTCTTGTCGTTCGGATAGCGGGCCTTGATTTCCTCCGGCACCAGGCTCGGCAAGGTGCCGAGAAGGTAATCGTCAAAGCTCTTCTCATCATGAATTATCGCCATGGCGCGCCCGCCGAGCACATAGGAGGGGCGCACCACGAGCGGAAAACCGAGATCGGCCGTGACCAAGCGGCTTTGCTCGACCGAATAGGCGATGCCGTTCTTCGGCTGCTTCAAATTGAGCTTTTCGAGGAGCCGCTTGAAGCGGTCGCGGTCCTCGGCGAGGTCGATGGCGTCGGGCGAAGTGCCGAGAATCGGAACGCCCGCTTCCTCGAGCGGCCGCGCGAGTTTAAGCGGCGTCTGTCCGCCGAATTGCACGATCACGCCATGGAGCGTGCCGTTTCGGCGTTCCCCCTCGATGATCTCGAGCACGTCCTCCGCGGTGAGCGGCTCGAAATAAAGCCGATCCGAAGTGTCGTAATCGGTCGACACCGTCTCCGGATTGCAATTGATCATGATGGTCTCGAAGCCGGCCTCCTTGAGCGCGAAGGCGGCGTGGCAACAGCAATAGTCGAACTCGATGCCTTGACCGATTCGGTTCGGTCCGCCTCCGAGAATGAGGACCTTGCGCTTGTCGGACGGCAGCGCTTCGTCGCGCGCCTCTCCGGCGAAAGGCCGCGCGTAGCAGGAGTACATATACGCCGTTGGTGAAGCGAATTCGGCTGCGCACGTGTCGATGCGCTTGAAAACGGGCCGAATGCCGAGCGCAAGGCGCGCCTTCTTGGCCTCGGCTTCGTTCGTGCCGGAGAGTACCGCGAGTCTCGCATCCGAGAAGCCCATGGCCTTGAGCGCCCGGAAGGCGCCGGGCGTGGTCGGCAGGCCATGCGCCTTGATCCGCGCCTCCGTTTCGACGATCTCACCGATGCGCGCCAGGAACCAAGGATCGATGTGGCAAGCCTCGAAAATCTCCGCCGGGTCCATCCCCAGGCGCATCGCCTGAGCGACTTTGAGCAGGCGATCGGGCGTCGGTGTGCCGATGGCGGCGCGAATGGCGTTGTGATCGTCGCCGACGCCGAGCCCCGCAATTTCGATCTCGTCGAGCCCCGTAAGTCCGGTCTCGAGCGAACGCAGCGCCTTTTGCAGCGATTCGGCGAAGCTTCGCCCGACCGCCATCACCTCGCCCACGGATTTCATGGATGTCGTGAGCACCGGGTCGGCGCCGGGAAACTTCTCGAAGGTGAAGCGCGGAATTTTGGTGACGACGTAATCGATCGTCGGCTCGAATGAGGCCGGCGTCGCGCCCCCGGTGATGTCATTCTCGATCTCATCGAGCGTGTAGCCGACCGCGAGCTTGGCGGCGATCTTGGCGATGGGAAATCCTGTCGCCTTCGAAGCCAGCGCCGAGGAGCGCGACACGCGAGGGTTCATCTCGATGATGACCATGCGCCCATTCGCCGGATTGATCGCGAATTGCACGTTGGAGCCGCCCGTGTCGACGCCGATCTCGCGCAGCACCGCGATCGAGGCGTCGCGCATGCGCTGATATTCCTTGTCGGTGAGCGTGAGCGCCGGCGCGACGGTGATCGAATCTCCCGTATGCACGCCCATCGGATCGACGTTCTCGATCGAGCAAACGATGATGCAATTGTCCGCGCGGTCGCGGACCACCTCCATCTCGAATTCCTTCCAACCGGCGACGCTCTCCTCGATCAGAACTTCATTTGTCGGCGAGGCGTCGATGCCGCGCTCCATGGCGACGAAGAATTCCTCGCGATTGTAAGCGACGCCCCCGCCGGTGCCGCCCAGCGTGTAGGAGGGGCGGATCACCGCCGGCAAACCGACATGATCGAGGGTGGTGAGCGCGTTCGCATAGGCGTGCGGCGACAGCTCCATCACCGGCTCGTTGTTCTCGTCGTAGATCGGCTTGCCACGCTCGTCCTTCTTCTGGCGCAACGAACCTTTGAGCGTGCGCCCGCGCGGTACGTCCAGGCCGATTTTGATCATCGCCTGGCGGAAGAGCTCACGGTCCTCTGCCTTGTCGATCGCTTCGGCGGAAGCGCCGATGAGCTCGACATCGAATTTTTCCAGCACGCCCATGCGCTTGAGCGAGAGCGCACAATTAAGCGCGGTCTGTCCACCCATGGTCGGCAGAAGCGCGAAGCCGCCCGGCGCTCCCTCGCGCTCGGCCTCGATGATCTTCGCCACGATCTGAGGCGTGATCGGCTCGACATAGGTGCGATCGGCGAGCTCGGGATCGGTCATGATCGTTGCCGGATTCGAATTCACCAGCACGACACGATAGCCCTCGGCCTTGAGCGCCTTGCAGGCCTGCGTCCCCGAATAATCGAACTCGCAGGCTTGGCCGATCACGATCGGTCCCGCGCCGATAATCAGGATCGTCGAGATGTCGGTGCGTCTGGGCATGGGCATCCAAGGGACAATCGAGCCCGACCGCGCGCTGATCTTGCGGCGCGCCGCTTCGACCGGATTCGCGCGAGGTTTGGGCTGGCGCGGCTCTATAGCGGGGTTGAGGCACAGAGGGAAGGGCTGCGGACCGATGTCCGCGCGGCGCTCCCGGCCATGCGCACAGCGCAAAGTCGCGGCGATTTCGATTGCCATTCGCCCCGATTTTCGTCTTATGACTGGGGAGCTTATCGCATGAGCCTGTTTCTCCTGCGACGAATGGTGGCTTTCCTGGCGACACTTGCCGGCGCCTCGTTCGTCATCTTCGTCGTGCTCGACATTTTGCCGGGAAACGCCGCGCTCACCATACTCGGTCCCGATGCGCCTCAAAGCGCCGTCGCGGCGCTCTCCCACAAGCTCGGCCTCGATCAGCCGGCGCCCACGCGCTATTTCAACTGGATTTTCGGCCTGCTGTCGGGCGATCTCGGCGTCAGCTACGCTTACGACACGCCGGTCGCGCAGCTCATCCTCGGAGGTCTCAGCGTCAGCCTTCCGCTTGCCGTGATGGCGATGGCATTGACAACGCTCATCGCGCTCTCGCTCGGCATATTCGCGGCGGCGCGCCACAACACGCTCCTCGACACTGGCGTAATGACGCTGAGCCAGCTCGGCATCGCGATACCCAATTTCTGGCTCGCGATCCTGCTCATTCTGCTTTTTGCGGTGCATCTGCACTGGTTTTCGGCGGGCGGTTTCCCGGGCTGGGGCGAGGGGCCGCTCCTGGCTTTGCGCGCCCTCTTTCTGCCGGCGGTCGCGCTCGCCATGGTGCAGGCCGCGATCCTGGCGCGGGTGACGCGCTCGTCGATCCTCGAGGTGATGCGAGAGGATTTCGTCCGCACGGCGCGTGCCAAGGGCCTCACCTGGCGTGCGGCCCTGTGGCGCCACGTGCTGCGCAACGCCATGATCCCGGTCGTCACGATCATCGGCCTGCAATTCGGGAATTTGATCGCCGGCACGGTCGTTATCGAGAACGTCTTTTACCTGCCTGGCCTCGGCCGCCTCATCTTCCAGGCGATCAACAACCGCGATCTGATCGTCGTGCGCGACTGCGTGATGCTCCTTGCGGGCTTCGTGGTCGCGATGAATTTCGTGATCGACATCGCCTACGTTGCGATCGATCCTCGCCTGAAAGCGCAGGCACCGTGACCGCCGAGGCAAGCTTCGAGCGTCGCGCCCTGCATCATCCGAGCTTTGCGATCGGATCGGCCCTTGTGCTGCTGCTTTTGGCGACGGCCGCGATTTCCCTGGCTTGGACACCATGGCCGCCAAGTGAGCTGGACATTCCTCACAAGCTTGCGCTTCCGTCCGCCGCGCATGTCTTCGGCACCGACTCGCTCGGGCGTGACGTCGCTTCCTTGATCATGGCGGGAGCGCGCAATTCCATCCTCGTCGGCGTCATCGCGGTCGCGATCGGGCTTGTCGCCGGCACCGCGATCGGGGCTATCGCCGCCGCTTCGAAGGGCTGGGTGGAGGAGGTAGCCATGCGCATCTCTGATTTCACCTTCGCGTTCCCGGCCATCCTCTCCGCCATCATGCTCACGGCGCTCTTGGGTCCCGGCATCGTGAACTCGATCGTCGCGATCGGCATCTTCAACATTCCGGTCTTCGCACGCGTCACGCGCGCCTCGGCCAATGCGGTGTGGACGCGCGAGTTCATTCTCGCGGCCCGCGTCGCCGGCAAGAATCGTGCGCAGATCACGATCGAGCACGTCCTTCCCAACATCCTGCCAGTCATCATCGTGCAGGCCACCATTCAATTCGCGACTGCGATCCTTGCAGAGGCGGCGCTCTCCTATCTGGGCCTCGGCACGCAGCCGCCTCAAGCCTCGTGGGGCCGCATGCTGAACGAGGCGCAAAATCTCATGTTCCAGGCGCCGCGACTGGCCATTTACCCAGGCATCGCCATCGCGCTTTCCGTGCTCGGGCTGAATCTGGTGGGTGACGGGCTGCGCGATCTTCTCGACCCGCGTTTGGCTCGGCGGCGCTGATCGTTTTCGAAAAAAGATGACGCTTCTCGAAGTCGACGATTTGAGCGTGGTGTTGAGCACCGCGCGCGGACCGGCCAAAGCGGTTCGCAAAGTGAGCTTCGCGCTCGCGCGCGGCGAGACGCTCGGTGTCGTCGGCGAATCCGGTTCGGGCAAATCGATGACCGTGCTCGCCATGCTCGGGCTCCTGCCGGAAGGTGCACGAGCTGCCGGGCAAGCCCGCTTCGAGGGCCGTGACCTCTTGAGCCTCGATGAGGCAGAACTCTGCCGCGTGCGCGGCGACCGTATCGGCGTGGTTTTCCAGGAGCCGATGACGGCGCTCAACCCGCTCCACAGCGTCGGGCGCCAGGTCGCGGAGACATTGATGCTGCACCGAGGCATGAGCGCGGGAGCGTCCCGGCGCGAGGCCATTCGCCTCCTCGACCGCGTCGGCATTCCCCAAGCCGCGCGCCGTGTCGACGCCTATCCGCATCAATTCTCCGGCGGCCAGCGTCAGCGCGTCACCATCGCCATCGCGCTCGCTTGCGGGCCCGATCTTCTCATCGCGGACGAGCCCACCACCGCGCTCGACGTGACCATTCAGCGCCAGATCCTCGATCTGATCGCCGGTCTCGTCGAGGAGGACAAGATGGCACTCATCTTGATTTCCCATGATCTTGGCGTGATCGCCGAGAATGTCGGGCGCACGCTCGTGATGTATGGCGGCGCCCTCGTCGAGGAGGGCTCGACGAGCGAGGTGTTCGCCAGACCCTCGCACCCTTATACGCAAGGTTTGTTTCGCGCCCGGCCGAGACTTGGCGCGGGACGGGGCACGAGGCTTTCGACGATCAAAGGCGCGGTGCCCGAGCTTGCCGACATACCGCCCGGATGTCCCTTCGCCGGGCGTTGTCCCCTGTCAATTCCGGCTTGCGATGCGGCGCTCCCTGCCTCGGTCCCGATCTCGGCGTCGCATGCGGCGCGCTGCATCAGGCTCGATGTCGCGCTGGGGTCCGCATGAGCGCGCCGCTCCTCGAGCTCGATGACGTCGTCAAGCGTTACGCCCTGCCGCGCGAGAGCTTGCGGCAAGCACCGCGACAGGTGGTGGCGCTCGCGGGTGTGAGCCTTGCCGTGTCGGCTGGGGAAAGCCTCGGCCTGGTCGGAGAATCGGGCTCGGGGAAATCCACCTTGGGGCGCATCGCGATCGCGCTCGAGCCCGCAAGCTCCGGGTGCGTGCGGTTCGAAGGGCAGGATGTGGCCTCCCTCACGGCGGAGCACCGAAGGCGGCTTCGTCGCGATGTCCAGATGGTGTTTCAAGACCCGTATGGTTCTCTCGATCCTCGCCGCACGATCGGTTGGATTGTCGCCGAGCCCTTATGGGCGCAACATCTCGATCGCGCACAACGGCAGGCGGCTGTCGCCGAGGTTCTCGCTTCGGTCGGCCTTCGCCCGGCGGACGCGACAAAATACCCACACGAATTCTCCGGAGGCCAGCGTCAGCGAATCGCCGTCGCTCGTGCCCTGATCACCAAGCCGCGCCTGATCATCGCCGATGAGCCGGTGAGCGCGCTCGATGTCTCGGTTCAGGCGCAAGTCCTCAACCTTCTCGAGGACCTCCAGCGCGAATTCGGGGTGACCTTCCTCCTCATCAGTCACGATCTTGCCGTCGTGGATCATGTCTGCGAGCGAGTTGCCGTCATGTATCGGGGGCGAATCGTCGAGGAAGGCTCGCCCCGCGCCTTGTTCCAGGCGCCGGCCCATCCCTACACACGCGCCCTTATCGCGGCGATGCCAAGGCCGGTTCCGGGGCGCCGGCGCGAGCGCTTCGAGCGCGCGAACGGCACAGGTATCGCGTCATCGGGCGAGGGAGCGGGCTGCCCCTGTGCCGATCGGTGCCCGTATGCACGCGAGCGCTGCCGCGTCGAAGCCCCGCCGCTTCGCGAGGTCGGCGCCGCGCGGCGCGCGGCGTGCCATTTCGCCGAGGAGGTGCAGACGCTTCCCGGACCGGCGTGAATCATGTGGTGTTCAGCTAAAGCAACCCGCTTGCGTCCTCTAGCTGCATAGTAATGGTGCCTTCCGCGCCACAACGCAATTTCATCTCGTCACCGTACATTGAAAGCGAATCTGGACCTTCATTTAAGTGTCTTACGTCGATAGGTTTCATCGCCTTGGGTTTCCAAATAATCGATGTATCTTTAAATTGCGGTATCATCGCGAGCTCCAACGCAAAGCCAACGAAATGTGACCCGATGTCTAGGTAGCTTACGAACGCCACTTTTACCGGCCGAGTGAACTCATCCGTGCCTTCGGGGCGATCGCTAGTGAATGAAAATTTGCGCAAGTCCCGCTTTTTCCCGGCAATCCATTCGTTTAAAGTTATGATCTGATCAGCTCGTTTCCATAAATCATCAAAGCGCATTTTTGGTTCTTCGACGCCTATAATCCCAAATAGCTTAGAAGTAGACTCACAAACAACCGTCGCCAACCGAAATAGATGCTCATTAATGCCAGGAATCTTTTGGCTAAATTTAAAAACATCGGTCCTTTTGTGATTGTTGATCTTTAATCGGAGCTCTGTCTTCCCTTGCTTAAGGAGAGGCTTAACAGTAAAAAATTGTGCCATTCTGTAGGGGTTAAAAGAGCTGAACTAAGTACAGCGCCATCGATAAAGAGTTTCATTCCCGCCAATCTAGAATATCGAAGCTCAAAGATATTATTTTTTATAACAAAAAGTGGTTCTTTTCCCGAGATTAATTCAGGTACGACAAATATCTCTCCAAAAAACCGCACGGGCCTCGTAAGTGGTTGTTCGACCAAGTCGATAGTGCATGTCTCGATTGAATTAGGCGTAATTGTCATAGTACCTGAGCCAATGAACTCTGGTAAGGGGAGTTTGATGTCAAATCTCGACTCGAAACCTTTGACATTGGACACTCTCACTGATTTTCGCCCTAAAAACACATCGATCAGACTCTCGCGAGAACCGGCATGTAGGGTGGCCTGCATTTCGAATGGTTGCGCCCCAAATCCAAGTTCTTCCAACTGCTCCTTTTTTCGTTTTGCGTAGAGGTGCTGATCTGGACCACAAGCTTGAATCACAGCGTCCCTTAGCGACTCACCGTTCAGTTCAATTCTTGTCCCTACTTGGCCAGCGGTAAATGAGATCAATTTTTTATTTATGGAAGTTCCGGTTTTTTGTGAGTGCTCTAGTCTTAATCTCTCAAGGATTTTATATAAGTATTTATCTAGGACATGAATTAAATACGCCTCGATGAATTCCTTTTGTTTGTTTATTTTAAAAACAAGAACAAACGCTGGTTTGAGCTCCTTAGCAAGACGCTCCGCGGACGATAATCTCATTTTGAATGAGGACCGATCGGACCACATGGTTTTTATTTGGAAGTGACACGAGATTGGAGTTGGTCGCTTATCAAGTGTCGTTTTGGTATGTTTCTCAAAGGGAAATTCGACGAGAAAGTCCCATCCTGTCATGTCACGATTCGACTGATTACAAACTAGTCCCGCATCAGCGCAAATTTCTCTAAATCGGCTTTCGCCTTTTGCGCCTAGATCATTGGAGCCGAGAGGGCGATTAGACATATGAAAGGAAGCATAGTGGATGAGGCCACGAAAATGATCCGAGCGCTTTGATTAGTCAACACCTAAAGTTCTGGGCGACGCGCTACGAGCGGCCTTACTTGCAGGGGCGAGGCTTGAGGCGGACGTGAGCCAGCGCGCGATCAGAAGCGCACCCGCATGCCGCCGGAGACGGAGTGCTCCTGGAGCTTTGCGTTGATCTTGCCGTCGTAATCCATGAAGACCTTCGCGTTTTGGTTGATGTCGGCGCTCAACCCCGCGCCGACGAGCGCGCTGTCGCGGCCAAAATCGATGCCCGTTGCTGAAAAGGAGCTGCCCGGCACACCCAATAGCGAGCCGCCGATGGTCTGCGAGCTGTCGAGGAACTCGTGATTCCAGCCTATGCGAAGTTCGGGCTCGACGAAGCCATAGGCGCCCACGCTCATCTTCGAGGTGACGCGAACACCGAGCGTGGTCGAGAAGGAGTTGCTGTCGGCTGCGTTTTCCCCGAGAGCGCCGAAGCCGCCCGTTTCGTTGAAACTGTCGCTGCGCGCGGCCACGAAATCCAGGGCCGCATACGGCGTCACGGCAATGTTTCGGCCGGGCAGGCTCGTCGGCAAGAGCCAATGGTAACCGCTTTCGGCGTGCGCCTGATAGCTTTGCCCGGTGGGCGTCGAGGTGGCGACGCCAGGGAGGCCCAATGAGCCGAGTTGGCGCGTCGTGGCGAAGTTATTGATGCTCACGACCCCACTGCCCAGCGCATACCAGGGCCCACCCGCCCAGCCCGCGTAAGCGGCGCCCTGGTAGGAGCTCCCGGTCGTGTGCGTGCCGTCCTTGAAGCTTGCCGTGCTTTCGACGTAAGTGCCGGCAAGGCCGACCACGATGCCATTGCCGAACCGCCAATCGAAGCCTCCGATGAGCGGGGCGGCACGGTTCACGTCATACCCTGTCCCCGTGCCCGAGGCGCTGCCGAACTGGTCGAAACCGCGCGCCCAGAAATCCAGCTCCCCGACCTGCGCCGCGGCCCGCGTGTAGCGCCTGTTGCCCGCGGCGTTCGGTGGTCCATCCCCGAGCACGCCGCCGCTTGCGATGAGCCGATCCTGGACCGCTTGCGTGAGCACCTGCGGGGCGTCGAGACCCAGGCGAAGATCCTGCGTCAAATCCAGTGAGCTCGCCGCGAGCGCCGTCCTGTTCAGCGATAGGGTGGCGTCGAGTGCATTGGCAGTCGTCGGGTCTGGAGTGAGCGATACCCCCAGAAGCTGTGTCGTTGTGCCGGCGGCGGAGAAGCTGCCCGTGAGGCTGTTCGTCGCGGCGATGATGTTGCGGAAGGTGGTCGGGGTCGTGGCTAAGGCGAAAAGACTGTTCGCCTGTGGGACAAGTAGCAGGTTGCCGCCGCGTAGGACGACGTTGCCGGCAGATATGGTCGGGAAGCTGCCGGCGGCGTTGCTCGTCGTCACGTTCAGTGCGAGCGTGCCGCCCGTCTGGGTAAAGCTGCCAAACCCCGCGATGCTTTGGCCAGGGGAGAGCGTGACGCGCCCGCCGGTCAGGTTGAACATGTCGGCATTGGCATTTCCCGAGCCGATGACGCTGCCATTGAGCAGGCCGCCGGCTTGCGTCACGACGGTGCCGCCGCCCAGCTCTTGGGAAAGGTCGATCGCGGCGCTCGATCCGGTGATCGTGCCCGTGTTCGTGACGCCGCCTGCCACGGGGGTGAGGACCTTGATGCCGACGCCGGTCGCTCCATTCTGGCCGACCGAGGTGATCGTGCCGGAGTTCGATACCGAGCCCGTGAATATCCCGGCCTCCACCACATGGTTCGCCGTGTTGCCGATCTGGATGCCGAAGGCACTCACACCCGAGCCGCTCGCCGTCGCGCTGATCGTGCCCGTGTTCGATATGCTGCCCCCGAAGGTGCCACGGGTCGTGGTCACGCCATTGAGCCGCGATGGGCTCGTGAAGTTGACCGCGACGCCTGCCGCATTGCCGCTGCCGGAGCCCACGGCGCTCACCGCGATCGTGCCGCTGTTCGCGATGCTGCCGGTGAAGAGGCCACCGGTCGAGCTGCTCTTGGCAAGCGCGGCTTTGCCGTTTTGCACCTCGATGCTTCCCCCGCCCTCGGCGGTCGCGAGGATGCCCACCGCGAAAACCTGGCCGGAGTTGGCACTGGCGACCGTGATGCTGCCGGAGTTCGTGATATTGCCGGTAAAGGTGCCACCTGTCGCGAGAGCATTCGCAGTCGGGAGCCCGCCGCCTTGGGCGACTGCCTGAAGGCCGAAGGCGCTTGCGGCCTGCAATTGGGAATTCGCGCTTGCGCTCGCGGAGATGCTGCCGCGAAGGGCGAGATCGCCACTGAAGATGCTTCCGGCGAAGCTGCCGCTGTTTCCGTTCGCCTGCGCGCCCTCAGCCGTGAGCGAGATGCCGCTTGCCTGCGCGCCTTGGTTCGAGCCGCTCGCCTGCGCCGAGATGCTTCCGGTGTTGGTCACTCCGCCGGAAAAAATCCCCCCCTGAACCAGGATGCCTGTCGCAAAAGCGGGCCCGGATGCGGGCTGTTGGCTGTTCACAGTAATGCCGCCCGCATTGTTGATGCCGCCGGAGAAATTACTCCCGCCGCCGAAAACCGCGATGGCATTGGCATCGGCCAGAGCGCCTGCCACGGTGGTCGTCGTGCTGGCCGTGATCTGCCCATTATTGGTGACGCCGCCCGAGACCGTGTCTTGGCCTATCGACAGGGCCGTGACCTGGCCCGAACCGGTGGCGCTGATCACGCCGCTTTGGCCATTCGCGATGCCGTTGAAGATCGTGCTCGAGGGACCGATGTTCACGCCTCTGGCGCCACTGCCGCTCGAGGTGATCGTGCCGGTGTTCGAGATACCGCCGCCGACCGTGCTCGTGACGATCGAGAGCGGGCTCGGAGCCGTGGCGCTGATTGTTCCGGCGTTGGTGACCGCGCCGGTGACGGTCGAGCCGGAAATGACGATCGATGTCGTCGCTTGCCCCTGGGCATTGGAGACGCTCGCGGCGGTCGTGTTCTTGATGCTTTTCCCGGCGCTCGCGGGGAGGGACGTCGCGATGAAGAGTGCCGCGACCGAGGTGGTCGCGAGAAGCGAAGGCGCAAGGCCGCGCCTGGAAACGAAGGAAAGTAGCGCCACGGGACGACCCTCTCGCAAGCTCGGGCAACGAGAGGCTTGGGCTCCCGTTTTTGCCGTTAACGCTAATTATCCGTTGATTAGTTAATTAGCGTTAAACGAGAGCGGGCATTGGATTTTTGCCAAAGCCTTCCCATCCGCTTTGGCGCTCACGGTCTGGCCCGGGACCCGGCATCCATCGCAGTGAAGCGCAAGGTTCAACGCCTGCCTGTCGCCGTCGAGAGGGACGGGACCCCTGAATGCCTCATCGAATCTGTGGTCTTCGCTCGCCGCCCCCCTTAGTGGCGACCGTCGCACCTGCTAGAAAGAGGCATGGACGCGCTTTCATCATCGATTCCATCCTCGATGAAGGTCGAGACGGTGTCTCCGGTCATGGCGCAATACGCCAAGATCAAGACCGAGAATCCCGATTGCCTGCTCTTCTATCGCATGGGCGATTTTTACGAGCTGTTTTTCGAGGATGCCGAGACCGCAAGCCGTGCCCTGGGCATCGTGCTCACCAAGCGCGGACGCCACAATGGCGCCGACATACCTATGTGCGGCGTGCCCGTGCACCGCGCCGACGAGTATCTGCAGCGACTTATCGCCAAGGGCCATCGCGTCGCCGTCTGCGAGCAGCTCGAGGATCCGGCCGAAGCACGAAAGCGCGGCTCGAAATCCGTTGTCCGCCGCGATGTGACCAGGCTCGTCACTCCCGGCACGATCACCGAGGATGCGCTGCTCGATCCTTCGCGAGCCAACACGCTTGTCGCGATCGCGCGGCTACGAATGCCGGACGGCACGTGGAGCTACGGCCTTGCGGCGCTCGACATCTCGACGGGCGCTTTCGAGCTCGCGGAGGCCTCGGCGGACGGGCTTGCCACCGAGCTTGCCCGGTTCGACCCGAGCGAGATCGTTGTTCCCGAAGCGCTGCATGAAGATCCTGCGCTCGCGGCGCTTTGGGCGGAGGTCCGCGCGCCGATCGCGCCACAACCGAAAGAGGGGCTCGACGCGGCGGCGGCGACGGCGCGTCTGGCCGCCTATTTCGAAGTTGCATCGGTCGACGCGTTCGGCGAGTTTTCACGTGGCGAGCTCGCCGCGGCGGGTGCCGCGATCACCTATGTCGAGCGAACCCAGCGCGGTGCCCGTCCGCCCCTCTCGATCCCTCGGCGCGCGAGCGAAAAGGGCGTCATGCGCATCGACGCGGCGACGCGCGCCAATCTCGAGCTCTCGCGAACGTTGTCGGGAGAACGCGGCGGCAGCCTTCTAGGGACGGTCGATCGGTGCGCGACGGGCGCGGGCTCTCGACTTCTTGCCGCGCGGCTCGCAAGCCCGCTGATCGAGCCCGCCGCGATCGGCACCAGGCTCGACGCGGTTGCGTATTTCGTGGAGCGACCCGAGCTTCGGGCCGGAATCCGCGCGAGGCTGCGGCGTATTCCCGACATATCGCGCGCGCTCACCCGTCTCGCGCTCGATCGCGGCGGGCCGCGCGACCTCGCAGCGATCGGACAAGCTGTCGAGGAAGCCCATATCGCGGCGCTTGCGCTCGAGAAATCCGGTACCGAGGCCAGCGCCGAGCTCGACGAGACGAGAAGAGCCTTGCTGCGCGCCGATCCGGTGCTGGCGCAGAAACTCGCGGCCGGTTTGGCGCAGGAGCTTCCGCTTTTCAAGCGTGATGGCGGGTTCGTTCGGCAAGGTTACGACGCCGCCCTCGACGAAACACGAGCGCTGCGTGACGAGAGCCGTCGGGTGATAGCCGCCTTGCAGACCCGCTACGCCGAGGAAGCCCAGTGCCGCACCTTGCGCATCAAGCACAACAACGTGCTCGGCTTCTTCGTCGAGGTGCCGCAAGCTGCAGGCGAGCGCTTCCTCAAGGAACCTCTGGCCGCCACCTTCATGCATCGCCAGACGATGGCGGGCGCGATGCGCTTCTCGACGATCGAGCTCGGAGAGCTCGAGAGCCGCATCGCTTCGGCCGGCGACAAGGCCTTGGCGATCGAGCTTACGATTTTTGCTCAGCTCACCGGGAGCGTGATGGAAGCGCGCGGCGCGCTGGACGCCGTTGCGCGGTCGCTTGCCACATTGGACGTGGCGGCGGCTCTGGCGGAGCTCGCTGCCGATCTCGAATGGGTGCGACCTGTCGTGAACGACAGCCTTTCATTCGAGATCGAAGGGGGGCGCCATCCTGTGGTGGAGCCCGCGCTGCGGCGAGAAGGCAAGAGCTTCGTGGCGAATGGTTGCGATCTTTCACCGCTCCCGGAAGAGAGCGCGGGTCGGATCGCGATCGTCACCGGCCCCAACATGGCCGGCAAATCCACGTATTTGCGCCAATGCGCGCTGGTCGCCATCTTGGCGCAGATCGGCTCCTACGTGCCGGCCGGGCGCGCCGTGATCGGCGTCGTCGACCAGCTCTTCTCCCGCGTCGGCGCGGCCGATGATCTGGCGCGCGGCCGCTCGACCTTCATGGTCGAGATGATCGAGACAGCCGCGATCCTCAACCAGGCGTCGCTGCGCTCGCTCGTCATCCTCGATGAGATCGGACGCGGCACGGCGACGTTCGACGGCCTCTCGATTGCCTGGGCGACGCTCGAGCACTTGCACGAGACCAATTGTTGCCGGGCGTTGTTCGCCACGCATTTCCACGAGCTCACGGCGCTTGCCGGTCGCTTGCGCCGTCTCGTGAATCTGACAAGCCGCGTGCGCGAATGGCATGGTGACGTGGTGTTCCTGCATGAGATCGTGGCGGGCGCCGCGGACCGGAGCTACGGCGTGCAAGTCGCAAGGCTCGCGGGCCTGCCGAGCTCGGTGATCGCGAGGGCCAAATCCATCCTCGCCGGCCTCGAGCGCACGGAACGAGAGAAGCCCGCCGCAAAGCTCATCGAGGAACTGCCTCTCTTTGCCGCGGCGACCCCCGCCGATCCGCCGCCGCCTCCCGAACGCGACCGCATTCGCGAGACGCTCGAAGCCGTCCATCCGGACGAGCTTACGCCCAAGGAAGCCTTGGAAATCCTCTATCGTCTGAAGGCGATCGCGCGAGATCAGCGCTGATCTGCATGCCTTGCTTCCCAAGTGGTTTCGTTCGCATCAGCCCCCGAACGTTAAAAAAAGCGGATAACGCCCGCTCACGGAATGCGGCACTTGCGTCTCCCGGGAACGCGGGCGCTCCGGAGGCGTTTGCGACAGAGATTCACGGGAGATGCACCATGGACAAGACCATCGTTGGATTGATCGGAGCCATCTCGGCATTGGCGGTGGCGGATTCGGCCGAAGCCGCTGTCACCGCGCCCGAGAATGCGAATGAAGTCCTTACGGCAAGCTCATACGGGGAACTGCTCGAGCCGATCCCCAACGCGCTCGCGCTCCTGCGGGCCGTCGACGAGGCCAAGGCGCAAGCCGAGTGGCAAAAAGGCGATGTGAAGCTCGCGCAATACTACTATTACCCGCATCATCACCATCACCATCATCACCACCATCATCATCATCGCTGGGGATGGGGTCCACCCCCTTATTACTACCACCACCACCACCATCACCATCATCACCACCATCAC